>JANYJI010000185.1 GCA_025358525.1 Chloroflexota bacterium | reverse complement strand
TTTGAACGCGCCGGCAGTCCAAATCTCAGCCTGAGCGTAGAGCGGCTGACCGCCGACGACATGCCTGGCCGCCAGCCAGTAGGCGTTGGTGTCGTAGGCCGACCACCAGTTGACGCGCAGGTTGTCGATGACGACGGCCGCTACCTGGACGCCGATCGCTAGGAGGAGGAACCAGGCCACCAGAAGGCCGAATGTGTCGGCGCGCGACCGAGTTCGAACGAGGCGACCCATCAGGCCGGCAAGGCGGGCGATCGGTCGGCCAAACAGGTTCGTCAGGTCGTCGATGCGTCTGTCCCGGTGCGAGCCTGGCCTCTCCTCCGGATCCGCGGCGCCCGGGTCGGTGGCCCTATTCAGTTCGTCCGGGCGCGCGCTTGGCTTCACAGATCGACTTCCAGACAAGGTGGCAGCCGGCCCAGTTTAGCCGACGGCTTTCAGCCAACGCTCAGGCCCCGATCGGCTGGCCCCACCAGACACTTGCCGCCAGGATGACGTACAGCCAGCAAGAGCCACGACCGAAACGGCGAGATTGCCACCTCGCTTGCCGCCGCAACGCGTAGCAATGTGGCCAGTCTCGCCACGACTGCGACCAGAACGATGATTCGAGTGCGGGTCTCGAAGTACTTCAGCACGCATCGGCCTCCACGGCCGATTGTGCCAGGCGAGGCGGGCCGCTGCCGACTTGCCGCGCCCGGTTGAGCTTCGCCCCTCGCTCAATTGGGCTAATAGGGTGGCCACGGAATGGCCGGTCGGTTTCTGTCCGGGCGGGGGAGGCGCCCGCTGGCGAGCAAGTCATCGATTCGCCGGGCCGTGGCTTTCACTTCGTGGGCTGTCAGAAGTGGCCGCAGTTGCTGCCGCAGGACGCCCGCCAGCTGCTCCCGCAGGTCTGACAGCACGGCGCACTCGTCGTCGGTCAGGGGCTGGCCCCGCCAGCGCCACAGAACCGTCCGCAGCTTCGGCTCGACGGCGAAACACAGGCCGTTGTCTATGCCCAGGATGCGTCCGTCGGGGAGGGGCAGAAGATGGCCGCCCTTTCGGTCCGCGTTGTTCAGGACCGTATCCAGAACCGCGATCCGGCGCAGGGCCGGGTTGTCTGATGAGATCAGGTCGCCGATGTCGACCGACTCGTCGACTTCGACCCAGAGCTGGACCATCCCTTCTCCGAATGGCCCGTCCCGCATGACCGTGGGCGGCACTATGTCCCAGCCACTCGCCTCGGAAACGGCATGGGCTGCCACCTCACGGCAGGCGAGGGTTCCATCGGGGAAGTCGTAGAGCGGTCGCTCGCCCCGGGTCGGTTTGTAGACGCAACTCGCGAAGTTACTCGGTCCCGGATCGGGGGCTCCGCCAGCGACTATGGCGAAGAAAGTGGCGTTCGAGGCCGTCATCAGCCGCCCGACGACGATCAACTCGCCTTCGCGTAGGAGTTGGAGTGCGGTCGACTTGTCGAGCCGACCAGCCACCTGGCGACCTGCGAGAGCCGCGGCCTCCATCTCGGACCGGGTCAACCCCAGGCCAGCCAATGCGTCGATTTCTTCGGTCATCGACTTAATGCATGAACCCGTTTCGGCGGGCGCAGATGTGGCCCTCAGGGTTCAGCGGCTGGCCGCAGAACGGGCAAGGCGGTCGTCCCGAGGCCACCACGTCCAGGGCTTGCTTGGCGAACGCGAGCGCTCTGCTGGGCTGTAGGTGGATCCGCACGACATCAGATGTGTCGTCCTCAGCCTCCACGTCCTCAGCCTCCAAGTCCTCGGCCTCGCTCTCGGCCTCGAAAGATTCGGACTGCTCGTCTTCGGACATGGCTCTGACTTCAACGAAGATCGACTCGCCGTCGCCGTCCCAAATGATCGCCATGGTGCCGGCCCGGAAGGCCTCGTTCAGGGGCTCATCCAAGGCGGCCGTATCGATATCTGAGGCCACAGGCTCTTCCGGAACGCCGGCCCCGCGGGCCCGAACTTCGGCCAGCAGCTGATGCAGGCGTTCTGCGAGCAGCTCCACCTGGACCTTCTCGACCAGGACGGAAACGATTCGGCTGCCGTCGCGCGCCTGCAAGTAGAAGGCGCGATTGCCAGGCTGGCCGATGGTGCCGGCCACGAACCGATCGGGGTTTTCGAAGTTGAAGATGCGTCGAGCCATCTGGCCTCCGAGCGGATCGTGCGGGCTGGCGCCTCGCTCGCCACACCGAATCTATACCCCGCGACCAGATGAGTCAGCCGATCTCAACAAACGGGTTCGGCGGGCGGTCGGAACGGGCCCAGTCGACGTGGTGCTGGATTGGCCCAGGCTCCTGGTCTGGAAGCCCCAGGTCATCTACGCAGCCCGCCGATCCAGGCCGTGGGCGAGATGACGAGGGGCATGATCGCCCCAAACGAGTTCGGCTTACCGGTCGGGGCCTTCGTCACGGTGGCGATCTGGTGCCTGCTCGGCTTCGGTGTCACCCATGCGGTGATGACGCGCCGCGGCTGGGCGTTCCGCAGACGGCGACGCGTCGGGCCCGGTGGCGCGTTAGGCTGTCGGGTATGACGACCCAACCCGGCAAGCTGCCTGCGCGCGACTTCGAGGAGATCCGCCTGGCTGAGGCCCTGGAGCGCGGCCGCTGTCCGATCTGCGACGCCCGCCAGGAAGCGAGCTATGCAGCCTTGCGAGGCCTCGCCCGTGAGGGCGCCACGGATCGCGGATTCCGGGACCAAATCGACAAGGGCGTGGGCTTCTGCCAGCCCCACAGCGTCAGTCTCTCCAGGATGGAGCTGCTCCAGACCAGCAGCCAGCTCGCCACGGCCGTTCTCCTTGATGCCATCCTCCGCCGTCGCCTGGCCGCCCTCAAGAAGCTGACTGGGAGCGACGCCTCCGGCCAGGGACGCGGTCTGGCCGAGCTCGGCAATCCCAGGTGCCCCGTCTGCGTGCGGGTCACGGAGGCGTCCGGAGCAGCGGTCAGGCGATTGCTCCAGCTCTCGGCTGACGGGGCCTGGTCCACCGGGCTTGGGACCGGCGAAATATGCCTCGACGACGTCAACTCCCTATGGTTGGCGGCGGCGGTCAGCCCCAAGGACGTCCAGCAGCGCTGGTTGGCCATCGTTGCCATCCAACTCAAGCGTCTCGACGTTCTCCAGAAGGCACTCGCCGACTATGCCCACAACAGCACTTCGGATCGTCGACACCTCATAACCCGCGAGCAACAGGAGGCCGCGGCTGCCTCGGTTCGGCTATTCGGCGGGTCTCCCGATCGCGACCGGACTCGCTAGGGAGTTCCCCATCGACGTCGGCGGGCATGTGTTCCGTACAATGCTGGTCAGCCAGCAGGCGTTCCGTGCTCGGAGGTCGACGTGCCCGCACTGTCCTATCCAGTCGCTCGACTCATCGACGCCGCACTAGTTGGTGAGCTGACCGTGGTCGCGTCTGGTGGCTGGCCCATCACCTATACCTTGATTCCGCTGCTTTGGGGCGACCGGATCTTCGTGACCTCGAGCGTCCTAGACAGCGCCAAGCTCGCTCACATCAAGCGCAATCCGCGGGTTAGCCTTTCGGTCACCGACACCGACGCAACGGGCAGGATGGCGGGCCGGGTCACGATCCAGTGCGACGCCCGGGTTGCCGAGGATGACCTTCACGCCGGCTGGGAGCGTCTCTACCACAACTGGACTCGCAAGGACCCGGCGATCCAGGAACTGTTCAAATCACGACTGGCATTCCCGCTCATCTTCGAGCGAGCGCTGATAGAGCTGACGCCGCGCAAGACCTGGTTCTGGCCCGATGGTCGGACCGATCGCGTCCCGCAGATCAACGTCGCGGCCGAGGTGGCGCGATGACCTTCAGGTTTGGACTGCCTCGGCGGACGGCGGTCGAGCCCAAGGTCGTCGGACTGACTGAGCCGGTCGAGTCGGTCTCGATGGAAGCGGTCGAGCCCAAGGTCGTCTGGTCGGCCCAACGCGAGGAAACGCTCGAGCCGAACGTTGCCGATCCAGCTGAGTCGATCGCTGTAACCTCGGGGGACGCGGCCGATGACGCGGCCGATGGCGCGCCGGCTGGCGATGCGGTGGACGCGGCCAGTCTCGTGAGGCTCTCGGAGTACCGTCATGCGGTCCTGAGTTGGGTCGCCAGCGACGCCTACCCGGTCAACGTTGATGTCGAGATCGAGGTCAAGGCCAGCGAGGGGATCGTCCGCTTCGTTGAACCAGCCGGCTTCAAGATAGTCCCGGGGTCGACCGTGGGCATCACCGGTAGTCACGTCCACCCGCTGCCGGAAGGCGGCTTCGACGAGCGCAGGCATATCACTGTCTGGGGCGTGGCCACGGCGCGACCGCGTGGTCGTTTCGTGATAAAGCCGAACCGAGTATGGGCCTGGGACGAGCGCGACCTGCCGCTGCCGGCCGCGTACCAGCGTGGCCTGCCCAAGGCGCGCCGATACTACGAGGCCCTTTCCGCTGAGGGCCACTTTGTGGTGCGGCCAAAGCTTTCGCCGGACCTGTTCCTCTATCGGATGAGCCGCGCTCCATTCATGAGCGCTACCTTCGTCCCGGTCTTGCTCGGTCTGGTCGTGGCTGCACGTGTGGGTTTCTTCGACGTCCTCACGGCAGTGGTGACGCTCCTCTTGGCGAGCGTGGTCCACCTTGGTCTGAACGTGGCGAACGGCGTCTTCGACACGCTGCAGGGTGCCGATCGTGCCAGCGCCACGCCAACCAAGTCCAATGGCGGCTCCGGCGTTCAACAGAACGCCGTCGTCGCTGTGCGTGGGATGCCGGTGCTCGCGGTCGGCTGCTATGTCGTGGCGGCCGTCCTGGGCCTGCTCCTCCTGGTACTGCGGGGTTCGCCGGCAATGGCGGTCGTTGCCGCCCTGGGCCTGCTCATTAGCGTCGCGTACCTCATGCCGTCGTTCAAGCTCGTCCAGCGCGGCCTGGGCGAGATCGCCGCCGCCATCGCGTTTGGGCCGGTCATGCTGCTCGGCGCCTATATCGTCCAGTCGCGTGGCTCCATCTCCCTGGAAGCCGTCCTCCTTTCCCTGCCGGTGGCGGTGCTGGCGGCCCTGATCCTGTACGTCAACGAGACGCATGACCGCGCCGGCGACATTAAGGCGGGCAAGCGCACGCTGCCTGTGCGTTTATCGTCTCGGGGCGTGATCCGCACCTGGGACGTCGCGGCTGCGACCAGCTTCGTCGTCGTGGTGGCCGGTGTCGTGGCCGGACAGCTGCCCCTGCCGGGGCTGCTCATCCTGCTGGCGATCCCGCTCGCCCTAAGGGTTCACGCGGGTCTGGCCCGCTTCCATGCCGACCCCGATACGCTTAGCGCGACGATGGCGACGAACATCCAGCTCCACCTGGCGGCAGGCATCCTGCTCTTTGTGGGCTACTTGCTCACGATCGCCGATCAGGCCTTCCTTGGCCTCAGGCCCTTCATCTGGTAGATCCGCTCGCGAGGGAGCACTGGGGAGCGACTCAGACTTCTTCGACTCGGGGGCCGTCGGCGAAATAGCGCTCGAAGCCGGGAGTCCAGACCAACCGCGCGTTCGAGCCGTCCTGGTCAGCTGTGACGGCGCAGGCGTCGAAGGCAGTCAGCCCGGCCGCCCAGTCCAGTCCGGATTCGCCCATGGCGAATGCGGCCGTGGCGTAGGCATCTGCGAGAGTCAGGCTGGGCCCCACGATGGTGACACTCAGCAGGCCCTCCGGGGGCAAGCCGGTGAAGGGGTTGCGGATGTGCTCGCCGCGCTCGTACGCACCGGATGTGGCCACTGCTCCGTCGCGAATCGCCAGCACGGTGGCCAGGCGATCGGCGATGAACGGGTGGCGGATGCCCACTCGCCAGGCCTGTCCGTGTGCGGCTCCGCCGTGTGCGGCTTCGCCGTGTGCGGCTCCGCCGCGGGCGGGACCGCTCCCCGAGGCTTCGCCGCTGGCGACGATGTCGCCGCCTCCGTTGATGCAGTAGTTCCGCGCGCCCGCCGCCTCCAGAATCCGACTGGCCCTCTCCAGCGACCAGCCCTTGACCAGCCCGGTCGGATCGGGACGGCCATCGGGCCGATGGGCCCTGATATCGAAGTAGCCCTCGCTGGTGCGCCGAACCTGGTCGCACAAAGACAGAATTTCGTTCAAGTCAGGACTGGCGTCCGCCCCGATCAACTCGCCGCGGATCAGGCGGCTGACCTCGCTATCCGGGTTGTAGGGGCTGAAGCGACCGTCGATCTCGCGGAGATACGCAAAGGCTTCGTCCAGTGCGGCGGGGCTGACGGAAGCATCGCGCACGTCCAGGCCGATCGCAGTCCCCATGATCTGCTCCACCCTGTGCAGGCCGGGCAGGGGAGCAGTGGTGGGCAAAGCGGACGGCTCGGGCGCCTCCGCTCGTCTGATTATGTGGGGCTCGGACATGGCAGCATTATGGGGCTGGTGCCCCTGGCGGCCGCACATCAGCGCCTCCGATTCCTCATCGACAAAGGAGTGGATGGCGACGAAAACGAAGCTCCTGAGTAGCTACCCTGAGCTGGCGTCGGCGTTGCCGGCAGGCCTTCGGAAGTTGTGCAATATTGCGCTGATGCGGCGGCGCGGGCTGACTGGCAGCGTCGCCGCTTTTGTCTGCCTGAGGGTCAGGGGCGTCTAGCGGCCCTTCGACCGCCAAAAGGTCAGCCAGCTCGGCAGGAGGTTCGGCATCGGCATCAACTCCGGCCGGCCGACCTCGACCCAGGCGGTGTGCCGATCGTCGATGACCCGCGCGATCCGGTCGTAGGTATCCCACTCATCGGGCACGTCATATCGATCCGCCCGTCGACCGAAGACCCAGCGCCAATCCTTGGGGTAACCGTACTGAGGGGCGTAGTAGGCCCCCGTGAATACCCGGCCCTCTGCTGTGAGCATGTCGCTCGCCAGCCGGCCGTCGGTTATATCCCGCAAAGCGCAGGGTGTCTCGTCACGGGCCGTGATTGCCGCTGCAGCGCGCTTGGCCCCGGACCGGGCGATCCACTCTGGGTCGAGCATGTCGTGGTTGATGAGCCAGGTTAGGTAGACGCCGATGTGGACATAGCCCTGTTCGGGCAACTGGTCCTTGGGGAAGGAACCGTCGGTATGCCAGCGCCAGATGTCGTATTCGATGACGGACTCTTCTTCGGGTTGCATGCCCCGATCCTAGCTGACGATCGAGACAGCCGCGCAAGTGCCGTGACCGGCCGTCACAGCACCGCCGCAGCCGCAGCGGCCACCGGGACCAGCGGGCCTCTCCTGGCGCCACCGGGGCCCAGCGCCTGCCTCAGCGACCTCCCAGCGCGGCAACGAGCCAGCCCACCCGGTCGTCCATGGCCTGCTGGTTGAGGCCGTGATTGGCGTCGTACCAGACAAGCGTCTTCGGTTCCCGGGCCGCGGCGATGAGCGACTCCCCCTCGGCGTGAGTGAACCAGGTGTCCTGGTTGCCCTCTTGCAGGTAGAAGGCGGCGGGCGATATATGGGGCGCCCACGCGATCGGGTCGAACGCGGCAAGGGCGGGTGCGTTGTAGCTCGGCGGGGTCGACATGATGACCGCGATCTTGAGCCGGCTGCCCGCTATGCCCGAGAATGTCGTCCCGCGGACAGCGCCAAAGCTGCGGCCCACGAACCCCAGACGCGCTGAGTCGATCTTGGGCCGGGACGCCAGTAGGTCCAGGGATCGCTGCATCTCACGCATCTCGAAAACGATCTCGGTCCAGGCCTCCTGGTCTGTCGTCAGCAGCCGCAGTAACTCGGGCTGCGTGATGAGCAGCGACGCGACGCCGTGCTTCGCAATCGCCGCGGCCTCGGTCAGGAAACTGCTGGAACTGCCGCCCGCGCCGTGGAGATACATGGCCGCCGGGAAGGGGCCGGGCCCATCGGGGACGACCAGGTTGGCTTGCCAGCGATCGCCCTCCAGGCCGGCGTAGGTGATGTCGTGGACCGTTGACCCCTCCTGCCTGACGGCCGATCGCTCCCGGACGTCGAAGGGCTTGAAGTGGTCATAAGCCACGAACTCTATCACCTTGCCGTGGGCCACAGAAGTCAGGCTGGACGGACTGGCAATCGCCGCACTCGCACGGTAGGGCGCTGCGGTCAGTGCGGATGCCTTGGCATCTGGGTTCGTGCAGCCTCCGATCGAGCTGGCTGTGAGAAGGCCGAGCGCGACAACGCCACACGCTCTAAATCGAACGTCTGTGCGAATAGAACCCATGAGCCTCCCTCACCACCACTGCGTTCGACTGGGCCTGCGGCTGTCCTGACGAGCCAGCGGTTACCTTTGTTCGAAGGCAGGGGTGCGACCGCGGTAGCGGAAGCAGCCGGGCAGATGGTCGTCGACAAGTCCGACGCTCTGCATGAAGGCGTACGCAATCGTGGAGCCAACGAACCGCAGGCCGCGCATCTTCAGATCCGCCGACAGCGCGTCGGACTCGGGCGTGGTGGCGGGGATGTCGCCCCAACCAGCCGCATTGGCGGACAGGGTCGGAGCGGGGCGGGGGAGCTGGCGAGCGAGATATGCGGCGAAGCCTCCGCACTCAGCAGACACCGCCAGAAATGCGGCCGCGTTCCCGATCGTGGAATCAATCTTGGCCCGGTTCCTGACGATCCCTGCATCGGCAAGGAGCCTGGCTCGGTCCGCGTCTACGTATCGAGCTACGCAGGCTGGATCGAAGCCACCGAAGGCTCGCCGGAAGGCCTCGCGCTTACGCAGGATCGTGACCCAGGCCAGCCCGGCTTGGAAACTTTCCAGGGCGAGACGCTCGAACAGATCACGATCCTCGATTACGGCCACGCCCCACTCCTCATCGTGATAGGCGAGCATCAACGGGTCGGCCCCTCCGACTCCGTCTGGCCACCAGCAGCGCAGCCGATCGTCTGCGCTCACCGCCGGACGAACGGACGGGGCATATTGATGGCGATCGGATCGTCCGTCCGAACAATCGCCATGCCGGTTGCCCGCTGTTCTCCCATCTCAATACCGGCCGGGCATGCGCCCAGCTCCTGCATCGACTGGAGTAGGTCCGCGGCCCCAATTAGCGCGCGAGCAGGGGTGGTCCAGTGGCTCGGCCCGGTCGGTTTCCGACCCGGCGGCTTGACCCAAGCGAATCGCGGTGCCCATCAGTGACTTCGCTCGAGGAAGCGGACGACCGCGTCGCGGAAGATCTCGGCTCGTTCCACGACTGTGGCCGCGGCGTCGTAGTCGATCGGGCCGGCGTAGTCCGTGGCCGAGGCCTTGCGCAGATCGGCCGCGTCCAGCAACCAGCGGAAGTAGGCGGAGTACATCCGGCCCGTCCGACCAAATTGCTGTCCGTAGGCCACGCAAACGGCCCGAGTCGGACCGGGTGAAAGCCCATCGACATTCAGGCAAGCCTTGGCCAGGCGAAGCATGGCCACGCATGCTCGTTCCGACGCCGTCTCCAGGTCGCGTGCCTCCAGCTCGCGCTGCGCCGCGGCGAGAGCCTGCTCCGCGCCCTCGACGAGCTGCGCGCCGCGCGCTGTCATATCTCCACCGCCCCTTGTCGGACGGCGGGCAGCGAACCGTCAGTGCGGTGGAGCCAGTCGGACTCCGACACGAAAACGCGACTGACGATCAGCTTCAGTTCGTGGGAGAGGGCGGCGCAGAGGTGACTGGTTCGCTCCATCTCGGCACCGTAGTGGTCGATGCGATCGAGGACGATCACTGTCTCCACGTCTGCCTCGGGGTGGGCCGGGCCGGCGGCGCGCTCGCCAAAGAGGTAGACGCCACGCAGCCGGGTGGTCTCCCCATAGAGCGACTCTACGGATTCGGCCAGGCGACGGGCGACCTGCAGTCCTACAGGGTCCGAGGCGTGACGAGGCCCGGCGGGCAATTCTGGTGCCAGCTCCGGCACGGTCGACCATGTGGGCCTGACGGTGTCAGGGATGGTCGGTCGGAAGACGCGTGGCGGGGTGGCCGCGGCTGCCGGCGCCGTTGCAGCGGTTTGGTCAGGCCGGCCCGTAGGTCCGGCGTCGGCCGGGCTGGTGCGTTCCTGCCGTGGTTGGGCGAGTCGCCACTCGATAGTTGCTGTATCAACTAACAGGTGATGGACGTCGACCGCCGCCTCGGCCAGCTCGACCGCCAGCTCGACCGCCAGCTCGACAGCCGGTTCGAGGGCCGGTTCGGCCGGTTCGGCCGGTTCGACGGCCGCCTCAGCCACCTCGACGGCCTTTGGTTCGTTCGTCCTTGCGCGTGCCAGGCGGATGGGCGCGGCCAGGGTTACGGCCGGCCCCGGCGCTATGATCAGGAGCGACCGCAGCATCGCCGCGAATGGCGAGGCCGATGCTCGGAAGTAGACCTGCGCCCCCTCGGCCTCGCGTTCGACGAGCCCGGCCGCAACCAGTATGGCCAGCTCGCGGCTGGCGGTGCCAGGACTCGTAAAGGCTCGCCGCTGTATCTCGCGGAGGTGGAGCCGCCCAGCCGACTCGGGCATGAGGAGCGCGAGAATGCGCTGCCGGACAGTCGAGCGGCCGATGGCCAGATTGGCGACGGGGATGTTCTCAAACATGAGAACAGCCGTACTCAAAAGCGGAACAAACGTTCTCGGGCATGGGAACAAGCGTACTCAAGCCTGAGAACAGGTCAATAAGGGTATTTCCGTAGGCTCGTGCGCCGACTCGGACCTTTCAGCCAGGCCAGAGGGCGGCGGTCCGGTAGCCCGCGACTCGTCCTCGGCGCACCTTCGTCGCCAGCTTGGCATACTCGCACCATGCGCACATTACAGTCGCGCGATACGTCGGCCGGCACGACAGGGACCGTTCGGGGTAGCGACGCCCGCCCGCTGGACCGTCACCGCGTGCAGGCTCCCCCGCGTTCAATCTGGCGGTACTTCGCCGTCCGGATTCTAATGGGCCGCCTGGCCCGTATGTATTCAAGGGTGCGAATCGAGGGTGCCGAGCGCTTGCCCAACGCTCCGGCGGTTCTGTGCTTCAGCCACCAAAACTGGGCGGATCCATTCTATGTATACGCTGCGATCCCAAGCCGGCCACGGGTCTACTTCTTTGGGCCAGAGCAGGAGGACATGCGCAGGGGCGTCCGGAACCGCTTGATGCGCTGGGGTGGTGTCGCTGTGCCGTATCAGCCCGGAAATCGAGGCCTGGTGGCGGCGACGGCCAGGGTCCAGGAGTTGGTTCTCGGCGGAGCATCGATTGCGATCGCTGGCGAGGGCCGGATCCACTTGGGCGAGGGCGGAATCCTGCCTTTGCGCGAGGGAGCCGCATACTTGTCTTTGCGTGCCGGCGTACCAATGGTCCCGGTGGCGATTGGCGGCACCAGTTGGCTCGGCTTTCGCCGGACGGTCCGGGTCCGGATTGGGCTGCCGATTGACTCGGTTGCGGCGACGCTGCGGCGGCCGACGATGGAGGAGGTTGCGCGGCTGACCGAGCTGGCTCAGTTTGCTCTCGAGTCGCTGGTCGCCGATTTCCAAGACCAGCCGAGGCCGGGCCCCCTCGGGCGGTGGCTGACAGAACTGTTCAACGAATGGCCGGAGGGCGCCAGGCCGCCGGATCCGCCTCGTATTGTCGCCTGACAGCCCTCTCGTCCGGGCCAACGGGTTCGACCGCCAGACCAGCCGGTCGGACGGCCATTCCGTGGGGCAAACCCGGAGGTAGCCGCGCCGGGCTGGCCACCTCAGTCTGCGATACTGAGGTCGACGCACCGAAGGAGGAAATGTGGGCGCTACGGGCCTTGCTGCGAACCCGACCGAATACCGCGAACGGTTGAGCGGCCAGTCCGAGCAGCAGCTCGACTTTTGGGTCGAGGAACTCATGCGGGATGTCGCCAAGCGGCGCGGCGTCGTCAAGGTCGTGGCCGATATTCAGAAGGTCGCCCGCCTCGACGAGAAGGCCCTCCGGCGCGTCTTTGCACGTGGCGGCGGTGCCCCACAGACGGTCGGCAAGGACGCGGAGGGTCACCTCATCGTCCCGACAATCTCGCTCCATTTCCTCGTGCCTGGGCTGCGAGCCGAGGTTAAGGACGCTCGCTCGCGCCTGATCGCGTACCTCGTCGCCGGTTTCGACGAGATCGTCTACGTCTAGTCCGCTCCGCGGCCGCCGTCCCTGGCCGATCGGGATTTTCCGGGTCGTCCATCCGTTTCCCTCGGGCCTCAACGCCATTGCTGCCGTGGCGATTGCCCTGATTGCAGGCGCGGGTGTTGGTCTGGCACTGCGGCTGGGTATGGGGATGCTCTGCCTGCAGTTCGCCATCGGGTCGGCCAACGATCTGGCCGATGCGACGACCGACGCCATGGCGAAACCCGCGAAGCCGATTCCCTCGGGATTGGTCTCGCGAAAGGCCGCCACGGCGGTTGTCGCCATTACGGCCGCCCTCGGTCTTGTCTGGGCGGCTTCGGCGAGTACGGCCGCTCTCGTTATTGGGGTCGTGGGTCTGGCCGACGGCCTTCTTTACGACCTCCGGCTCAAGGGTACGGCCCTTGCCTGGGTGCCCTTCGCGGCAGGGGTTGGATTGCTGCCGGTCTACGCCTGGTGGGGCGCAACCGGCATTCTGCCAGTCGCCCTGCCCTGGGTCGTGGCCCTGGCGATTGCAGCGGGCGTCGCATTGGCGCTTGCCAATGCCTTCTCCGATCTCGGGTCGGACCGACGGAGCGGCGTGATTACGGTCGCGACCGTGTTGGGCTCCGGCCGAACGCTGGCCCTGAATGCGGCATTCCTGGCAGTGGTAGATATAGTTGCCATCGCAACTAGCCTTCGAATAGGGATGGCGCCGGCTCCGGCGGCCGCCGAAATGGGCGGCTTGGCCCTAGGCTGGCTCGGCGTGAGCCTCGGCCGCCTGGCGTCGGAAAGAATGCAGCACCTGGTCTGGGAGTTCCAGGCACTGGGGATCGTCGCCCTTGGCGCCGGATGGCTGGCAACGCTGGGCTCGGCAGGGCTCCTGCGACCTTAGTGGAACATGCCTTTCGACCGACCTTTGACCGCGGTAGTCCGACCAGGCGCGGCTGCTATCAGCCCACCAGGAAGCACCGGAGTGTTGTGGAGCTGACCGAATCCACCGCGAGCCGGCTCGGCTGAGGCGTCCGCTACCTCTCGGGGCCTCGCCTTACGAGCCCGATGGCGTTCTCCAGGCGGACCCGGACGATCATCAAGAACTTGGCCAGGTTCTGGCGATCCGTTTCGTCGACGGTCTTCATTACGTCCGACTGGAGGACGGCGATGAGATCCGACATTGCGGCAGTGAGTTCGGCCCGAACGGCGATGAGGGAGTCGTCGCTGAGCGGTTTTCTGGAGACGCTGCCGAGCCAGTTGGCCTCAACCTCGGCTTCGATGGCGTCCTCGATCGTGCCGCCGGCCGCTGTCCGCTTTCGGGCCGATCCCGGAGTGGTGCGGCGTGGCCTCGGGGCGCCCTCGATCTTCTCGCGCAGCTTGATCAAAGAGAGCTCGCCGCGGGCCACCATCTCGGCGAGGTGCTTGCGCTTCTTGGGATCCTGGACCTTGAGCAACTCGTAGGCGTGCGAGAGGGTGTCTTTGCGCACAGACACCAGCTCCCTGATTTCGGGCGGGGCATCGGCCAGGCGGAGGCGGTTTTCCAGGTAGCCCTTGTCCTTGCCGAGCTTCTGAGCGAGCTTGCGAATGCTGTACCCATGCTCGCGGATCATCTTGTCGTAGATCATGGCCTCATCCATGGGGGAGAGGTCCTCGCGTTGGAGGTTTTCGATGACCGCAATCTCCAGCGCGGTCTCGTCATCAATTTCCTCGATTAGCGCCGGAATGGCATTAAGCCCGGCTCCGCTGGCAGCCCGCCAGCGGCGCTCGCCAGCGATGAGCTGATATCTGCCGTTAGGCAGCGGCCGGACCAGAATGGGCTGAAGTACGCCGTGCTCCTTGACGGAGGCGGTGAGGTCGTCCATGCCCGCCTTGTCCATGGTGAGACGCGGCTGGTGAGGGTTGGGGTCGACCTTGGTGACGGGAATGTTCCGCACCGCAGACGGCCGAATGATCGTCGACGAATCTGCGGCGAGGAGGCTCAGGACATTCTGAGACAGGCCTTGACCTCGCTCCTCGTTCAGGCGAGCAGCGACCGCGGCGCGAAAATCTGGCTTAGCCAAGTGCCATTACCTCCTTGGCGAGCTCGCGATATGTCTGAGCGGCATCTGATGTACTGGCGTACTCAGTGATCGGCCGGCCGGTCAGGGGGGCCTCGCCGAGCTTCACGGCGTTCCGAATGATCGTTTCAAAGACATGGTTCTCACCGTTCTCGCGCATCTCTTCAAGCATCTCTCGGCCGAGGATGGTGCGCGGGTCGTAGAAGGTCGGGAGGAGGCCCAGAACCCTGAGATTTCGGTTCAGCTTGGACCGGATTGTGGCGATGACCTTGACCAAGGCGGCGAGACCCTTCAGGGCGTAGTACTGCGTCTGGACTGGAATGATCACGCCGTTCGCGGCGACGAGACCGTTGATGGTCAGGAGCCCCAACGTGGGCGGGCAGTCGATCAGGATGTAGTCATAGCGGCCCTGGGCCCAGTCGTCCACCGCCTCGGAGAGCGCGTACTCGCGGCCGATGGCGCTCATCAACTCTACCTCGGTGGAGGCGAGGTCAAGGGTGGCGGGGGCGATGTCGATGTTTACGGTTCCGGTGGGGATGATCACATCCTTAAGGCGTGCCTTGGGCTCACCCAGGACGTTGGCCATCGATTGCTCAACAGTGGCTAGGTTGATGCCGAGGCCGACCGTCAGGTTGGCCTGGGCATCCATGTCGATACACAGCACGCGCAGGCCGTGTTCTGCGAGGGCGCCCGCCAGATTGATGGCGGTGGTCGTCTTGCCGACGCCACCTTTCTGGTTTGCGATCGCGATGACGTTGGCCACCGTGGTTCCACCTCGCTCGAAGTGCGGTCTCTGGCAATCGGATGAGTCTGGCGCCCCTGCTCACCGAAGTTGTCGGTGGAAGTGACGAGTCTCAAGTGTGACGATGAATGAGTGATGCTACCGCACCAGACTTGGACGCTGGTTCCGTGTTTATCCACAGAATTGCGAAGTTGTTCACCGATTCTGTGGATAACTAGGCCTTTTCTCCAGTACCCGAACGGGGTGGGGTACGCAACACTTCGGAACCAGTAGCAGCTATCTGGTTCAACCGTCCGTGTGTCTTTGCGCAAAGACACACTGCCTCGGGGAGATTCCCTAAAGACTCACCCGCAGGCTTGTGGCGGTCATCGAGGGACGCCAGAGCTGCGTCCGGGCCCGTCGCGCGACCGGTGCGGAATTTCTAGTTTGCGCACCCGCTGGCGGCCCGACCCGGGTCCGTGCCATCATCCCGTGGCACGCTCGCGCAATCAGCGGCAGGGCACAGCGAGAGGAAACGGCACGTGGCGGAGGACCAGGCAACAACTCAGGGCGAAACCAAGGGTTCGTGGGCTGACGATCCGGGCCGGGAGCGCTGGCGCACTACGACACGGGCCAAAGCTGTTTCTCGCTCGCCCGAACGTCAGGAGCGGTTCCAGACCACCTCCGGCGTCGAGATCCAGGATCTCTACACCCCGGCTGACGTTGCGGGGCTGGAGGAGGATCGCGATCTGGGCCGCCCCGGCGAATTTCCCTTCACCAGGGGCGTCCAGCCGACAATGTACCGCGGTCGCCTCTGGACGATGCGTCAGTACGCTGGCTTCTCCACGGCCGAGGACACCAACCTCCGCTTCCGGTATCTACTCGAGCAGGGCCAGACGGGCCTCTCAGTTGCCTTCGACCTGCCCACGCAGATGGGCTACGACTCGGATGCGGCCCAGGCCGAGGGCGAGGTTGGCCGGGTTGGCGTGCCGATCAGTTCACTCGCCGACATGGAGGTCCTCCTCGACGGCCTGCCGCTCGACACCGTCAGCACCTCGATGACGATCAACGCCTCGGCGGCCGTCCTCCTGGCCATGTACGTGGCCGCGGCGGAGAAGCAGGGCGTTGCGCGGTCCCAGGTCAGTGGCACAACCCAGAACGATATTCTCAAGGAGTACATCGCCCGCGGGACCTATATCTTCCCGCCGCGACCGTCGATGCGCGTAGTGACCGACATCTTCGAGTTCTGCTCCAAGGAACTCCCGCGCTGGAACACGATCAGCATCAGCGGCTACCACATGCGCGAAGCCGGAGCGACGGCCGCTCAGGAACTGGCCTTCACTCTCGCTGACGGCATCGCCTACGTTGAGGCTGCCCTCTCTCGCGGCCTCAACATCGACGACTTCGCCGATAGACTCAGCTTCTTCTTCGCATCCTGGAGCGAGTTGTTCGAGGAAGTTGCGAAGTTCCGTGCGGCTCGACGGATGTGGGCTCACATCGTCAAGGACCGGTTCGGGGCCGTGAACCCCCGGTCGATGGCCTGCCGCTTCCACGTCCAGACTGCCGGCTCCTCGCTTACGGCTCAGTCGATCGACAACAACGTTGTTCGGACCACGGTCCAGGCGCTGGCCGCGGTGCTGGGCGGGGCTCAGAGTCTCCATACCAACTCCCGCGACGAGGCTCTGGCTCTGCCGACCGCCGAGGCCGCCCGTCTGGCTCTTCGAACCCAGCAGATCCTGGCCTACGAGTCGGGCGTGACTGAGACGCCGGACCCGCTGGCCGGCAGCTACTACGTCGAATCCCTCACCAACCGCCTCGAAGCGGCCGCCAACGAGTACCTGCGGGAAATCGAAGCCATGGGTGGCACTCTTGCGGCTATTGAATCCGGCTATCAACAGCGCCAGATTCAGGAGTCCTCGTACCATGTCCAGCGGGCCGTGGAGAACGGCTCGAAGGTGGTCGTGGGCGTCAATAAATTCCGCGACGAGGAGACCTCGACCCCGCCGCTCCAGCGGATCGATCCAGAAGGCGAGCGGCGCCAGGTCGCCCGAGTCCAGAAGGTCCGGGCTGAGCGTAACCCGGCTGTCTGGGCGGCGACCCTGGCCCGACTCGAGGAGGCCGCCCGCGGCAATGAGAACCTCCTGCCTCCGATCATCGACGCGGTGAAGGCCTACGCGACCGTGGGCGAAATATGCGATCGACTGCGCGGGATCTGGGGCGAGCACCGCGAGCTGATCACGGTCTAGTCGGAAGTCGGTGAGGGAGAGTGGGGGCCCTTCCGAAGCCCAACAGAGTAGCTGCCAGCAGCTGCGACAGGCATCGCAGCCCTACGTCCGCTGGCCTACTCATCCGACGGTGTGGCAGCTGCGTACATCTGGCGCCGCCCGTCACTCCAAGGCCGCTCACCACCCCTCAGGCGTCGCCGAGGCCCGAATCGTGCGCCTGGCGTTCTCGCCCGCGACCACATCGCCGGTTTCGTACCATTGACATAGCGTCGGCGCCTACTCGCGCCTACCAGATCGTCGAACGCCTGTTCGGTTTCGCATCCGTTCCAGTTAGTCGTAGGAGAGCCATGGATCAGCTCAGATCCGCACTGCCCGAATCTCTGGGGGTCGGCAAGATCCACCATGTCGCGGTTATCGTTCGCGACCTCGAAGCCGCCCTCGACCTCTATCGGGACAAACTCGGTCTCCGCATGGAGGCCGTCATGCCGATTCCGTCCGACGGAGTGACGATCGGCTTCCTGCCGGTGGGCGAGGTGAAGATCGAGCTTGTACAGCCCAACGACGAAACGACGGGCGCGGCCCGCTTCCTTGAATCCAAAGGCGAGGGCTTCCATCACGTCTGCTTCGAGGTGCCGAATATCCAGGTCGCCCTGGACAGGCTGGCGGCCGATGGCCTACAGCTGATCGACACGGTCGCTCGCAAGGGCGCCGAAGGGCCCGTGGCGTTCATCCACCCCAAAAGCTGCCACGGTGTGCTGATCGAACTGATCGAAGCACCCGGGGGCCCAGCCTGGGCCACGCTGGGGTATTGATTCGAGGCAGCTAACCTTCGGCCTAGATCGTCCAGGCGAAGAGCACGTCCTCGGCATCTTGGGCGCGGCGGCAGAACGAGAGCAGATCGCCTGCCAGTTCGCGCAGCATCGGCTTCTCCTCTGGGTCGACCTTGCATTCCTCGCAATCGATGAGGTCGATCCAGCGGGCGGCGATGTGGTCGAGTCGCCCCTCGGGTAGTCGGGCAACGTCGTCGATCCAGTGGGGATCGATGCGTTCGACCGTTCGGTCCGACAGTGCAACCAGGTGGCTCTGGAGGGCGCGCGTTGCCTCTCTGAACGGCTCGGGCCAATTCCTGCCGGTGGTCTCTCTCGCCGCCCGAGCGAAGAGGTCCAACCAGACCGGGTCCATTCCGCCGCCAAAGGAGATGTAGGCCACAAACCGCCTTCGGTCGCGCAGGCCGGCCCAGTCGTCAACGCCAATGGCGAGCAGGATCTCGCGGGCATCGCCCGCAATCAAATCCATCAGGACCCCCAAGACCCACCCCGATTCAGTCGTGACGCGATATGTCGTCAACCATAATGAACCTATAGCCCGAGTGTGGTCGTCGGATCCGCGCTTGGCGCGCCCTGCCTGGGAGGGACCCCGGGGCTCGGACCGCGCGCCAGTGCAGCCTGGGGGCGCCCGTCCAGCCTAAGGGCGGAAGCCGGCCTCGAGTAGCAGCTTCGGCAGCTGAGTGGGGGAGTCTGCGACGCGCACACCTGCGGCCTCGAGCGCCGCGATCTTCTCCGCCGCGGTGCCGGATCCGCCGGATATGATCGCGCCCGCATGACCCATCCGGCGACCGGGTGGCGCCGTGCGACCGGCTATGAAGGCGGCCATGGGCACGTTCCGGAGATGCTCGGCGGCGAAAGCGGCCGCTTCCTCCTCCGCCGAGCCACCGATCTCGCCGATCATCACGATCGCCTCAGTTTCGGGGTCGTCTCGGAACAGCTTCAGCACGTCCAGGAACGTGGTGCCGATGATCGGATCGCCGCCGATGCCCACGCAGGTCGACTGGCCCAGGCCCGCGTCGGTCATCGCTTGGACTGCCTCGTAGGTTAGCGTGCCGGAGCGCGAGACCACACCGACTCGACCAGGCATGTGAACAGAGGCGGGAATGATTCCGACCTTAGCCCGTCCGGGCGAGGTGGCACCAGGGCAGTTGGGCCCGATCAGGCGCGCCCCGGCGAGCCGGACGGCCTCGACGACCGGGATCATGTCCAGGGCCGGGATGCCCTCGGTGATGCAGATGATCGTCTTGATGCCCGCGTCGACCGCCTCGAGGATGGCGTCGGGGGCGCCGCTGGCCGGAATGTAGATGACCGACGTGTTCGCGCCGGACTGAGCCACGGCTTCGACAACCGTGTCGAAGATGGGCACGGTTCCGTCGATGGCCATCTGGCCGCCCTTGCCCGGCCGCGTTCCCGCCACGACCCTGGTTCCGTAGGCGATCGCAGCGCGTGTGTGGAACTCGCCTTCGCGACCGGTAATGCCCTGAACGACCAGTCTGGTGTCGTTCCCGACCAGGATGCTCATCGGGTCGCCCTCCTGGCCAGCGCTACTGCCTTCTCGGCCGCCTCGTCGAGCGAGGTCGCCGTCTCGAGATGAGCCTCCCGCAGGAGGCGGGCTGCCTGTGCGGCGTTGGTGCCGACGATCCGGACGACCATCGGCACCTCGCGGGACTGCGCAGCCCGGGCTTCGATCAGCCCGGCCGCCACTTCGTCGCCGCGGGTAATCCCGCCGAAAATGTTGACGAGGATGGCCTTGACGTTGGGATCTTCGAGGATCAGCTCCATGGCCCCGCAGACCGTCTCGCGACGAGCGCCGCCGCCGACGTCGAGGAAGTTCGCGGGCTCGCCGCCGTAGTGCTTGACCAGGTCCATCGTGGTCATAGCCAGACCGGCGCCGTTGACCATGCAGCCGATCGAGCCGTCGAGGCGGATGAAGTTGATGCCGAGCTTGCGAGCCTGGGCGTCGGTCGGATCCTCCTCGTCGTTGTCACGGAGGCTCTCGAGTCCGGGATGGCGAGCCAGGCCGGAGTCATCGAGGGTGATCTTGGCGTCCAGGCAGACCAACTTCTGCACGCGGGAGCCGTCGGCCGCGGTCTCGGTGACGACGGCGAGTGGGTTGACCTCGACGAGGTCCGCATCATTGGCCTTCATCGTGGCGTAGAGCCCCTGGGCGATGGCCACGAACTGGCTGAGCAGGGTATCGCGCAGCCCGACGGCGAGGCCCAAGCCCCGGGCCTGGAAGGTCAGAAGCCCTAGCTCCGAATCGGCGGAAACGCGGTGGATGGCGCCGGGGTTCTGGCGAGCGACCTCTTCGATCTCGACTCCGCCCTCGGCCGAGGCCATGAGGACGATCCGGCGGGTGGCCCGGTCGATGATCGCGCCGACGTAGTACTCCTTCTCAATGTCCAGAGCGCCGGCCACGATGACCTTGCGGACCGTGATCCCTTTGATGTCCATGCCCAGGATGCGAGAGCCGACATCGGCGGCCTCGTCAGCGCTGGCCGCGAGTTTCACGCCGCCAGCCTTACCGCGTCCGCCCACGAGGACCTGTGCCTTGATGACGACTCTGGCGAGGCCAGCCTCAAAGAAGCGCCCTGCGGCAGCCTTGATCTCGGCGGGAGTGCGGGCCAATTCCCAAGTCGGAACTGGCAGCCCCTGGGCCACCAAGAGCGACTTCGCGTCAGCTTCCTGAATCTTCACGCCCTTCAGCTCCCGCTTGTAGTGAGCCGGAGGCGCATTTCGGAGTCGGCAGCAGCCCCGGCAGCTATCACCGTGATCGTAGCAGGAGCGCCCTTCGGTGCCCTCGACCTGATTGGGGGGCTACTCAAAGTGGGTCGCCTTGCCCGCGGCAGGCGACGGCCTACCCATTCGAGGCGCCAGACAAGCCGTTCGGCCCGGCTGCCGCGACCATCCGCTTCTAGATAGAATTCCACTCATGGCCCATTCAGTGACTCTCATTCCAGGCGACGGTATCGGCCCCGAATTGGCCGAGGCAACCAGACGAGTCCTCGACGCATCGGGTGTCAAGTTCGATTGGGAGATCGTCGAAGCCGGCGAGGCAGTGCTGGCGAAGGAGGGGACACCCCTTCCACAGTCCGTTCTCGATTCAATCATTCGCAACAAAGTTGCCATCAAGGGACCCATCACGACCCCGGTCGGGGTGGGCTTCCGTTCTGTCAATGTGGCTCTGCGCCAGACGCTCGGTCTGTATGCGAACCTTCGGCCGGTCCGATCGATGCCGGGCCTGAAGACGCGCTACGACAATGTCGACCTCGTCATCGTTCGCGAGAACACCGAAGATCTTTACGCCGGCATCGAGCACATGGTCGGCCCGGACGCCGCCGAGAGCATCAAGATCATCACCCGGGCCGCTTCTGAGCGGATCGCTCGCTTCGCCTTCGAGTACGCGGTCGCCAACGGCCGCCACAAGGTCACGGCCGTCCACAAGGCCAACATCATGAAGTTGTCCGACGGCCTCTTCCTCGAGAGCTGCCGGACCATCGCGTCCCAGTACGAGGGCCAGATCGCGTTTGAGGACCGCATCGTCGATAACATGTGCATGCAGCTCGTACAGAAGCCCGAGCTATACGACGTCCTGGTCCTGCCGAACCTCTACGGCGACATCGTGAGCGATCTGGCTGCCGGACTCGTCGGCGGCCTGGGCGTCGCTCCGGGCGCCAACATCGGTCCCGACTCGGCCGTCTTTGAGGCCGTCCACGGTTCGGCTCCCAAATACGCGGGCCTCAACAAGGCCAATCCCACCGCGCTCATGCTCTCGGGAGCCCTGTTGCTCCGTCATATCGGAGAGCAATCCGCGGCCGAGCGCGTCGAGGACGCCGTCCGAGGGGTCATCGCCGAGGGCCGCACGGTGACGTACGATCTCGGGGGATCAGCCGGGACGAGCGACTTCGCCGATGCGATCGTCGCTCGCCTGGAGTCGGGATCGAGCGCGGCCTAGGTCGCAAGCACGGCCGGCCGGACGCGGCGGGCCGCAATCCGCCACACCTGGTCGCGAAGCGGCCGGGTCGCAATCGGAATCGGTCGAGGCCGGTCAAAGAAGGTTCGGGAGGCTGCATGCTGTTTCGCTATCGCGGCTCCGAGGGCATGGTGGCCTGGGCGTTCCACCGCATCTCGGGCATAGGCATCTTCGCCTTCGTGCTGTTGCACGTCTTCGACATCTTCCTGGCGGGTGCGAGCCCGAAAGCCTACGACGATCTCCTGAAGTTCTATGCCAGCACACTCGGCCGGATGATGGAGGTCCTCATTGGGGCCGCCCTCTTCTACCACGCCCTCAACGGCATCCGGATCCTGCTGATGGACTTCTGGCCTCGGCTGACCGTTTACCACAAGCAGATGTGGTACATGAACTGGGTCATCTTCTTCGCCGTCGGCCTGCCCGGCGCTTTCATCATCATGCGACCGGCCCTAGGCCTGTAGAGGAGCGTCGAGATGGCACTTTATTCGCGCTCCGGCCGGCCCCGCCCACAAGGCGGAGGTTTTGAGTTGGCGACTTGGTACTACATGCGATTGTCGGGCGTGGCGCTCTTCGTGTTGGCCCTGACCCATTTCAGCGTGCAGCATTTCCTGAGCGATCCCAAGGACCAGACCGCGAATTGGATCTTCGCCGAGGCCTGGAACAACGTCTTTCGCCGCGGCCTGGACTGGCTGATGCTGGTCTTCGTCTTGTCCCACGGCTTCCTCGGCATGCGGACGGTGACGATGGACTACGTCAAGGGGGGCAAGCGCATTCTCGTCCTGTCTGTTCTTTACCTGGCGGGCGCTGCCGTATTCGCGATGGGGACGATGGTCGTCTTCACCGTGACATTGCCGGGGTCCTAGACGATGGACTACTCGTATGACGCGATCGTCGTCGGCGCCGGCGGGGCCGGCCTGTGGGCGGCTCTCGAGCTGGCCCGCGAAGGCGTCAACACCGCCGTCCTGACCAAGCTGTATCCCACCCGCTCCCACACCGGCACGGCCCAGGGCGGCGTCTGTGCGGCTCTCGGCAACCTCGAGGAGGACAGCTGGGAGTGGCATATGTTCGACACCGTCAAAGGTGGCGACTATCTGGTCGACCAGGACGCGGCCGAAGTGCTGGCTCGCGAGGCCATCGAGACGGTGCTCGAGCTGGAACACATGGGCCTGCCCTTCAACCGCACGCCCGAAGGCAAGATCGACCAGCGGAAGTTCGGCGGACATACTAGGAACTTCGGCGAGGCGCCCGTTCGACGGGCCTGTTTCGCGGCCGACCGCACCGGCCACATGATCCTGCAGACGCTCTACCAGCAGTGCATCAAGTACGGCGTTAAGTTTTTCGACGAGTACCAGGTCGTCGACCTGCTGTTCGAGGGCGGCGAGCCGGACAGGGGCGGGCGGGCGGCCGGCGTGGTGGCTTACCGCGTGGCCGATGGCCAGCTCCACAGCTTCAGCGCCAAGGCCGTCCTGATGGCGACGGGCGGTTTCGGGCGGATGTTCCGCATCACTTCGAACGCCCACAGCCTGACAGGCGACGGCGTGGCTCTCTGTTACCGCCACGGCATCCCGCTCCAGGACATGGAGTTCTTCCAGTTCCACCCGACGGGCATCGTGGGCATCGGCATCCTCCTCTCGGAGGCGGCCCGTGGCGAGGGCGGCACGCTCCTCAACGACCTGGGTGAGCGCTTCATGGCTAACTACGCGCCCAAGCTCATGGAACTCGCCCCGCGCGACATGGTCAGCCGAGCTATGTACCAGGAGATCCGGGCCGGCCGCGGCATCGGCGGCAAGGATTACCTGTACCTGGATGTGCGCCACCTCGGCCGCAAGGTCATCGAGGAGAAGCTGCCGGACATAACCGAATTCGCCCGCATCTACCAGGGTGTGGAGCCGCTCAAGGAACCAGTTCCGGTTCAGCCGACGGCCCATTACGCAATGGGTGGCATCCCGACGAATGTCAACTCAGAGGTCGTCCGCGACGACAAGGGCACGGTCGTGCCCGGCCTCTTCGCCGCCGGCGAGTGCGCCTGCGTGAGCGTCCACGGAGCCAACCGCCTCGGGACCAACTCGCTCGTGGAGCTGCTCGTTTTCGGGCGACGCGCCGGCCGCCAGATGGCCCGCCACGCCGGCAAGGTGGAACGGCCGCGTCCCATCGCCGATGCCGCCGAAACGGTCCGCGGGCAGCTCGAGGCAATCCGCACCCGCGAAGACAAGGGCCAGAAGGTGGCCGCGATCCGGAGCCAGCTGGCCGACGTGATGATGGACAACGTCGGCGTGTATCGCGACGGCAAGCTCCTGACCGAGGCCTTGATCAGGGTCCGTGAGTTGAAGGAGCGCTATGGCGCTATCTCGATAAGTGACCGTGGCCACGTTTTCAACACGGAGCTGCTCGAGGCCAACGAACTGGGCTACCTGCTCGATCTGGCCGAGGTCACCGTGGCAGGTGCCCTGGCCCGAACCGAGAGTCGGGGCGCTCACTCACGCGAGGATTACCCGGAGCGCAACGACGCCAAGTGGCTCAAGCACACGCTCGCGTACAAGGGACCGAAGGGGCCGACCCTGAAGTACAAACCGGTCTCGATCACCCGCTTCGAACCGAAGCCGCGGACGTACTGAGGCCGATGGAATGAAAGTCGAACTCCGTATCCTCCGCTACCTCCCCGAGCGCGACGAGGCGCCCCATTGGGAGCGCTACGAGGTCGAGAGCGATCCGATGGATCGCGTCCTCGACCTGCTCATCAAGGTAAAGGCCGAGCAGGATGGCTCGCTCAGCTTCCGCCGCTCTTGCGGCCACGGCATCTGCGGCTCGGACGCGATGCTCATCAACAACCGTAACCGGCTGGCCTGCCGCATTCGCATCGATCAGCTGGGCAAAAAGATCTCGGTTGCTCCGCTGCCGGGCCTGCCGGTCGTGAAGGACCTGATCGTCGACATGAGCGGATTCTTCGGCAAGTACCGCTCGGTCAAGCCGTACCTCATCAACGACCAGCCGGAGCCCGAGCGGGAGCGGCGCCAGAGTCAGGAAGAACGGGCCAAGTTCGACGATACGACCAAGTGCATCCTGTGCGCCGCCTGCACGTCCTCCTGCCCCTCGTTCTGGGCCAGGCCCGAGTACGTCGGGCCGGCGGCCATCGTCCAGGCCCATCGCTTCATCTTCGACTCTCGAGACGAAGGTGCGGCCGAACGGCTGGAGATCCTGGCCGATGAGGACGGTGTGTGGCGCTGCCGGACCATCTTCAACTGCGTCGATGCTTGCCCGCGTGGCATCAACATCACCAGGGCGATCCTCGAGGTCTCCTCGGCGATCGTGGGGCGACGAGGCTGAAGCGCGGGGCGGACAGCAGCTGGGATTCGCTCTGGGAGTCCCTGGGGTCGGGCTCAGAGAGCACAACAGCGACTCCGGGCGCCACTGAGGCGCTGCCCAGGGCCGCTGCCCCGGAGAAAGCGGCCGGGGCCACTTCGGCTCGCCGAACGTTCGTTGTTCGGACGGACGGCGCGGCCCGTAACAACCCAGGCCCGGCGTCTCTTGGCGCGGTCCTGATCGAGGCCATTGGGCCCGCATCGCGCCGGCCTGACGCGCCGCCGATTGCGTCCATCTCCGAGTTCCTGGGCGTCCAGACGAACAACGTGGCCGAGTACCTGGCGGTCCTGCGGGCACTGGCTCTGGCCGAGGAACTTGGGGGACAGGCGGTGGAACTGCTCCTCGACTCCAAGTTGATCGTTGAGCAACTCCACGGCCGCTGGCGGGTGAAGGATGCGAAGCTGATCCCGCTTCATGCCGAGGCGAAAGCGCGGCTATCGCGTTTTGCGCGCTGGACCGCCAACCACGTGCCGCGGGCTCAGAACAAGCAGGCTGACGCCCTCTGCAACGAAGCGATCGACCGGGCGCTGGCCGGCGGACCCTGGGTGGCGGTTGTGCGCCCGAAATAGGCATCCGGCCGGCTTTCGCCGAACGGTCGCCGCCTAGGTCCGGCGTCAAATGATCGTGATGCCCTCGACGCCGGCCGCCGGCTCCGGGTACTGCGGGTTCAGTTCGTCGATCGCGTCCGCCACGATCTCGCTGACCGCCAGGTTGCGCAGCCAGTTGCGATTGGCGGGGATCAGGTACCAGGGCGCGTAGGCGGTGCTGGTTTCGGCCAACATCTCCTCGAATGCCGCCCGGTAGTCGTCCCAGAACTTGCGCTCCTGGAGGTCGCCCAGGGCGAACTTCCAGCGCTTGGTCGGATCATCGACCCGATCCTGGAGCCTCTGGCGCTGCGTATCCTTGTCAATCGCCAGCGCGAGGGGACCCCTGAGTCTCGGCCGCGGGGGGTCAGGGGCGAAGGCGGTAGCGGACCTCTATCGTGGTGAAGCCGCCGAGGTCGATGGCCTGATAGGCGCGGTCTGGCCGCCAGGCCATCGCCTCATAGAAGGCGCGGCCATGGACGTTCGCCTCTATGACCCACAGCACGAACGTTGTGGTTCCACGCTCGCGCCAGTAATCCACGGCGGTCGTCAACAAGGCATGGCCGAGGCCGCTCCGCCACTCCCCGGGCATGACGTAGATGGCGTATATCTCGGCCGCGGGGGGCGGCACGTCCTCGTCGCGGGGCGGACCGCTGGCCACGAAACCGAGTACCCGTCCCGCCTGCTCCGCGACCCAGGTTGGAGCTCCTGCCGCCGCGGCGTCTGCGTCGCTGGCCGTCGCACCGTCCGCCGCATCGCCTGGCCCGCGTTCCGCCACCGGGCTATCAAGTCTCGCCTGCCATGCCACCTCGCGTGCGGCGACGGACAGGCCAGCCAGGAAGTCGTTCGGCAGGATGCCGTGGTACGCGACCTGCCAGCCGCGAACGACGATCTCGGCAATGGCTCGGGCGTCGTTCGCGGTGGCGCGCCTGACGCGAACCGCCTCAGTCTTCGGCCTGGTGTCGGCTTGGGGATCCAATTCAAATCCTCTTCCCGTGGGAAGCCTCGTTCCGCGGTTGCATTTCCGATCCGGATTTGGCGGTCACGCCGCGGGGGACTACAATCCCGGCCGGCGAGTCGGCTGGACGATCGCGGACGACGGGCCTCACGGCCCGCGGTTCGAGGAAAGTCCGAGCTCTTCAGCGCAGGGTAGCGGGTAACGCCCGTCCGCCGTGAGGCGAGGACTAGTGCCACAGAGACGTAGCCCGGTCTGAGATCAGCTCGGGACGGGATGTGAAACGCGGTAAACTCTGCTCGGAGCAAGGCCAAATAGGAGGACGCAGTTCGGGTGCTCGGGCAACCGAGGGCTCGGACGGAAGAGGTCGCGCTGCCCAGTCCTCGGGTCGGCCGCTTGAGCCGTCGGGTAACCGGCGGCCGTAGATGGATGATCGTCGCCGTGACCTGAGTCGCGGTACAGAACTCGGCTTACAGGCCGGCTCGCCGTTTCTCTATCCCTGAGGCCTGAGTGCTAGGCCCTTGAGTGTCTTCGGTGCGAGGCCCCTTGGGCCTACGATCTTGCCCGGATTTCCTTCTATGCCGCCGCGATCGGCTCGCCGTTGGGCGGTAATCCATCGTTCTTGCCCGTCGCCGTGGTCCGCGTTGGTACCCGGGTGTCGCAGTTCGCGGAACGACGGGCCTCGAAAGGTATTAGACTGCCGGGCGTCGGCTGCCCGGCTCTACCTGCCGGTCGACATCACGAGGGCAGGAGAGATCGTGGACGCTGACGGAGGCTCGAACAACCCGAACGGCCGCGGGGGCACGA
Organism: Chloroflexota bacterium; assembly: GCA_025358525.1. Taxonomy (GTDB): domain Bacteria; phylum Chloroflexota; class Limnocylindria; order Limnocylindrales; family CSP1-4; genus Fen-1039. The sequence continues at coordinate 25,031 of JANYJI010000185.1, read as the reverse complement.
CGCCGCCTGACGAGCAGCAGATCCGCCTGGGGAGGGCCAGGATCGCGCGAGGCGGCAACCTGCTCGGCGATCAGAGTGGCCTGATCGGGGCAAGCACGGCCGACGATTCGGGGTCCGATTCCGGCTCCTCCGCCTTGGGGTCTACCGGCGGCCCGTCCATGGCCAGTCCGCTCGGCGGACAGCCGGCTGGCGGAGGCGAGGCAATCGATCTCGCGCCGCGCTTCCGGCCGTGGGCCGAGCCCATGCCCTCCAGCGCCGGCCCACTGCGCTGTCACTTCCTCCGCAGCGTCGGTCCGGATGGGCGACTGATCGAGGCCCAGAAAACGGCGGTGCCGACACACCGCTGCGCGGCTTTTGGGGACCCGCTACCGCTATCCCTGCGCCAGCAGGAACTGGTTTGTCTCCAGCGCGTGCACGTCAGCTGTCCCCGCTACCTTCGCGGAACCCTGCTCGCCAATGAGAGTCAGTCAACGCAGGCGCAGGAACAGCCCCGGAAGCCCATTCCAGTGCTCACGATCCTTGGGGTCGGCCTCGTTGTCGTGGCTCTCCTGGCCATCGTGACCGTAGTTCTGGCTCTGCCGCCATTTGGCGGCGGAGCTCCAAGCCCCTCCGTGGCGCACGGGCTGGTCACCCAGCCGTCGGCAACACCATCGCAGATCGCCACCCCCAAACCTTCGGCTACGCCGACAGCCAGTGCCCCCGTCGGGCCATCCGCCTCCCCCTCGGTCCAGCCGTTACCGACCGTCTTGCCGACACCGACGGTTGCGCCCACCCCGGCCTCCTCATGGCCGCCCGGCGCTACGGCATCGCGCATGGACCGGGTCGTGCCCTGTGCGGGCCAGGCCAGCTGCTACGTCTACACAGTCGGCCCTGGGGACCGATTGGCGTATATCGCCGACTTCTTCGGCGTGGACCTGGCCAAGGTCCGGTCGATGAATCCGTGGCTCGGCAGTTCGAACGTCATCCGCACCGGCGACCAGCTTAAGATCCCCCCGCCGACCCGTTAGCCGCTCTGTGATGCTCGTGCAGTTCTGCCGCCGCGCGAAGGCAGGTCTGGAGTTCCTGCCGATGGACTCGGCAGCCCGCCATTGGCGCGTCGGCGCTGACGCGATCGGCACTCGCCAACGGTCCGCGCCGCGACTGGGCACTTGAATTCATCTCGGTGGTGCATTCAGCCGAAACCTGTAGGGGTTACCCAGGCGATGGGTGGTGCCGTCCTGGTCTGTTGGCCCACCGGCGTTACGGGGAACTGCCGGGCGGGCGTGTGCCAGCCCTTTCGGCAGTGCCTTTTGTGGCGCCCGCCCGCCCTCGAAAGGTGATGTCATGCGTCGCTCGCTTCAGTTCAAGCTGCTGGCCGTGTTCGGCGCCGTCTTCGCCACCATGGCTTTCGCGGCCGGGGCGGCGGTCGTCTTTGCAACTGCTGCCCGAAACGATGTCACCGCCCTGTACAACATCCACACGCCGGCGACCCGCCTCGTGGGCGAACTCCATCTGGCGGCGGTCGAGTTCCGTTCCGACCAGGTTGACTACGCGATGGCTGGCGACTCCGCTGCTCGGTCAGCGGCCCAGGCAGCCATGGCCAAGCAGCGGACCGAGGTCGTCGATTCCCTCCAGAAGTTGGCCGGGTTGGCCCTTACGGCTGATGAGCGATCGACCGTGGGCAAAGTGAAAGCGGAATGGGCGGCCTACGACACCGAGACGATTAGTCTGACGAGCAGCGCGTCAACTCTGGCGACGCTTCGAAACGGCCAACCGGCGACGATGTTCAATAAATTGGCCGCCGACATAGATGGCCTTGGGGGCGCCGTGGCAAAAGGTGCGGACGGTGCGGCGGTGGATGCCAACGGCCTGATGGTCGCCCTGCCGCTCTTTATGCTTGGCGGCTTCGCCCTCGCCGTGACCGTCGGAGGCGCTCTGGCGTTCTTCCTCGCCAGCCGCATCGTGAAAGGGATCAGGGAGGTCCACTCCACCCTCAGTTCCATGTCCGAGCACGGCATGACAAGCCTAGAGGCGGGGCTCGCTGCCCTGGCCGCCAACGACCTGACGATTCGCATTCAGTCCGCGACGGCCCGAATCGACAGGTACGGGTCGGACGAGATCGGCCAGATGGCCGTGGCCACCAACGTCATGCTCGACCGACTCCAGGGAACCATGGAGAGTTACGAGAAAGCCCGGACGAATCTCTCGTCAGCCCTCGACGAGGTCCATATGGCGGCCCAGTCGGTGACTCGCACCTCGACCGAGGTGAACCATGCGGCGATGCAGTCTGGGCACGGATCGCAGCAGATCGCCCAAACCATGAGCCAGGTAGCTTCGGGCGCAGAGGACCAGGCCCGCGCCGCCGGCGACACAGCCAGCGCCGTCAACGATCTGCGAACGGTGATCGAGCAGGTTCGCTGTGGGTCCGCCGATACTGCCCGGAGCGTCGAGTCGCAGGCCGCCGCGGTCAATCAGATGACCCGCTCCATCCGCTCTGCCTCACGTGCCTCGGTCGACGTCCAGAGCTTGGGCGCGGCCGTCGGCGAGGCTGCCGCCAACGGCTCTCAGACTGTTCGCCAGACAGTCGACGGCATGGCCCGCATCAAGCAGACAGTCGAGCAGGCGTCCGTCAAGGTGACCGAGCTTGGCGCCAAGGGCGGGCAGATTGGGGCCATTGTCGAGACGATCGACGACATCGCCGAACAGACAAACCTGCTGGCGTTGAACGCCGCCATCGAGGCGGCCCGAGCGGGCGAGCAGGGCAAGGGCTTTGCCGTGGTCGCGGACGAGGTGCGTAAGCTCGCCGAGCGCTCGTCGCGCGCCACCAAGGAGATTGCGGCTCTGATCGGCGAGGTCCAGTCGGGCACCGCCGAGGCCGTCTCGGCCATGCAGGCCGGCGCGCGTGAGGTCGAGTCCGGAACGGAGCTGGCGTTCAGGTCGGGCGCCGCCCTCGATGAGATCGCGTCGGCAGTCGGATCCTCGAACGCGGCCGTCAGCCGCATCGTCAGGGCAATGGAGGACATGCAGTCGTCGAGCGCCGGCCTGGTTTCGGCGTCCGACGCAATCGCCGCCATCGCCCAGGAGACGAATGCGGCCGCGGAGTCGATGTCAGGCAGCGCCGAGCAGGTCGCACGAGCAGTCGAGTCGATTGCGGCCATCAGCGAGGAGAACTCGGCCTCAGCCGAGGAGGTCTCCGCCGCGACCGAGGAGATGTCCGGTCAGGCGGAGGAAGTCGTTGCCTCGGCCTCGACCCTGGCCACCATGGCTGGATCGTTGGAGACCCTTGCGGGTCGATTCAGGACCGCTCAGAGCGGCGAGGGGTACGTCGGCCCCGTGGACCTGCCAGCGAGTCAGTCAGCCGAACGTCCGCGCTGGGCGGCATAGAAGGCCGTCAGGTTGAGGTGTAGTCCATAGGCGGCCTACCCTCTCGGAGCCACAGGTAGTGGTCAGGTCATCACTCCGTGGGCCCAATGGCACTGTCTGACGGACGTGCTCGTGAGGCGTCATAGCAGCAGGCCGCTGACGGCGGCCTGAACGAGCGAAGGAGCCTGCGGAATGTCGATCGGGTGGCAACCCAGCATGGAGATAGGCGCCCCAGCGCTGGATTCGCAGCGTCGCGCCATTGTGGAGCGAGCAGACGCCCTGCTGGCTACGATCGAGAGCGGCAGCGACCGATCGATCGTGGAGAGGGCTCTGCGCGACTTCGGCGACTACTCCGTTCGCCACTTTTCGGAGGAGGAGGACTGCCATCTTCGCGGCATGTGCCCCGCCCTGGAGTGGAATGGCCAAGCCCGAGTCGATCTGATCAGAATCGTGACCGCCTTCAGGCAGTCCTATGAGCGCCACGGAGCCGGCCCGCAACTGGCCGAGGAACTCAGCTGCGAGCTGTCTGCCTGGGTGGCGCTCTACATCCCGGGACCGGTCAGCGCGCTGCCGTGCGTCACGCCTGCTCGGTAGCGCCGAACAGCCGCGCAAACCCGGGATAGGCCCGCAGCGGTACTACCTCGAACCTGATCAGCCCGGCCGCTACCATCGGTAGCGAGGCCAGGGCCATTTGCGCCTGGACCACATCTGCGCATTCGAGCACGAGCACGGCGGCGGGAAAATCGGCCCGGAAGTAGAGCTCTCGAATCGTTCCGGCCTGATGGAGATCCCAAGCCCGCCGCGCCTCCGCGGCTGCGATCTCGCGTGTGAACTGGCTTGAGCTGACGCCCTCCACACTGGTCTCAAGGCCAGGATCCGCATGTCACTCCTCCGGGTGGCCCATTCGCCCTATCCACAACCCGGCTGACAGCCGGATGGCTCCAGACGCCCGCCTGAGTCTAGCGCCGGACCCGATCCGGATCCGAGGCACTAGCCTCACTCCGACCGTCGTCCGAGCCGCTTTGATACGTCCGTTGACGACGCCCAAAGTGGGTGTATGATCCGCGAAGTGGCGATAAGTGGTGATAAGTGGGTGAAGGCGGCGATACCGCCCCAGCCCAGAGACCTCCGGTGGGGAATGGACCCAGCGAAGGCCACTCACCACCAGCCGCAGACATGGACTCGCGGCCATATCCGCGGACTGAGCAGACAGGCGATTGGAAGATGTTCACCGGCGAGTACAGGCATGCGGTGGACGCGAAGGGTCGGGTAGCCATTCCGGCCCGTTTCCGCCTGCAACTCGAAGAGGGTGCGGTGGTGATCCGGTGGGTCGACGGCTGCGCCGCGCTGTTTCCGCGGCCCGCCTTCGAGGCCCTGGCCGCAAAGGTTTCCGTTCTGCCGTTGGCCGATGAGAAGGCCCGGGCCGTCTCGCGTTTCCTCGCGTCCAGTGCCTTCGAGGTCGAGCGCGACAGCCAGGGTCGCATAGTCCTGCCGGCCGCTATTCGCGATTGGGCCGGTCTGGCCGGCGATGCAGTCGTGGTCGGGGCATGGGATCACGTCGAAGTCTGGGCTCCCGATCGGTGGTCCTCATTCCAGAAGGGCTTCGACTCGGCCGACGCGCTGGCGAGCCAGCTGACCGGCCTCGGGCTGTAGGTAGCCGATATGACTTTCAAGGACCCGCTCGACGCAGCAGCCGGTGGTATCACCGCCGACGGCTCCCTCGAGGGGGGCGCCGAACGGGAGGTAGGGCACCTGCCGGTGATGGCAGGCGAGGTCGTTGAGATTCTCGCCCCGCGTCCAGGCAGCCTCCAGATCGACGCCACCCTCGGTGGAGCCGGCCACGCAGAGCGGATCCTGGAGGCATCGGCCCCCGACGGCCGTCTCCTCGGACTGGACGCCGATGGGGCGGCCATCGCCAGGAGTGCCCGGCGCCTGGCCCGTTTCGGGGATCGTGTCGTTTTGCGTCAGACAAACTTCGGGCAGCTGGCCGAAGTGGCGCCGGAGGCGGGCTTCCGCCAGGTCGATGGCCTCTTCCTGGATCTTGGTCTGTCGAGCTACCAGCTCGTCGACGTGGAGCGGGGCTTCGGGTTCCGGGCCGGCGGACGTCTGGACATGCGTTTCGACACCGGCCGGGGCCGTCCCGCTGCCGACCTGCTGGCGACGATGGAGGCCGGCGAACTGGCGGCGCTCTTCCGTCGGTACGGGGAGGAGCCGTTCGCCGGACGAATCGCACGCACGATCGTCGAGAGCCGGAGCCACACACCGGTGGTGACGGCCGAGCAGCTCGCGGCGCTTGTGGAGCGGGCCGTGCCGACGTCAAAGGGACGCCGTATACACCCGGCCACGCGGGTTTTCCAGGCCCTCCGGATCGCCGTCAACGACGAGCTGACGAACCTGGAAGCCGGCCTGGCCGCCTCGCTGGTGTTGCTCCGGCCAGGCGGACGTCTAGTGGTCCTGAGCTACCACTCCCTGGAGGACCGCATCGTCAAGCGCTTCATGGCTGCCGAGCAGCGAGGTTGCATCTGCCCGCCTGAGGTGCCGATTTGCGTCTGCGGCCGCCTGCCCCGTCTGCGTTTGCTGGGCAAGTCGCGCCCGCCGAGCGTTGAGGAGATCTCAGCTAATCCACGCTGTCGAAGCGCCCGGCTACGGGCCGCCGAGCGCGTTGCCGCCTAGCCCAACGAGAAAGGAGGAACCGATGAGCAAGCACCACCAGGCCAGCCGTCGGCGCACATATGGTCGGCGCCAGCACGAGTTGCATGAGCGGACCGAGCGCCCTGTCGGCCTCCTCGGCTGGCTGGAAGGCCGCGAGATTGTCGAAACCGGGGATCTATTCGGGTCGGATCGGCTTGGCCGCGCCGACGCCGGTAATTGCCTGGTTGCCCGGGGTATCAACTGATGGCCGTCTACGAGGGTGCACGCCCGCGTTCAGCGTTCTTGCCGCGCCGCCGCCTGGAGGCCCCCCTCCTGCGCCCCCAGGCTCCGGCGCTTTCTCGCCGCTCGTCGCGCATCACACTGCGTGCTCGCAAGCGGCCGCGCTTCTTCGGCGTGGCCATCGGCCTGATCGTCGTGGCCTTCCTGCTGAGCTTCTTCTCACTCGTGCAGACTGTTCGCGTCTCCGCCTCTGGGTATGACATTGGCCAGTTCAACGCCGAGTGGCGACAACTCCAGAACCAGCATCAGCAGGATCTTTCTGACATCGGCCGGTTTGGCAGGGAGTCCAGCATTCGCCGACAGGCTATCGCTGGTGGTCTGACGCAACTGCCCGCCCCGATCGTCATCCCGGCGCGCTGAGGTAGCAGCCTTCCATGCTCGGCCGGACTGATTCTAAGGGCCGTCTTCTGCTCCTGTTTGCGGTGCTGGTGCTGTTGTCCAGCGGCATGACGATACGGCTGGCTTACTGGCAGATCAACCAGCACCAGCAGTTGGGGTCTCTGGCCGACCAGACCCAGAAGACCCATTTGACCGTGCCGGCCAGGCGCGGCACCATCTACGACCGGACCGGCACCATCGTCCTGGCGCAAACGGTCAACCGCTATCGCATCGTTGCCGACCTCCACAGCATCAGCGGCACCGAGCGCAAGCGCGACACTGAGGCCCTGGTCGACTACCTCGAACTGACTGGCGCCACGGACACCGCCTTCCGCAAGGCAATGACGGGCACTGGCTACTACGTCCCCCTGGTCGCCAACGTCGATGCGGACGTGGGCAAGGAGATCGCAGATGCGCAGGCCAACGGCGCCTTCGGCGCGATCACCCTTGAGCCCACCCCGGTCCGCGTCTACCCCCAGGGCGGCGGCGCACCGCGCACCTCGATGGCGGCCCATCTCTTGGGATTCGTCAACGCCGGTGGCAAGGGCCAGTACGGCCTGGAGCAGCAGTACGACTCGTTGCTCGCCGGGAAGCCGGAGCAGCTAGAGGTCGATCCGTATAGGCCCGGCCCGGCTGGCACGAGAGTCATCGATCCGGGGTCTCCGGGCGAGGACATCCGGACGACGATCGACGTCGGCCTCCAGCTCCAAATCGAGCAGGAGGTCTTTTCGACGTGGGCAGCCGACAAGGCGACGGCCGTCTCAGCCATCGTCATGGATCCCAAGACGGGCGCCGTCCTGGCCGAGGCAAGCTACCCGTCATACGACGCCAACCTCTACCAGGTCGTTGCCACGCAGAACCCTTCGCTATTCATGGATCCGATCATCAGTGAGGTCTACGAGCCCGGTTCCGTCTTCAAGATGCTAACTGCCTCCGCCGCTCTCCAGACCAAGACGACGTCTTTGACGACCAAGATCAACGACTACGGCATCCTGAAGCTCCCCGGGGGACAAGAAGTTGCCGATGCCGACCGCAAGGCAAAGGGTTGGATGACCTTCGCCGACATCGTCGCGTGGTCTCGAAACGTGGGCGTCTCGCAGGTCGCCTTCCGCCTGGGCAAGACGAACGACGCGGCCGCGGCGACCCTGTATCAGACCTGGCAGACGTACGGAATCGGCCACAAGACCGGCATCGATCTCGCCGGCGAGATCAGCGGCAGCGACTGGGTCCGCGACCCGGCGCAGACGCCCTGGCGCCAGATCGACCTCGCGAACGCTTCATTCGGCCAGGGCGTAGCGGTGCCGCCCATCCAGATTATCAAGGCCTACTCCGAAATGGCCAACGGCGGCCGCCAGATCAAACCTCACGTCGCCGACCTCGATCCTGGCGCAGGCGCCGCGCTGTCTTCGCCGCCGCAGACGCAGGTCATTAGTTCGAGCCTGTCCACTTCCCTCGTCGGGCTGATGCAGCACGTCGTCACGGCCGTTCCGTCGTACGACCAGGCGACCTACATCCCGGACTACTACGTTGGCGGCAAGACCGGCACGGCCCAGATCTGGGATCCCGCCCTGGATCACGGCAAGGGGGCTTGGATCGACAATGTCTACAACTACAGCTTCTATGGCTGGGTAGGCCACAGCTCGCCCGACGTCACGATCGGCGTGGTGATATACGAGGGCAAGCCAACAAAGATCGGCCAGGGCGTCCTGGCCATGCCGGTACAGTCGACAGAGCTGTTCCGCCGAGTAGCGACCGACGCCGTCGTGACGCTCAAGATCCAGCCCACCAAGACCGGCCCCGCCGCACCGGGCGGGAAGAAAGCCAAGTCCCTGGGGTGAGGCGATGGCCCAGTCTCGCACCGGTCGCCCATGGCTGTGCGACACTGAGGGCGTGACCGACACCCGCCCGTGGGAGCTTCGGCCCGGAGTCGGGCCGCCTGCCCTGACCGCCATCGAGATAGCCGAAATCACCGGTGGGCGCCTTCTCCGCCCGTCCGGCCGCCCCGTCAGATGTGCGGCCGTCGACTCGCGTCTCATCGAGCCTGGCGGTCTCTTCGTCGCCCTGCCGGGCGAGTCGACCGACGGCCACCGCTTCCTCGGCGCGGCCGTAGCCGCCGGCGCGGCCGCTCTCCTGGTGGGGAATGGCCCGGAGGCCGATTCGGGTCTCTCGGCCGTGGCGGCTGCAGCGGCCCTCGCCGAAGTGGCGATTGTGGCCGTGCCAGACACGCTGCTGGGGCTACACGCCGTGGCCGCATCGTGGCGCAACCGCTTCTCGCCGCTGGTCGTTGGTGTCACTGGCAGCATCGCCAAGACCTCGACGAAGGAGGCGATCGCGGCCGTCCTTGCGCAGCGCTACGCCACTCTCAAGAGCGAGGGCAACGCCAACAACGAGATCGGCCTGCCGCTGACGGTGCTGCGCTTAGGCCCACAGCACGAAGCCGCGGTCCTTGAGATGGGCATGTACGTGGGCGGTGAGATCGCCCAGCTGGCAGCCATCGCCAGGCCCCGCATCGGCGTCGTCACGGCCATACGCGAGGTTCATCTCGCGCGCATCGGCAGCATCGAGGCAGTCGCAGAGGCAAAGGCGGAACTCGTTGAGGCGCTGCCCGCCGACGGGACGGCGGTCCTCAATGCCGACGATCCCCGCGTCGTGCGGTTGCGGACGCGGACTGCCGCCCGGGTCCTCACCTACGGCTTCTCGCCCGAGGCGGACGTCCGAGCCGAGGATGTTGCCTCGGCCGGGCTCGATGGCATGGCCTTCACCCTCGTGACGCCGAATGGCGTCCTGCCTGTAGCGACCCCGGTCCTGGGCCGCCACGGCGTCCACAACGGACTTGCCGCGGCGGCTGTCGGAGTGGCGGCTCGGCTGGATCTGGACTTGATCGCGGCCGGTCTCCGCCAGGGCTGGCAGGCCGCCCACCGCGATCAGATAGTCCGACTCCGCGGCCTGACCATCCTCGATGACACGTACAATGCCTCGCCGGCCTCGATGCTCGCGGCGCTGGAGCTACTCTCGAGTCTGCCCGGCCGCCATGTCGCGGTTCTGGGTGAGATGCGGGAGCTCGGAGAGGCGCATGAGCGTGGCCACCGTGAGGTTGGCTCGGCGGCCGCTCGGTCAGTCGATGAGCTCATCATCATTGGGGGCGCAGCAAGTGGCATTGCCGCGGGAGCGGCGGCGATCGGTGATAGGGTCGTACTGGTCCCGGACCGCGAGGCCGCCATGGCGGTCCTTCGAAAGCGCCTCCGCCAGGGGGATACCGTCCTGGTCAAGGGGTCGCGCGGCGCGGCGCTCGAGCTAGTTGTTGAGGCCCTGCAAGCACGTTTCGGGGGCTGGACTGCCGGTGGCGACGCAGATGGAGGGGTGGGCCCGCCTGGTCAGGAGGTGTCGTGAGAGAACACGGAGTCGAGTTCATCCAGGGACTGCTGCTCGCTTTCGCCTGCATGGTAATTCTCATGCCCCCGTTCCTGCGTCTCCTGCGCTGGCTCGGCATGGGCAAGCAGATACGTCAAGACGGACCTGACACCCACCTAGTCAAACAGGGAACGCCGACGATGGGCGGCGTCTTGATCGTGTTCGTCGTCCTGGCCCTCGCCACCGTCTTCAACGCCTATGACGCCTCGACATACTCGCCGCTGTTCGTTCTGGCGCTCGTAGGGGCCCTGGGCGCGGTCGATGACTACCTCAACGCCCGAACCGGCATCGGCATTCGTGGCCGTCACAAGATCCTATGGCAGCTGGTGGTTGCGATCGCCGTCGCGGTCTATGTCCAGAACCACTTTGGTTTCAACGGCCTCCGCGTTCCGTTCCTCGGCGACCGCGTCGACACGACCCAGATCCCGATCCCCTTCGTAGGCCACAGCGTGGAACTCGGGGCCATCGTCTTCATCGTGGTGGCCGTCATCGCCATCGTCGGCTGCAGCAACGGCGTCAATCTGACGGATGGCCTCGATGGCCTGGCCGGCGGCACGCTCGTCTTCGCCTTCATCAGCTTCCTGATCATCGCCCTGCTCAACCAGCCCCTTCAGCCAAACCTGGCCATGGTCAACGCCATCGTCATCGGCGCGCTCATGGGCTTCCTGTGGTTCAACGTTCACCCAGCGCAGGTGTTCATGGGCGATTCCGGCGCGTTGTCGCTCGGTGGCATGCTGGCGGTCACGGCGCTCATGACCGGGCAAGTCCTGATCCTGCCGCTCATCGGCATTATCTTTGTGATGGAGGCGGCGTCGGACATCATCCAGGTGGGGAGCTACAAACTGCGCGGCAAGCGCATATTCCGGATGGCCCCGCTGCACCATCACTTCGAGCTGGGTGGCTGGGACGAGGAGAAGATCACCATGCGCTTCTGGATCGTGGGCGCGCTCGCCGGAATGATGGGGGTGACACTCTTCGTCGCCTCCATTCCCAAGTAGCTGTGGCGCGGCGGGTCGTCGATCTCGATCGACTGTCGGCGACCGGAGTTCGCGAGGGCGTCCTAGAGGGCCGATCAGTCACGGTCCTGGGGCTTGCGCGGAGCGGCGTAGCTCTGGCCCGCTTCTTTGCCGACGCCGGGGCTCGCGTCACGGTTTACGACGGCCGGCCGGCCAGCGAACTTACGGAGGCGATCGATTCGCTCGGCGATCGAGCGGTTGCTCTGCGACTCGGCCCGGAGATCGATCCGGCGACCACCTGGGCCCAAGCTGACCTGCTCGCGACTTCGCCCAGTATCAACCCCGACTTCCCCACGGCCGAGCCGCGCCTGCGGGTGGCCCTTCGGGCAGTCGTGGACGCGCACCGAGCCGACCCGCTCGGGGCCCCCGCCCTGGTCAGCGAGCCGGACCTGGTTCTGCGGCTGTGCCCTTGCCCTACGATCGGCGTCACGGGCACCAAGGGCAAGACCACGACTTCGTCTCTGACGGCCGCGCTGCTCGCGAGCGATCCGGCCCACCCGGTCATCCTGGGCGGCAACATCGGCGTCCCGCTCGTGGAGCGCCTGCCCGAACTGACCCCTGGGCATCGAGTTGTCATCGAGCTGTCCGAGCTCCAGCTGCCGACCCTCTCACGCGGGACCACGGTCGGGCTCTACACCAACGTCACGTCCGACCACCTCGACCGCCATGGCTCCCTCGAGGCGTACCGCCGGGTGAAGCGCCGGCTGGCCGAACTGGTTGACCCCCACGGCGCCCTGGTCCTGAACGCCGATGATCCGGTCGTGGCCGGCTACGCTCAGTTGCGAACCGCGCCCGTCGTGACGTATCGCCGCGGGCTCCCGGAATCTGTCGGAATCGGCCTCGAGGACGGCTGGATGGTGACCCGTGGCGTTCAGCGGCTGGCGGTCGCGGGCGGTGGGGCCGCCGGTGTGGGTTCAAGCGGCCGCATCATGCCGGTTGATGAGCTGGCCATTCCCGGCGATCACAACGTCTCAAATGCCATGGCGGCAGTGGCCACGGCCCTCCTCTTTGGCCTGGCCCCGGACGCGATTCGGAGTGCCGCGCGGGCCTTCACCGGTGTCGAGCATCGCCTCGAGCAGGTCGCGGTCGTCGATGGCGTTCGTTTCATCAACGATTCCCAGGCCACGCAGCCGGACGCTGTCATGGCCGCTCTTCGCTCCTTCCCCCGGCCCCTGATCCTGATCGCCGGAGGCCGCGACAAGGGCATCGACATGTCCGGGCTCGGTCCAGTAGCCGCGGAGCGGGCAGATGCGGCGGTCCTGATCGGCGAGTCAGGGCCGACCCTGGCGGCAATGTTTCGCGCCAGCGGGCTGGCCCGAGTCGAAATGGCGGGCACGCTCGCAGAAGCTGTGACCCGCGCCGACGAGATAGCTCGCGAGCTGCAGGCCCGGGCCGGCGCCTCCAATCCTGGTCGGTTCGCGACCGTGTTGATGAGCCCTGCCGCGGCCAGCTTCGATATGTTCGTGGACTACGCAGCGCGTGGACGCGCCTTCAGGGAGGCTGTGTCCGCCCTGACCGAAAGAAAACGGGGCGCGGAGGCCCACGGATGAGAAGCCGCTACCGTTGGGACCGCGAGGATCAGGCGCTGGGCCGCGAGCGGGTCCGCCGGATCAGCGGTCCGAGTCGACCGAGTGAGGCCAGTCGTAGCCAGACCAGCATTCTGGAGAATCCGAGCGCCTTCACGCGCGAGGCCCACGAGCCCGACTACATCATTCTGGTAACGGTGATGGCACTCTCGGCCATTGGCATCCTGATGGTCTACTCCGCGTCTGCCATCCCGTCATACCGACTCAGCCAGAACACCTTCCAGCTGGTCGCGCCACAGGTCCTGGCGGGACTGCTGGGTATTGGCGCGATGTTTGTCCTGATGAGGATCGATTACCGCTACCTCCGGATTGCCAGCGTTCCGCTGGCCGTCCTGGCCCTGGTCCTGCTTCTGATCGTTCTCGTGCCCCTGCCTGGGCCACTCAAAGGGCTGGTCGTTTCGGTCAATGGATCGGCCCGCTGGCTCCACATGGGCCCGTTTCTCCCGGACATCCATCCCGCCGAGGTGGCTAAGCTCGCTCTGGTGGTATACCTATCCCATTGGCTGGCCACGCGCGGGAAGGGCATCCGCAGCTTCTGGAAGGGGTCCGTGCCCTTCGCCATCATCGTCATCCCGTTTCTGCTCCTGGTCGTCCGCGAGCCAGACCTGGGGACGACCAGCGTCATCGTACTAATCGCTTTCTCGCTGTACTTTGTCGCCGGAGCGAACTACTTCCACCTGGTTCTCGCCGGGCTGGCAGGTATCGGCGGTGGCACGCTGGTCGTATTGGCGGGAAGCTACCCGCTACAACGCATCCAGACCCTGTTCGATCCATGGGCGCACGCAGCCGGCAGCGGCTACCAAACGGTCCAGGGATTGGAGGCTCTCAGCGCCGGTGGTCTCTTCGGAACTGGCCTCGGCAACGACCCGATCTGGGTTCCGCAGAACGTAAACGACTTCATATTCTCGGTCATCGCTCAGGAGATGGGGCTGGTCGGCGGCGCGGTCGTCATCGGCCTCTTCATCGCCTTCACTTACGCTGGAATGAGGACTGCCATTCGGGCTCCCGACACATTCGGCGGGCTCATGGCAACTGGCATCACGGCTTGGATATGCTTCCAGGCGCTGATCAACATCGGCGTTGTCGTTGCCGTGGTCCCGGTTACCGGCATCACCCTGCCGTTCGTTTCGGCCGGCGGCTCATCTCTGACCGTTAGTCTGGCCGCCGTTGGGATCCTGCTCTCCGTCTCTCGTGAGACGGTTGAACGAGGTTGGAGTAGTGCGACTTCTGATAGTGGGCGGGGGTACGGGGGGACATATATACCCGGCTCTCGCCGTGGCCCGATCGCTTCAGGCTAGGTCCAACGCGCCAGTCCTGAGCTGGATTGGAGGCCATCGGGGCCTCGAGGCCCAGGTGCTCCCCGGAACCGGGATACCGTTCCGGCGGCTGCTCGTGCGCTCCCTGAGATCTGTTGACCTGGACATACATGTCGTCCTCGACCCAATCCGGCTCTCGCTCTCGGTGCCCCAGGCTATGTTGCTGCTCGTCTTGCGGCGTCCGGCCGCGATCTTCACGACCGGCGGCTACGTTGCCTTGCCGGTCCTTGTGGCGGCCTCGGTTCTCAGGATTCCGGTGGTCATGTGGGACGGCAATGTCGTGCCCGGTCGAAGCGTGCGCGCCACGGCACGCCTGGCTGGCAGCCTCGCGGTTACCTTCGATTCGACCTGCCTTTCCCTTGCCGGAAGGAAGCGGCCATGTTTCGTCACGGGCACGCCGATCCGAGACCCTCGGAGTGTGAGCCGGGTTGATGCCCGGACGGCCCTCGGAGTCGCGGCCGGCGAGAAACTCCTGCTGATCTTCGGCGGCTCCCAGGCAGTCCGACGCTTCAACGCGGCGGTGGCAGAGGCCCTGCCGCGACTCGTGGAACGGGTTCGGGTCATCCACGTCACCGGCGATGCCGGCTACGACGAGGCGCTGGCTGGGAGAGCCGCGCTGCCCGAGTCGCTCCGCGAGCGATACGGCCCGGAGCGATTCCTGGCGGACGAAATGACGCTCGCCCTTGCGGCCGCCGACCTGGTTGTCGGTCGGGCGGGGTCCTCCACCCTGGCTGAAGTAGCGGCCTTTGGGCTGCCGATGGTCGTGGTGCCGTACCCGCACGCGGCCGGGCATCAGCACCGCAACGCCGAGGAAATGGTCCGGTCCGGCGCCGCACGGCTGGTGGAGGACGCCGATTTCGACGCCGCGGCCTTGCTGGCCGCTGCCGCCATGCTCGACGACGCCAGGACCCACGGCGAAATGGCCGCGGCGGCCCGCTCTCTGGCCCGGCCGGGTGCCGCGGACGCAGTCGCGGAGCTGGTAATGGCCGCCGCCGAAGGGCGGCCTCTGCCGGCCCCGGCCCGGCTGGAGGCCATGTCTCGCGGGGTGGCGGGGTGAATGGCCACGCCGGGGGAGCCGGTGCGCAGGGCCCGGCCCGAGATGCCGCGACAGCGGCCATGGCCGTGAAGCTGGAGCATGCCACGGGCATCCGCCCGCTCTTGAACGTACCTCTCGCCAAGCACACTACGATGCGGGTCGGCGGCCCGGCCGATCTGATGGCCGTGGCTACGGATGTGGCTTCGCTCGCGGCCCTCGTTCGGTTCTCTCGTGCGGCCGGTCTGCCGTGTCTCGTATTGGGGCGCGGCAGCGACGTGGTTGTTGCCGATGCCGGTCTGCGCGGCCTGGTCATCCTCAATCGGGCCGAGGGCGCGCGGTTCGACACTGAGCGCCTGATGGCCGAGGCAGGCTTGCCACTGGCGCGGGCAGCGACGCTGGCGCAGCACGCTGGACTCTCCGGCCTGGAGTTCGGGTTGGCGATTCCGGGCACGGTCGGCGGCGCAGTCTGGGCCAACGCCGGGGCCCACGGCTCGGATGTGGCTGCGGTCCTGGAGTCGGTCACGGTGTTGCGCGCGGACGGGACGGAGGTCGTAGAGCCTGCGGCCCAGCTCGGCCTCGGGTACAGGGACAGCCGCCTTAAGCATTCGACGGGGGCTGGGAGCGCGGCACCCAGAGTCGACGAGAGGGTCCAGGTGGGCGCGACTGGCGGAGTCGCCGAGGTGGTCTTGAGCGCCACATTCCGTCTATCCCGCGCAGATCCCACGACAATCAAGGCCAGGCTTGCGGAGATACATCGCTGGCGCCAGGAGCACCAGCCCCTTTCTCAGCCGAGTGCGGGCAGTGTCTTCCGCAACCCACCGGGCGACTCGGCGGGCCGCTTGATCGACGCCTGCGGGCTCAAGGGGGCTCGTAGCGGCGGGGCCCAGATAAGCGAGAAGCACGCGAACTTCATCGTCAACGCGGGCGGCGCGACCGCCGCCGATATCCGACGCCTGGCCGAGTTGGCACGGGCGGAGGTCGGAGGGCGGTTCGGCATAGATCTCGCATATGAGGTCCAATTCATCGGGGACTGGTCCAACTGGCAGCAGGAGGTGGCATGACAGGCGAGCGGAGCCGGCTGATCGAGACGACCGAGGGGGCCACGGCGGGCGGCAGGGCGGCCTCGGAGGCCACATCTACGGCGGGCAAAGCCGGCCAGGCGCAAGCCGACCCGCAGACCGGGCACCAAGTCGTGGTCCTGCTTGGCGGTCCTTCGGCAGAGCATGACGTGTCCGTCGTCTCGGGCTGGGCAATCGCAGACGCGCTGTCCGAGGCTGGCCTCTCGGTCGAACGCATCTACATCGACCTGTTCGGCGGCTGGTGGTCGGTCCCTGCGACGGCCTCGCACGGCCGTCCGCGCCCGGGCGCTTTCGACGACCCTCGCGCCGTCGGCGCGTCTGGGCCGCGCAGCCCCAGCCGGGCTCTCGAGGACATGGCCGCTCGCAGTCCGCTGCCCGTCGTCTTTCCGGCTCTCCACGGCCCGTTTGGTGAAGACGGAACGGTCCAGGCCCTGCTCGAGGCCTACGACCTGCCGTACGCCGGCGCCGGAGTGGCAGCCTCCGCCGTTGGGATGGACAAGGCGTTGTACAAGCGCCTGGTTCGCGGCCTCGGTATCGAGGTCGTCGAGTGGGAGGAGGTCGCGGCCAGCAGTTGGGCTCGCGATCGCGAGGGCGTCCTGGACAAACTCGCTGCCTTCTCCGAACGCGTGGACGAGCGGCGTCTGATGGTCAAGCCTGCGCGGATGGGCTCCTCAGTCGGGATGGCGATCGCCCATTCGCCTGCGGAACGGAGCCGGACCCTGGATGAGGCCTTCCGCTACGACACGCTTGTCCTCATCGAGCGCTACCTCGACCATCCCCGCGAACTCGAGGTGGCGGTCGTCGGCAACGAGCCGCAGTCTCTGGAGGCCTTTGGGCCGGGTGAGGTATTCCCCGGCCGCGAGTTCTACGACTACGTGGCCAAGTACAGCGCCGGCGTATCGGAGACCACGATCCACGCTCAGATCGACGACGCCTTGGGCCGGCGAATCCGCCAGACCGCGATTGATGCCTATCGCGCCATCGGCTGCGAGGGCTTCGCCCGGGTCGACTTCCTGCTGGTTGGCGAGAAGCTCTACCTCAACGAAATCAACACAATCCCGGGGTTCACACCGATCAGTCTATTTCCGCAGCTGGCGGCCGCCGGCCTCGGCGGCTTTGCGGCCGTCTGCCTCAAGGTCGTCGACCTGGCCGTGCAGCGCCATTCCGGCCGCGTCCGGCAGCGGCTGACCACAGCCGATCTTCCGCGCTGAGGCAGGCATGGTCAGCCGCGGCCTCCCAAACCGCCGTTCCGGGTCCCAAGTCCGGCGTACCCCGGCGAAACGCGAGCCCCGCCGTCTGCGATCGGTTCAGATCGTGGCCGCGTTCCTCATGGCCGTCTGTTTGTTCGGCATCGCCGGCCTGATCTCTGCGTCGCCCTTCTCGGGCCGCGTCTTGGAGATTCACGGCGCCAGGTTTACCAGCGAGTCGATCATCCGCAAGATCGTCGGCATGGACGGTGCGCCCAACCTGTTCCGATTGGCGACTGACCGAGCCGCTGCCGAACTCGTCCGGCTGCCGGCGGTGAAGTCGGCCAGCGTGCAGGTTCGCCTGCCCTCGACCGTGATCGTCGACATCGTCGAGCGGGAGCCCAAGCTGGTCTGGGTCATCGGCGAAGCGCATTTCGTCGTCGACCAGGAAGGATTGCTGTTCGGTCAGGTCGACTCAGCCGGCAACCCGATCGTTTCGAGCGCAGGACCCCTACCGACCACGTCGCCGGACTCCGGCGCGACCACCACGCCTGGGGCGGCCGCCTCCATCGCCACCTCGGGCGATTCCGGGCGCCCGAGCGCGACTCTCACACCCAAGCCGACCCCCACTCCCAAGCCTTCGACGACACCGACCCGCAACCCCAAGGCGACACCCACCAAGCCGGGCGTAAAGGTCAGCCCGCCGCCGTCCGCAAGACCGTCACCGGCCGGCCCGCCAACGCCGACGCCGAACCCGTCGATCGTACCGTCGCTGGCGGCCGCTCCCACAGCGGGTTCGGACGCCGCCTCCGGTCCGCACGCGCTGGCGCTGGCCATCGTCTACGACCGTCGCGCGGCTGATGCCGGCCTGCGTCTGGGCGGCGTGATCGACGCTGTCAACCTGGACGCAGGCTACCGCCTGGCGAGCCTGACGCCGGCCGACGTGGGCAGCACGGCTTCGGGCCTGGCCGTGGTCCTCGACGACGACCACGGTCTCACCCTTAGCTCCGTGCCTACCGGCTGGGTAGCCCAATTCGGCTTCTACGCTCCCAACGTTCGGAAAGTCGCGGTTATACCTGAGCAGGTTCGGGTTTTGGGGTCGATGCTGGCGCAGTTTGGCGAGGCCAAGGTCTTCTGGGTCTTCCTCGTGTCCGACATCAGCTCCGACCACTTGAGCACGTATCTGCCGCGCTAGGCGCCCGGCGTGCAGGCGCGGGTTGATGGCTCTCCCTCGGGTCGGGTAGCCTTGACATGGAAAAGCGAGTTCGCCAACGACGCCGGTAGCCGGTCCACGCAGACAACGCCTCGCGGTCGAGGCAGCACCGAGGACGAGAGCGAGTGGAACGCGAAGCAGTGCTCGTCGGAATCGACGTCGGCACCAGCAAGGTCTGCGCTCTGATCGGTGAGGTGGCTCGTGATGGCACCCTGACGATCGTGGGCAAGGGCTCTGTTCCTGCTAGCGGCCTGAAGAAGGGGGTCGTGGTCAATATCGACCAGACTGTCCGCTCGATCACCGGCGCAGTCGATCATGCGGAGCGGCTGTCCGGCTACCAGATCGATCGGGCGTTCGTTGGCGTCGGCGGCCAGCAGGTTGAAAGCCAGAACTCGCGCGGCGCCGTGGCAGTGAGCGGCCATCAGCGCGAAGTCACTCGCGAAGACATCGGGCGCGCTCTGGAAGTGGCACGGGCCGTCTCGATTCCCTCGAATCGCGAAGTCCTTCATGTCCTGCCGCGGGGCTTCATCGTGGACGGCCAGGAGGGCGTCAAAGATCCGCTCGGTATGAGCGCCGTCCGGCTCGAAATCGAGACCCATATCGTGACCGCGGCCGCTACTGCGGTCCGGAACCTGGCCAAGTGCGTCCAGGCCTCCAACGTAAGGATCGACGAGTTGGTGGCCGGCTCGCTAGCCTCGGCCGAATCGGTGCTCTCGGAGACCGAGCGCGACCTGGGCGTGGCGGTGGCCGACATCGGGGCGGGCACAATCGACCTCGCCCTCTTCCTGGATGGCTCGCCCTTCAAGACTGCTGTGCTTCCGGTCGGCGGCAACAACGTAACAAACGACCTGGCCATCGGGCTCAAGACCAGCCTTCAGGTAGCCGAGGATCTCAAGATCCAGAACGGCACGTGCGATCTCTCGACCGTCGCTCCGGACGAACGCATCAGCGTTTCGATGCTGGGCGAGCCGGCCGGACGGACCGTTAGCCGACTCGAAGTCTGTCAGATCATAGAAGCGCGAATGCGCGAGATTTTCGAGATGTTGGGGGCTGAAATCCGAGCCGCTGGCGAGGGGCAGCTCCCGGCCGGCGTT
Organism: Chloroflexota bacterium; assembly: GCA_025358525.1. Taxonomy (GTDB): domain Bacteria; phylum Chloroflexota; class Limnocylindria; order Limnocylindrales; family CSP1-4; genus Fen-1039. The sequence continues at coordinate 5,442 of JANYJI010000185.1, read as the reverse complement.
GTGCTCACCGGCGGCGCAGCTCAGCTGGCGGGCGCAGCTGCGCTCGGTCGCGAAGTGCTGGACATGCCCGTCCGGGTGGCCGGCCCGAGTGGTGTCGGCGGACTGACGGACAACATCATGAACCCGGCCTACAGCACGGCCATCGGCTTGCTTTACTGGGGTGCCAAGAACCTCGAGAACGGTGAGACTCAGCGTTTCGAGTCGGCCCCGGCCGGCGGCCTGCCGTCGCGCGTCCGCGACGCCCTGCGCAACCTCTTCCCGTAAACAGCAAGCTGAAACTCACGCCTGGCCTCGGCCCTCGCTTCGACGCGTGAAGACCACCGAACTGACGATCCAGACGGGCCACCGCCGGGGCCTGGTGGATCTGACCGAAGCCTGCGCCCAATTCGTGGCCGGCGAGGGCGACGGCCTGCTCGTGGTCTTCGTGCCCCATGCCACGGCCGGCGTCGTGGTCATGGAGTTGGGGTCGGGGTCGGACGCCGACCTCATGGCGGCCCTGGATCGGCTCCTGCCGCGCGACGATCGATGGACCCATCGGCATGGCTCGACGGGTCACGGTGCGGACCACCTGGTGGCTATCGTGGCGCCGCCCTCGATGACTGTCCCGGTCCTGGGCGGCCGGCTGGCCCTCGGTATCTGGCAATCGATCGCCCTGCTGGACCCCAATTCGGACAATGCCACACGGACCGTGAGGCTCAGTTTTCTGGCCGGATGAGCAGGTCTTCAACACTGCGCACCGGCCCTGGGCTCGATTACGGCTCCTCCCCCTCGAAAATATGAACGGTTGTTCGTAGTCCCTTCGTGGGACTACGGTTCGGTGTGCGGTTCGCAGCCCATGAAACGCCGGGCAGGCGTATACTCGGCGACATCCGAGCCGGCCCCGTACGCGCGATGTCTCTACTAATCTCGGGGGAGGCCGGACCGAACGACAAGCATCAGCCGGAGAGTCACCGGAGGATAGGGAATGCCGCTACGGTCCGATTCCGAGAACTTCGCCCTGATCCGAGTGATCGGCGTTGGGGGCGGCGGTAGCAACGCCGTCAATCGCATGATCAGAGCCGAGATGATGGGGGTCGAGTTCATCGCCTGCAACACGGATGCGCAGGCCCTCCTTCAGTCGGACGCCCCTCATAAGATCCGCATCGGCGACAAGATCACGCGTGGTCTTGGCGCTGGCGGCGATGCTTCCGTCGGCCAGAGGGCGGCCGAGGAAGACGCGGAGAAGATCGCGGACGCCCTGCGCGATTCAGACATGGTCTTCATCACGGCCGGTCTGGGTGGCGGCACTGGCTCTGGGGCCGCTCCGATCGTGGCCGAGATCGCCAAGGACCTGGGCGCGTTGACGATCGGGGTCGTCACCAAGCCGTTCTCCTTCGAGGGCACACGTCGCAAGCTCGTCGCCGAGCGAGCCGCGGAGGAGCTCCGAGCCAAGGTCGATACGCTGATCACCATCCCCAACGACCGCCTGCGGGACGTCGTTCAGAAGAACACCTCCATGGTGGAGGCCTTCCGCTTTGTGGACGACGTGCTGCGTCAAGGCGTTCAGGGCATCAGCGACATCATCACCGTGCCGGGCCTCATCAACCTGGATTTCGCCGACGTCCGGGCAGTCATGAGAGACGCCGGATCGGCGTTGATGGGCATTGGCCGGGCTAGCGGCGACAGCCGTGCACTCGACGCCACGCGTCAGGCCATCGCCAGCCCGCTCCTAGAGATAAACATCAACGGTGCCCAGGGCATCCTCTTCAACATTGCCGGTTCGGCCAACCTCAGCCTCTTCGAGGTTACTGAGGCGGCCGAGGAGATCCGTTCGGTAGCGGATCCGGAGGCAAACATCATCTTCGGCACCAGTTTCGACGAGCGCCTCGGGGACGAGATCCTGATCACCGTCATCGCCACTGGCTTCGACGCCAGCCGCAAACACGACCCGGCGCGGCGCGAGTCCACCTCGCAGGCGCCGGTGGTCGTTACCACCTCTCGCTTCGAGGGTGTGGACTTCCTGCAGGAACTCGATCGACAGCGGCTTCACACCACCGAGGTGGCTTCGTCGCCGACTCGCTTCGCCGGCACTTACGGCCCTACGGGCGCGCCTGAGCGGCAGCCCGTGCCGGTTCCGGTACAGGCCGCGTCGATCCATCGGCCCAGCCCGGACCGACAGAACCCGCGGCCGCTGTACGACGATGCCGACCTCGAAATTCCGAGCTTCCTGCGGCGGCCTCCGCAAGAGGATAAGGGCTAGCGCCCCGCCGCCTTGGGCCGACCTCCGGACCCTGACGCGATCGCAGGTTTCCGGGCGGCTCGGTCGCGAGTCCTGGACACCATCGCCGCGGCGTGCGTCCGCACGGGCCGCGACCCTGGCGACGTCACTCTGGTGGCTGTCTCCAAGTCCGTGGCTGTTACACGGCTGGAAGCGGCGGTTGCAGCCGGCCTGACGCTGCTCGGCGAGAACAGGGTCCAGGAGGCTGAGTCGAAGGCACCGCTGCTGGCCGGGGCTCGGTGGCATCTGATTGGCCCACTGCAGTCCAACAAGGCCCGTCGCGCGGTCGAGCTATTCGACGTCGTCGAGTCGGTCGATTCGGTCGATCTGGCGCGACGTCTCGACCGCCTCGCCGGTGAAGCAGGGCGGGCAGCCGGCGGGCTCGGGATATACCTCCAGGTCAACGTCGATCGCGACGAGGCAAAATCGGGCCTCCGCCCTGAGACACTGGAAGCGGAGCTGCAGGCCCTCGCCGAGCTTGGGAATCTGCGCCTGCTCGGACTGATGACGGTCGGCAGGCTGGTCGGCTCAGCTGAGGAGGCTCGGTCCACCTTCAGCCGTCTGCGCGAACTGTCGGAGCGCCTGCGAGGTCGAGTCGGGGCGCTCGGCACCGGGCTATCGATGGGGATGACCGATGACTACCCGATTGCGGTCGAGGAGGGAGCGACGATCGTCCGGGTTGGTAGGGCCCTATTCGGGGCTCGTCCAGGCGCCGTGGCAGGCCGGTAGGCGGGATCGAGGGCAGGCCGGACGGGACCTTCGGGCCGAAGGTACATAATCGGCCCGTCATGGACACGGACAACCGCCCGCACGATTACACCCGCGCCTCGGTTCGATTTGCCGTGCACCTTATGCCGCGCGGTGGAGCCGATCGGGTTGACGGGGTTTCCGAAGAGGGAGTTCTACAGGCCCGAGTCTCGGCCCCGGCCGTGGGCGGCGCCGCCAACACGGCCCTCGTTCGGCTTCTGGCCGAGGAACTGGACGTTTCGCGTAGCTCCGTTCGTCTGGTCGCGGGCGCCACGGGACGCCACAAGTTGATCATGGTGGACGACGTCACTCCGCAGCGGGTAGTCCAGCGCTGGCCCGGAATCAAGGTCTAGGCGCTCTGGGCGGTGGCCGCTCGGTGGCCGCTCGTCGTGGTCGCCGGCATCGGGGGCAATCGCCCGTCTGCCTCCCTGTCGCTATAATCGGCGTCCGTCACGCCCAGACGTGCACGTGGGCGATTAGCTCAGTTGGCTAGAGCGCACGGTTCACATCCGTGAGGTCACTGGTTCGAGTCCAGTATCGCCCACCACTCTTCTTGCTGAACTGGGTCGCAGCCGCGCCCGTGGCGGCGGGCCGGTGGCGGCGCGCTGAGCCGCCCGTGGCGGCGGGCCCGTGGCGGCAGGCCGGTGCGGCGGGCCGGTGGCGGCAGGCCCCCAGGGCGTTCCTGTCATCTGCCAATGGGGGTAGCAGGGGGCGGGATTGCCGACCTCAGGATCGGGAATTGGGCCACTCAACGACCGATCGCCGCCGCTGGCGACAGGCTAGCGAGCGTGGGACAGTTCGGCGTTGGGTTCGTGGGCGGGCTTGAGACTGCCCTCGCGGTGTCGCGATTCGGACTCGTGCTATGGGGATTTGAATCTGGCAGGATGCCATGCCGCGCCGAGAAGTGCGGGCCTTACGCACGATGCATTGAGCGGGGAAGGTCGCCTTCAGGCCCGGAGACGTATCATCCGGCCGGCGGCCCTGATGCGACCGCGTTTGAGTTCGTGGCCGCGCGCCGAATTTGTGCGGGCCATCATGGGTGCGACGCCCAGTGTCTGGTCGAAAACTGTGGTCTTAGCGAGAGCATGCGGATGAATCGGCAACTCCTGTCGGGGGACGAGGCGGTCGCCCAGGCGGCGCTCCACGCGGGCGTGGCGCTTGGCACCGGCTATCCGGGCACGCCGTCGACCGAGATCCTCGAGACCTTCGCTACGCTCGGCGGCAAGGCCCAATGGGCGCCCAACGAGAAAGTGGCGCTGGAGGTTGGCCTCGGCGCCGCCTACGCGAACGCCAGGACGCTCGTGACCATGAAGCACGTCGGCCTGAACGTAGCCGCCGATCCGCTCTTCACTGCGGCCTACACGGGCGTCAGCGGCGCCCTGATCGTTGTGAGCGCCGACGACCCCGGCATGTCGTCCTCGCAGAACGAGCAGGACAACCGTCGCTATGCCGTCGCCGCCGGTCTGCCCGCGATCGAACCGGCGGACTCGCAGGAGGCGTACGACTTCTTCTTCACGGCGGTCGAGATTTCTGAGCGCTGGCACCTGCCGGTCATCTTCCGCATGACGACGCGTGTCTGTCATTCGAAGTCGACCGTTGTGCCGCGGAACGGTGACGCCCTGGGCGCCGCCACGCCAACGCCGCACTTCGAGCACGACATCGCCGGCCGGGTGATGATCCCGGCCTACGCCCGTCCGGCCCACCGCCGTCTACGGGCCAAGCTGGCGGAGATCGCGGCCTGGGGCGAGGAATGTGGGCTCAACCGCGTAGAGCCCGGCCAGCGCGGCCAACCCGGCCAACCCGGCCAACCCGGCGAGGGCGCGCTGGGCATCATCGCCAGCGGCGTCTCGTACCTGCATGCCGCCGAGGCCGCTCCCGGCGCGAGCTTCCTCAAGATCGGCCTGGTCAACCCGCTGCCGCTCGAGAAAGCCCGGGTATTCGTGGCCGGTGTGGATCGTGCGGTCGTGATCGAGGAGGGCGATCCAATCGTCGCCGACGCTCTTCGCGCCGCCGGCATCGCCGTTGAGTCGAAGGCGGAGATGTACCGCTTCGGTGAGCTGGATGTCACCCGGGTGCGCCGCATTTTGGCCGCCGACATGAGCCCCGAGCCGCCCCCGGCTCGCGGCAAACCGCCCGAGCTGTGCCCGGCCTGCCCGTATCACACCGTCTACGCCACTCTCAAGAAGCACGACTGCATCGTCGCCGGCGACATCGGCTGCTACACGTTGGGCGTGCTGCCGCCGTACCAGGCAATGGACACGTGCGTTGCCATGGGCGCATCGATCGGCGTGGGTCTCGGCCTGCGCCACGTCCTGCCGGACGAGGAGGCGCGGCGCGTGGTCTCGATTATCGGCGACTCCACGTTCGTCCACTCCGGCATCACCGGCCTGGTCGAGATGGCCTACAACCCGCCGCCAACCGGCCACGTCGTTATCGTG
>JANYJI010000019.1 GCA_025358525.1 Chloroflexota bacterium | reverse complement strand
CTGCTAATGAACCTCTGGAACAACGTCGTCCGCTGGGAGTTGAGAACGCGCCTCTTCCTGCGCACCACGGAGTTCCTGTGGCAGGAGGCCCATACCTTCCACGCCACTCGCGAGGAAGCCGAGGCGGAAGTCGCGACCGGCCTCGACTGCTACGACAAGGTTGCCGAGGAGTGGCTGGCGATCCCGGTCATCAAAGGACGCAAGACCGAGGGCGAGAAGTTCCCCGGGGCCGAGTTCACCTGGTGCATCGAGGCGATGATGCGCGACAAGAAGGCGCTCCAGGCCGGCACGAGTCACATGCTCGGCCAGAACTTTGCCCGGGCCGCGGGGATCGAGTTCCTCGATAGTGACAACGTTCGCAAGCACCCGTACGGGACGTCCTGGGGCTTCTCGACACGTATGGTCGGGGCGACGATCATGGCTCACGGCGACGACTCGGGACTTGTGCTGCCGCCCAACGTCGCGCCCGTCCAGGTCGTCATCGTGCCGATCTTCCGTAAGGACGAGGAGAAGGCCGCAGTGGCCGAGGCGATCGACCGCTTCCAGGCTGCCCTGGCCGAAACGCCCGAGGGCAAGGCCGTTCGGGTCAAGGTCGATTGGCGCGACGAGTCGCCAGGCTTCAAGTACAACCACTGGGAGCTACGCGGCGTCCCGTTCCGCATGGAGATCGGGCCACGCGATGTTGCCGCAGGCCAGGCGATGCTCGTCAAGCGGGTCGATCGGTCGAAGGAGGCCGTTCCGCTAGGGCAGCTTGCGGCCGAACTGCCGGCTCGACTGCGCGCCTACCAGGCCGAACTTCTGCAGCGCGCCCGGGACTTCCGCGACTCGAACACACACCACGCGGACACCTACCAGCAACTCAAGGATGGCCTGGACGGCGAGGGCGGCTTCTTCCTGGCGCCATGGTGCGGCGACGGCAAGTGCGAGAAGCAGGTCAGTGACGAGACCGGCGCCACCATCCGCTGCATACCCTTCGACTCGCCAGACGAGGCCGCGAAATGCATCGCGTGCGGCGCGCCGTCGGAGCGACGGGTGCTCTTCGCGCGGGCCTACTGATCCCGGCCTGCGACGGGCTTGTTTCGCGGGGGTGCCGTCGAACTGGACATCCAGGCTAGCTCCAACCATGAGCCAAACTCGGCATCCCGCTCGGGGCAACCTCCATGGCGCCAGTTGGATGGTCCAGGGGTGCCGTGTATACTCAGCCCAATCTGCCGGCCGCTCGGGACGTGGGTGACCCCCACGTCTTTTGTTGAGCGGCAGGTGACATGGCCGTCGGACATGTCGGTTGCGGTCGATGGTGACCGAGCGAAGCGAACGGGAGGCGCCAGGTGAGTCGTGATTTCGTCGGCGCGCTCCTGCAGCTGAACGCCGAGAAGGGTGTCTCCAGGGAGCAACTGGTACGCACCGTCGAGGAGGCGATCCAGTCCGCGTACCGGCGCGTCGCCGGCGACGAGGACATTCAGGTTCGAATCGATGCCGAATCGGGCAAGGTGCGCGTTTTTCGGGCCCGGCTCGTGGTGGAGGAAGTAGAAGACTCCGCGACAGAGATGACCCTCGAGGACGCCCGGGTCCACCAGCCCGAGGCTGAGATTGGAGCCATGGTCGAGACCGAGCAACTCGACCACGAGGCCTTCGGCCGGATCCACGCCCAGACGGCCAAGCAGGTTGTGCTGCAGCGCCTTCACGAGGCCGAGCGCAACGTCGTCTTCGACAAATACGCGAGTCGCGAGGGCGAACTGATCACGGGCACGGTCTCACGTGTTGAGCCGCGGGCGATAGTCCTCGAACTGGGCAAGGCCGAGGCTATCCTCACTACGACCGAGCAGTCGCCCCTCGAGCACTATCGAATCGGCCAGAACGTCAAGGCCTATGTTCTGGAGGTCCGCCGCAGCGCCAAGGGTCCCCAGATCTACATTAGCCGGACGCACAAGGGATTCCTGCGCCGCCTCTTCGAGCTGGAAGTGCCTGAGATCCACGCCGGCACGGTCGAGATCAAAGCCATTGCCCGTGAGGCCGGCAGCCGTTCGAAAGTGGCTGTGGCGTCGCGTCAGCCGGGCCTCGACCCGGTCGGAGCTACAGTGGGCCAGCGTGGGGCGCGTGTCCAGGCCGTCGTGGCTGAGTTGGGCGGCGAAAAGATCGACGTCATCGAGTGGTCCGAGGATGCCTCCACGTTCGTGGCCAAGGCCCTGAGCCCGGCTCAGGTCATCGAGGTCCGGATCGATGAGGAACATCGGATCGCCAACGTAGTCGTTCCGGAACGAATGCTTTCGTTGGCCATCGGCCGCGAGGGACAGAATGCGCGGCTGGCGGCCAAGCTGACGGGCTGGCGCATCGATATTAGGAGCGACGTCTCGGTGGCCGAGGCGGCGCGGGTTGAGGCGGAAGGGGCCGTCGCTTTGGCGCCGCCAGAAGCCGAGGCCGCCGAGGAGTCGGCCGAGGCCGCTACGGAGGCAATTGCCGAGGCCGTACAGCTTGACGTTCCCGCCGCCGACCAGATTGGCGCCGAGGAAGCCGGGGGTGAAGTCGTGCAGCCGGACTCTCCCCAGAGCGACGTTGCTACCGGGGAGGCAGTCGCCGCTCCAGTGGCCGTCGAGCCTACCGAGGCGCCGGCCAAGCCGAAGCGCCGCAAGACCGTCAAATCGAGCGAAGCGGTCGACGACGGGGAGGTGTCCTCGTAGCCCGGGGCGCGCTTCCACGGCGCCATCCGACCCGATCCTGCGTTGCCTGTCGGACGGCGCGACAGAAGCGCGAGCTTTTGCGTGTCGTACGGACTCCGGATGGCCGGATTGTGGTCGATCCGTCTGGCAAGCTGGCTGGACGCGGTGCCTACGTATGCAACAGTGACGAGTGCCGAAGTGCGGCACTGGACAAAGGATCGCTCCAGCGAGCGCTGGAAGTGCCGATCCCGGCTGAACTCCGAGCCGAGTTGATAGGGGAGGCGAGCACGATCGAAGCAGGAGGTAGTCGTGGCTAAGAGTAGGAGCGGCACGCGCGGCCGTCGTGGTCCGCGGAAGCCGTTGCGCCGCGACGCCGTTTCGCAGGCCGCTGCAGCGGTCCTCGACCCTCGAGTGCGAGCCGCAATCGAGTTGCCGTCCAGCATCACTGTTAAGGACCTCGCCGATCTGCTGGGCGTCAACCCCGCCGACATCATTCGCGAGCTGATCAAGAGCGGCATCTTCGCCAACATCAACCAGGGCATCGATCGCGAGACGGCGTCGCTGGTGGCGGAGGAACTCGGCTACGAGGTCGCAGAGACGGTTCCGGCCGGAGCAGCGACCAGCGCCGACGGCACTCCAGGTGACACGGCTCCGGTCGGTGCCGCTACCAAGGAGCAGCTCTTCGAGGAGGACGACGCGTCTCTCCTGCAGCCGCGCGCCCCGATCGTGACAGTCATGGGCCACGTCGACCACGGCAAGACGTCGCTCCTCGACGCCATCCGGACGACCAAGGTCGCGGCCGGTGAGCGCGGTGGTATCACTCAGCACATCGGTGCGAGCGAGGTCGTCAAGGACGGCCGGCGAATTGTCTTCCTCGATACGCCTGGCCACGAGGCCTTCACGGCCATGCGCGCCCGCGGCGCCAAGGTCACCGACATCGCGATTGTCGTGGTGGCGGCTGATGACGGCGTGATGCCGCAAACCCTCGAGGCGATCGACCACGCCCGAGCGGCCAAGGTGCCGATCATCATCGCCCTCAACAAGATCGACAAGCCCGACGCCAACCCGGACCGCGTCAAGAACGGCCTTGCCGAGGCCGGAGTCGTGGTCGAGGAGTACGGTGGCGACGTCCCGATGGTTGCGGTTTCGGCGAAGGCTCGCCTCGGCCTGGACGAGTTGCTCGAGATGATCAATCTCGTTGCCGACCTGCAGGACCTCAAAGCCAATCCCAAGCGCCCTGCCATCGGCACGATCGTCGAGGCCGCATTGGACAAGGGCCGAGGTCCGGTCGCAACCGCGCTGGTCCAAACCGGCACGCTTCGCGTCGGTGACGTGATCGTGGTCGGTGAGACATACGGCAAAGTCCGCGCCCTGGAAAACGAACTCGGCAAGCGCATTACCAAAGCCGGTCCTTCCAGCCCGGCAGTTGTGCTCGGTCTGGCGGACGTTCCGCAGGCCGGCGACATCCTGCGAGTCGTGGCCGACGAAAAGATCGCCCGAAGCATGGTCGAGGAGCGGAAGGCCGCATCCGCGGCTCGGACCGAAGGCAGCGGTCGCGCCACTCTTGAGGATCTGTACGCGCAGATCCAGGCCGGCCAGACCAAGGAACTGCGGATCATCCTCAAGACCGACGTCTCGGGCTCCTTGGGCGCGATCACGCATGCCCTCCAGCAGCTCTCGACCGATGAGGTCCGGCTCAACGTCCTGCACGAGGCAGCCGGCGACGTCACAGACAACGACATCATGCTCGCCGCCGCATCCAACGCGATCGTCGTCGCCTTCAATACGAAGGTGACCGACACCGCCCGGCGCTCGGCCGAGTCTGAGAAAGTCGACGTCCGGCAGTACGACATCATCTACAAGCTCACCGACGACATCTCGGCGGCTCTGCGCGGCTTGCTCGAGCCGGAGCAGGTCGAGACGATCGAGGGTCGGGCCGAGGTGCGAAAGATCTTCAAGGTCGGCAAGGTGGCCGTCATTGCGGGCTGCTACGTCACCGACGGCCGGATTGTCCGCGGTGGGGGTGCTCGGGTCTGGCGCGGCGGCAAGATCATCATCACCGACAGGATCGAGTCGCTCCGACGCATGAAAGACGATGTCCGTGAAGTTGCGACCACCTTCGAATGCGGCATCGGTCTGGCCGGTTCCAACGACCTGATCGAAGGCGACGTCGTCGAGTGCTTCACCCAGAAGATGGTGAGCCGGGCGGCCGGTTGAGTCGGAATAGCGGGTTTCGATGACTCAGCGAACGCAGCGCATCGACGAGCTACTTCGGCACGAGATTAGCCAGGCGCTGGCGCGCGAAGTAACCGACCCGCGCATCGGCTTCGTCACAGTCACCGACGTCGAAACGGCACGGGATCTATCGCGCGCCAAAGTTTCGGTCAGCGTCATCGGCACTGACGCGGAGCGCAAGGAGACTCTCGCCGCGCTCCGCCGAGCGATGCCGTACATCCGCCACGGGCTCGGCTCCAAGATACGGCTGCGGCGCATGCCATTTCTGGATGTTCACCTGGACGATTCAGTCCAACGCGGCAGTCGAGTTCTCCAGATCCTGAACGACCTTGAAGAGGGCCGCATGCCCGAGAAGTCGTCCGAGGTTGGCGAGTCGCTGCCGACCCCGGTTCTGCGACTGCCTCAGGAAGGCGACACCGAGTTGGAGGCTCCAGCGCTCAAGCCAGTGGGGGCGCCGACGCCCAAGATTGCAGCCAATCGCTCGCGAAGAGGTGAGCGCACTGGTTGGCAGGGCACGCGCTCCGCTGCCGGCAAATCGGCCGCTGCCGGCAAAGCGTCAGCTGCCGGCAAAGCAACAGCTGCTGGCAAATCGGCCGCGGCCCGCAAATCGGCCGCTGCCGGCCAGGCGGCGACCGGCGGCCAGGCGGCGCCCTCGTCCGGAAATCAATCGCCCGCCAATAGACCGGCGCCCAGCGGTGGCAAGTCCGTCTCTGGCGGCAAGTCAGCGGCGCGGAGGAAGCCGCGGTGACCGAGGCCTCTCCTCGCGGCGTTTCGCCTGGCGTTGGGCCCCACGTGGACCTCTCCGCGTATGCGGCTGCCGTCCCGGACCAGGTGGTGGAACGGCTGCGCAACGCTCGCCGCGTCCTAACAATCTGCCACGAGAACCCAGAGGCTGACGCGCTTGGCTCTGCCCTCGCCAACGCCCTGCTCGTCGAGGCGTGTGGCGGCGTCGCTACTGCCGTCTGCGTGGATCCTGTGCCGCCGATGTACGCCTTCATGCCGGGCATGGAGCGCTTTAGTCGAGAGCCGGACCCGACGATAGACTACGACCTGATCGTGGTCGGCGACTGCGGCTCTTTGGAGCGGGTCGGGCCGGTCCTGGAGTCTCATCGCGACCTTTTCGAGCGCGTGCCGATCCTCGACATCGACCACCACATATCCAATCCACTCTTCGGGGCCGTCGATTGGGTTGACGCCACCAGTTCCGCCACGTGCGAGATGGTCACGCTGCTGGCTTGGCGTCTGGGAGTGCCGTTGACTGCCGTCGACGGCATGCTTGCCACGGCTCTGGCAGGCGGCGTGGTCATGGACACGGGCAATTTCCAGCACCCCAACGTGACCCCCCGGACGCTCGTCGTCGCGGCGGCTCTGCGCGAGGCCGGTGCGCCATTTAGTGAGATCGCCCGGCGCCTCTATCGATCCAAGCCCAACACCCAACTCTTGCTCTTTGGGCGCGTTCTGGCACGGATGGAATCCGATCTGCAGGGACGCCTCGTCTGGTCGACGCTTGAGCTGGCCGATCTGGCAGCGGCCGGCGCGAGCCCTGCCGAATCCGAGGGCCTCATTGATCTACTGTCGCAGTCGGAAACGTCCGAGGCGGCGATCCTGTTCAAGGAGAGTACCGAAGGCGTGACGCGTGTCAGCGTTCGAACGCGTGACGGCGGCGTCGATGCAACAGTCCTGACGGGCACATTCGGTGGCGGCGGGCACGCCCGCGCGGCCGGGGCCACGGTTGCCCTGCCGCTCGATGAGGCGCGCCCCGTCGTCCTGGCGCGAGCGGCCCAGCTCGTGGCCGCGGTCGCGCGCTAGCCCGTGGCCGACGCATTCCGCGGCATGGATGGAATCCTTGTCGTCGCGAAAGATCCGGGCTTCACTTCGCATGACGTCGTGGCCCTCGTCCGGCGGCTGACCGGCACGAGGCGCGCCGGTCACGGCGGGACGCTTGACCCCTTCGCCTCGGGCGTTCTGCCTGTCTTCCTGGGGATGGCCACCCGGCTTGTCGAATTCCACATGGGCGATGGCAAGGCCTACCGAGCCAGGGTCTGCTTCGGGTCGACATCAGAGACGGACGACCGCGAGGGTGAGCTGGTGCCGGGGAACGGTCCGGCGCCTTCCCGCGAGGCCGTCGAGGTTTCCCTGATCGACTTCCGCGGGCCGATCCAACAGCGCCCGCCGACATACAGCGCGCTTAAAGTGGGCGGCAGGCGGGCCTACAAGATGGCTCGTCAGGGCACGCCGCTGGATTTGCCGCCGCGCGCCGTGACCATCAGTCGCGTTGAGCTGGTCGAGTGGGATGGCTCTGACCCGGAGCGGCCAACTGCCGTTCTGGAGGTCGAGTGCGGCGCCGGCACGTATATCCGATCACTGGCCCGCGACCTCGGCGAGAAGCTGGGCTGCGGCGCCTACCTTGGGGCGCTGACTCGGACCGCCAGCGGCCCCTTTACATTGAGCGCCGCGCACTCCCTCGACGCGATCCGGCGGGCAGCCGCCGAAGGCCCCGCGGCGCTGGCCGGGCTTCTGTTGCCCATCGACGCCGGTCTGGATGCGATTCCGGAGGCCCTCCTCAGCGCGGACGAGGTGCTAGCCGCGGCACGTGGCCAGCAGTTCAAGCCGCTGCATCGGCCCCAGGTGGAACCGGGCGCCCGGGTCCGGTTGCTGGCCGAGGACCGCGCGCTGGTGGGCATCGGGTCGTGGAAGGACGGCCGGATCGTCCCGGAGAAAATGTTCATTGGGACGCCGCGGCCCGGGCTCGCTCGGGACGTCGACGCGGCTGAGGAGGCAACGGCCGGCAACGCGCCTGCTGCCATCACGCACGCGACTGAATCACGGCTGCACGTCGTCAGCGCCGGCAGCCGGATGTCTGTGGTGCCTGGAATCGACGCTCTTGCGGCCGATCTCGGCCCGCTATATCTGGCGGTCGGTGTCTTCGACGGTCTGCATCGCGGTCATCTATACCTTCTCCGCGAGCTGCGACGCTTCGCTTTGCGCGCTGGGGCGCGGCCGGCGGTAATCACCTTCGACGCCCATCCCGAGGAGCTGATCGAGGGTCTGGCGCCGCCCCTACTGTGCGATCTAGACGAACGACTCGTCCGCCTCCAGGCCGCCGGAGTCGAGGTCACCGTTGTCCAGCATTTCGACCATGCGCTTCGGATGACGCCCTACGACGCCTTCGTCGCGGCCATCCGCGAGCGGGTCGAAGTCGCCGGCTTCGTCATGACCCCGGACGCCGCCTTCGGCTACGAGCGCGGCGGCACGCCTGAGACGCTGTCGGCCCTCGGCCAACGCCAGGGTTTCGCCGTGACGCCCGTTTCGTCCTACCTATCGAATGGCGAGCAGGTGCGCAGTTCGGAGATCCGGCGCCGCCTCTCCGCGGGTGACCTGGCCGGGGCTCGCGCGCTGCTCGGCCGCAATCACGGCTTTACGGGCCGCATCGAGGACGACGGAACGGGCCGCGTCCGCCTCGCCTTCGACCTGCCGGTCTGCCTCCCGCCCGAGGGCGAGTATCCGGTCCTGCTGGGCCCGGCCTGGCAGCTTGGCCAGCGCCCCGATCCGGCCGCCCACGCGTCGTCAGTCACGATCGCTGACGGCGTGGTGACGATCGAGCGGACGGACTGGCAGCTGCCGGATCGAGTGCGGGCGGTCTTTCTAGATCGGGGATAGCCGAACGATTGGCGGCTTGCGCTTGTGGGTCAGCGTCTGACCCGCTTG
>JANYJI010000181.1 GCA_025358525.1 Chloroflexota bacterium | reverse complement strand
CCCCAGAACCGCGGGGCTCAGGCCGCACGCAACACCGGCATCCGCGCCGCGCGCGGCGAGTGGATCGCATTTCTCGACTCGGACGATGTCTACTACCGCGACAGCATCCGCATGAGGCTTGAGGAGGCCAGGCGGACAGGTTACGGCGTCGTTCATTCCGCCTGCGATGCCCTGACTCGCGAAGGCACACGAACCCCGTTTCCGCTTCCTCCCGTCGAAGGTGACGTATATCGAACCCTTCTCACGGCGCCCGCTCCCATGTTCCAAGGGCTGCTGGTCAAGCGCGAACTTCTCGATCGGATCGGGCTCTTGGACGAGTCTGTGCCCGCCTATCAGGAGTGGGACACATCGATCCGACTGGGCGCGATCAGTGGCTTTGGTTTTGTGGAGACAGCAACCTTCCTGTACGACCTTGGAACTCAGGGGGCTATCTCGCGAGATGCCCGTCGCGGGGCCGATGGCTACCAGCACGTCGTGTCGCGACATTGGCGCGAAGTCATTAGGGTCGCCGGCCCGCGCGTGCTCGGCACGCACTATCGCATCCTGGCCGAGTTGCGAACCCAGGCTGGCCAGAGGCGGGCAGCCCTCGGATGCGTTCTCCTTTCGCAGCTGATTTGGCCACTGTCCCCGCGTCTGACCCTCCGCGCTCTTCGCCGCATCACTCGATTAGCAGGCCGAAAAGGGCAACCGGCTGCAAACTCCGAGCGGATATGATGCCGCTGTGAACACTTCCGAAGTAAACGAACGCAGACAGACGGGCGCCATCGAGCCAATATGGCAAGGCCAGACACTGCTCGCCTACGTTGTCCGAGCCGACGCGACCGCAGCCACGACCTCTTTCATCACGGGTGACGAAGCCTCGTTCCAAACAGGTTTCGTTGTCTACCCCGCCGGCGGCTTTGTCGTGCCTCACCTTCATCTGCCCGTCGTCCGGACCGTGGTCGGAACCTCCGAACTGCTTATCGTCAGGAAGGGGCGGTGCATCGTGGACATGTACGGTGACGATCGCGCCCTCGTGGCCTCACGTGAGCTCGGGACCGGCGACCTCGTCATCTCGCTGGGCGGTGGACACGGATTCCGCATGCTCGAGGACACAGTCCTGCTCGAAGTGAAGCAGGGTCCGTACGGCGGTCAGGCTGAAAAGGAACGGTTCGATCCTCCGGCCGAACCGGGACGCGAGTGATCCCGGTCAGTGAGCCGAGCCTAGATGGACGCGAACTCGAATACGTAACGGAATGCCTGCAGACCGGCTGGATCTCCTCGTCCGGGCGCTTCATCGGCGAGTTCGAGGAAAGCTGGGCCGCCTATTGCGGGAGGCGATACGGCATTGCCGTCTGCAACGGAACCGTTGCCCTGCAACTGGCGGTTGCGGCACTTGATCTCGGCCCCGGCGACGAAGTCATCATGCCCTCGTTCACGATCATCTCGTGTGCCATGGCTGTCGTGTACCGGGGCGCCGTGCCCGTTCTCGTTGATGCCGATCCAGCCACCTGGTGTATGGATGTTTCCCAGGTCGCGGCGCGGATCACTCCCCGGACGCGGGCGATCATGCCGGTTCACATCTATGGCCACCCCGTCGACATGGACCCGCTGCTCGACCTGGCTGAGAAGCACGGGCTGGCTATCATCGAAGATGCCGCTGAGGCTCACGGAACGGAATACCTCTCGAACCGCGGGTCGGCACCTGAGTGGCGACGCTGCGGGGGCTTCGGCGAACTCAGCTGCTTCAGCTTCTATGCCAACAAGCTCGTCACCAGCGGCGAAGGTGGCATGGTGGTCACCGATGACGAAGCCCTCGCGAAACGGCTGCGCCTCCTACGCAACCTGGCCTTCATTCCGGAGCAGCGGTTTCTTCACGAGGAGCTTGGGTTCAACTTCCGAATGACCAACGTTCAGGCAGCCATCGGCCTGGCTCAGGTTGAGCGCATAGGGGAGACGGTCGAGCGGAAGCGCCGGATTGGCGCGCGTTATCTGGCGGAGTTGGCCTGCGTGCCCGGCATTCGAATGCAGGCTGAGCGTGCGTGGGCACGTTCAGTGTGGTGGATGAACGGCCTGATACTCGAAAAAGAGAGCGGCCATACCGCGGCCTCGCTGGCTCAGGGTCTCGCCGCTCTCGGGGTGGAGACGCGCCCGTTCTTCTTGGGTATGGACCGCCAGCCGGCCCTTCGGTCGCGCGGGCTCTTCGGCGGTGAGGAGTATCCGGTGACCACGGAGCTGGCCGACATGGGACTGTATTTGCCCTCAGGAGTGGGGCTAAGTGAGGAGCACCAAACGACTGTGATTACCGCCGTGAAACAGGCTTTGGCATGACCGAAGTCTTCGGTTCCGACTACGCCGACTCCTACGACGCGCTGTACGCGGACAAAGACTACGGAGCGGAATGCGATCTCGTGGAGGAGATCTTCCGGGGCACCGACCGCCCCGTTCGGAGTCTCCTCGACCTCGGCTGTGGCACGGGGCGGCATTCGGTCGAACTCGCGCGCCGGGGCTACCAGGTCGTCGGCGTCGACCTCTCGGAAAACATGCTGGAACGCGCGCGTCGCCGGGCGATCGGAACCGCGGCCGCAGGCATGACATTTCTGCGGGGTGATATCCAGACGATCATCCTGGATCGGCGGTTCGACGCGGTCCTGTCAATGTTCGCTGTCGTCGGCTATCAGATCACCGACGTGGCCATCCGCTCGACGCTCGCCAACGTCCGGCGACATCTGGAGCCCGGAGGCGTATTCATCTTCGATGTGTGGTACGGCCCGGCGGTGATGGCCGTGGGCCCATCTGAACGGGTCAAGGTTGTTTCTATTGAGGGCGGCGAGATCGAGCGCCGTGCAGTGGGAACGCTCGAGCTAGACAGCCATGTCTGCTCGGTCAGATACGAGCTGACGCGGCGCCGCCCCGGAGTCCAGGACGCCACCGTCTCCGAAACGCACCGGATGCGCTACTTCTTCCAGGATGAACTGGCAGGGCTTCTCGCCGAAGCCGGCCTCACGCTGCAAACCGTCACCGCATTCCCCGACGTCGAGAATCCGCCGTCTGTAGAGTCCTGGAACGTCCTGGTGGTCGCGGCCGGCTGAACTGTGCCACGGCCCGGACGGAGGCGGCGCGTCCATCGGCGGCCGATGGTCCGTCGCCCGTAGGCCTCGGCTATACTCCGCCAACCCGCCCAACGCATGAGCCGTCGGGTGATCGAGCCACCAATAGGCACACGACTGAAAGGTCGCACAGGTGGCTCAGGTGCCGGCGCCGTTGGGCGCGGCTGATGGTGGGAATGAGCTTGCGCTGGGCTGACGGGCCATGTTCATCGCAGGAGGAGTCCATTTTCGCGTATGTCGCCTAGTGAGAACCCCAAGACGGGCTCGGGCTCCGCCTGGGACGGTCAGGTGGTCGTGCTGGAGCCGCGTCACGGCTGGCGCCAGCTCGGACTGCGCGAGGTCTGGGCCCACCGCGAACTCTTGTACTTCTTCATCTGGCGCGATCTCAAGGTCCGCTATAAGCAGACTGCTTTTGGGGCCGCGTGGGCGGTGCTGCAGCCGGTGCTCCTGATGCTGGTGTTTTCGGCCTCCCTCGGCCGGCTGCCAGGCGTTGGACCGGCTGGTCTCCCATATCCGCTCTTCGTCTTTGCGGGGCTGGTTCCGTGGACTCTATTTGCCTCTAGCCTTGCGGGCGCGTCCAACAGCCTGGTCAGCGGCGAAGCGATCATTACCAAGGTCTACTTTCCGCGGCTGCTGCTGCCGTTTGCCTCAGTTGGGTCGTTCCTGCTCGACTTCGTCATCTCGCTCGCGGCGCTGGCGGTGGTCATGCTCTACTTCGGCGCCGTCCCTTCGCTGGCAATTCTCTGGCTACCCCTTCTGACGCTCATGGCCCTCGTAACGGCACTTGGCGTGGGCACCTTCCTTTCTGCCGTCAACGTCAGATACAGGGACGTCAAGTACGTGGTGCCGTTCCTGGTGCAGCTATGGATGTTTGCCTCGCCGGTCGTCTATACCAGCACACTTATCCCTGCCCAGTGGCATGTGCTTTACGCTTTGAACCCGATGAGCGGAGTGCTCGAAGGGTTTCGCTGGGCCCTCATCGGCGGCCCTCGACCTGACGATCTCATCTTCGTTTCGGCCGCGGCGTCGGTCATCTTCCTGCTCGGTTCACTGATGTACTTCCGCCGCGTCGAGCGGACGTTCGCGGACGTCATTTGATGGCCGAGATCGCGATCTCTGCCAGTGGCCTGGCGAAGAAGTATCGGATCGGCTTGCGCCGCGACCCGTACGGGCGTCTCACCGAGACGCTTTGGAATGCGATCACGAAGCCGCTGCGGGGGAGCGGGACCAAGGATCGAGGGGATGACTTCTGGGCTCTCCGGGACGTCTCCTTCGAAGTGCCGCGTGGTTCTGTCGTGGGGATCATCGGCCGAAACGGTGCCGGCAAGTCCACGCTCCTGAAGATCTTGTCGCGCATCACCGAGCCCACCCTGGGTCGCGCGGAGCTCCACGGACGAGTGGGGTCACTGCTCGAAGTTGGGACGGGTTTCCATCAGGAACTCACTGGTCGAGAGAACATTCTTCTGAGCGGCGCCATTCTGGGGATGAGGCGGTCGGAGATCCTGCGCAAGTTCGATGAGATTGTGGCCTTCGCGGATATCGGGCAGTTCCTAGACACGCCGGTCAAGCGCTATTCGAGCGGCATGAAGGTGCGGCTCGGCTTCGCGGTAGCCGCTTTTCTGGAGCCGGAGATCCTGTTCATTGACGAGGTACTTGCAGTCGGGGATGCGGAGTTTCAGAAGAAGTGCCTGGGCAAAATGTCGGAGATCGGCAAAGGCGGGCGGACGGTCATCTTCGTGTCGCACAGCATGCCTGCCATCCAGCGGCTGTGCGATCGGGCAATCCTGCTCGACCATGGTCGAACCGTTGTGGATGGCCCCACCCACGAAGTGGTCCGGCGCTACCTGGAGTCGGGGCCCGGGCAAACGGGCTCGCGTGAATGGCCCGACCCGGCAAGTGCGCCAGGCGATGACGTGGCCCGACTCAAGAGCGTTCGGGTCCTGCCCGCGGGCGGAGGCCCCGCTGAGGAGATCGATATTCGTCTTCCGATCGACATCGAAGTCGAATACTGGACGAAGGCACCCGGCAACCTTAGGCCGTCCGTGAATCTGCATTTCTACAACGACGAAGGCGTGTGCCTCTTCATCAACAACGACTGGAACGACCGCGACTGGTGGAACGCCTCGCGGCGACCGGGCTTGGTGCGAGCCGTGTGTCACATCCCCGGCAATTTCCTCGCCGAAGGGAGGGTCGTCGTAACTGCGGTCGTAAGCACGTACAACCCCACAATGGTGCATGCGACGGAGCCTGAGGCAGTGGCCTTCGTGGTCGTGGACCGAAGTGAGGGTGACGGTGTTCGCGGGGTCTTTACGAACGAGTTTCCGGGCGTGGTCCGCCCTATGCTCGGTTGGCAGGTGGCGCAGGTATCCGACACAGTTGCACCGGGGGACTGACCTGATCCCGTCGCTCAATCACGGCCGATGCGTCCGCAGATCAGGCGGCTCTCGGGAGGTTGGTAATTATCCGGACCATGGCGCTATCGGAGCGCCTTGCCCTAGTACCTTCGTTGGGCTGCCGGACGCACGCCCGGCTCGCGTAGCATCGACCAACATCGACGTTGAGGCGCGCGCCCTCGTAGTCTTGATGACGTCGGTCAGTATCGGCATCGGGTGAGGGCATTGATGAGGCATCCAACATGAACCACCCACAGCTCAATCGTCGCCTTGCCTTGGGCGTGGTTGCCCTCCTGCTCGTGGCGATGTTCCCCGCTTCGGTCGCGGCCGCCGCCACGGACTACTTTGTGTTGACAGTGCCCGCGACCGCGGTTGCCGGCAGTTCTTATGACGTCACCGTCGCAGCGCACCTCGTCTCGGACGACTCGATCGACACCGCCTATACCGGCAGTGTCGATTTCACGAGTTCAGATGCCGGCGCGGGAGTCGTGCTCCCTATCGAGTACAAATTCACGGGCTCAGGCCTGGACGCCGGAACGCACACATTCACTGGCGGGCTGACGCTCGTCACGGCTGGCAACCAGACCGTGACGGCTACCGATGCCGGCAACTTCGAGAACACGGGGACTTCCTCCGGGACAAACGTCGGCCACTCGACCGTCACCGAGCTCGTCGTTGCCGGTCCCGCCACTGCCACTGCTGGAACCGCGCAGGACTTCACGGTCACTGCCGAGGACGCCTACAACAACCCCGTTACCGACTACCCCCGAACAGTCACGGTCACGAGCTCCGATGGCAATGCAGTCATTGCGTCTCCCTCGACCCTGACCTCAGGCACCGCCACCTATAGCGTCAATCTCAAGACCGCCGGCGCCAAGAACGTCGGCGCAACCGACGTGCCCGACGGCGGCAGCCTCACCGCCACGGCTCTGCCGGTCACGGTCGGCGCAGGCCCTCTCGACCATCTGGTCCTGAGCCCCTCGACTTCCTCGATCGTCGCGGGCGCCACCCAGGCCTACAGCGCGATGGGTTTCGATGCCAACAACAACAGCCGCGGCGATGTCACAGCCGCCACGACCCTGACCATCGTCGGGACTGGCACCTCCTGCAACAACGTCGCTCACACCTGCACGTCCACCGCTGTCGGCACCTTCACCGTCACGGGCACCGATGGCACCGCCACCGGCACCGCGGCCCTGACTGTGACCGTCGGCCCTCTCAGTAAGCTCGTGATCACCGGTCCCAGCACCGCGGTCGCTGGCGTTGCCCAGGACTACACAGTCACGGCCGCGGACACGTTCGGCAACGCTGTCACGACCTACGTGGGCAGCGTGACGATCACCAGCACCGACACGGCGGCGACCAAGCCACCCCCCGCAGTACTGACCGCGGGCGTCGGCATTTTCCACGTCACGCTCAACACCGCAGGCGTGAAGAACGTCGGCGCCACTGACGGGTCTCTCACGGCCACAGCCGTGGCGGTCACGGTCACTCCTCTGGTCCAAAGCACCTACCACGCCATTACCCCGGTGCGGCTGCTCGACACTCGGTCCGGCAATGGTCACTCGGGCAAGCTCGCGGCCAACACGCCCATCACCGTCCAGATCACGGGCCGTAGCGGCATCCTTGCGGGCGCCACGGCCGTCACGGGTAACGTCACGGTCGTCAACTCGAGCAACTCCTGGGCTGTCTACCTTGGACCAGATCCAATTGCGAGCCCGACGACCTCCACGATCAACTTCAATGCGGGCGAGATCAAGGCCAACGGGCTGACGGTCGCCCTGAGCGCCGCTGGCGCACTGAGCGCGACCTACATGTCCACGTCTGGCAACACGACCGATCTGGTGTTCGACGTCACCGGCTACTACACACCCGA
>JANYJI010000163.1 GCA_025358525.1 Chloroflexota bacterium | reverse complement strand
ACGGTTTCCGGCGCGATGAGGGACTCTGCTTGTCGCCGCGCCTGGGGTTCGGCGTGTGTTCAAGGTCAGGCTTCTCGTCCTCCTCCGCGCGTTTCCGCTGCGAATCCAGGACCTGCTTGAACTGCTTGGCCAATCCGGTCCGCATGCCGGCCCGGGCCTGAGCGTCCGCGTCGCGATCGCGACGCCTGCCTCGGGCCGTTTCGGATGGCGGTATCTCGTCGTCGTATCGGTCCATTAGCCTGCGACCCATTCCCTACTGCTGTCGACCTGCTACGATCCGTCCCCGATGGAACTGTATGGCGTCCGGATCCCCACGATCGTCACGGACAACATAGCGGCTCGCTGTGCGGGCTGCGGAGAGGTCATTGAGGGCTGGCCCTGGCGGGTCAGTATTCTCGATATCGTGGCCCCCGAGGCGCCCGTCTCCTGGACCGAATCCGCGAACCTCAATCCGGGCCCGTTCGAGTTCCATGGCGACCCGAAGCACGTCCTGGCCTGGATGGCCCGGCGGGGGATGCTCTTCTGCCGGCGCTCGCAGGTCCGTGAGATCATGAGGCCGGTCTGGTTGCCAGTTGACGCCCATCCGCAGGAATCTCGCCGCCTTGGGTTGTGCGACGGCATCCATCGAGACGACCACGAGTTCGTTGACCCGGCCGCTCTCGCGGCTGATCGAAGCTGAGGGCAGATGCGAGTACGCAAGGCAGTCTTTCCGGCAGCGGGTTGGGGCACCCGCTTCCTTCCGGCCACCAAGGCCCAGCCCAAGGAGATGCTCCCCCTCGTTGACAAGCCCGTAATCCAGTACGCCGTGGAAGAGGCGGTGGCGGCTGGGATCGAGCAAGTCATCATCATCACCAGTAGCCAGAAGCGGGCGATCGAAGACCACTTCGACCTGAACCTCGAACTCGAGCAGCTGCTCGAGGCCCGCGGCGACATCGAAATGCTGCGCCAGATCCGGGCTATATCGGATCTCGCCCAAATCTCGTACGTCCGTCAGAAAGAACAGCTTGGCCTAGGCCACGCCGTGCTCGTTGCCAAGGAACTCATCGGCCACGAACCTTTCGCCGTAATCCTCTCGGATGACGTGGTGGTAGGTGAGCGGCCGTGCATCGGCCAGCTCATCGCGGCATATCAGCAGACCCACGGCTCGGTCGTGGCGGTAATGGAGGTTCCTCATGAGGAGACTTGCCGCTACGGTGTCATCGCAGGCGAGCCCGTCGACCGCGCCGTCGATCCGCGCCTCTACAAGGTCTCGGGTCTGGTCGAGAAGCCGGATCCGGACGATGCGCCCTCCAACCTGGCCATCATCGGCCGCTACATCCTGACGCCCAAGATCTTCGACAAGCTCGAGCAGACGCCGCGCGGGTCGGGCGGCGAGATCCAACTCACGGACGCCATTGAGGCCCTAATGCAGGAGCAGGACGTGTACGCCTACGCGTTCGACGGGGTGCGATACGATGCCGGGACCACAATGGGCTGGCTCAAGGCGTCCGTAGAGTTGGCGCTTGCGAGACAGGACATCGGGACCGAATTCAGGCAGTACCTGCAGACTCTCGACATCGGCTGAGACGAAAGCCGGTCTCGCGATGCGCGAACGAGGGGCAAGTTACAGCAATTGCCAGTGCAGTCGCGCTGGCTCGGAGAGGATCTCTCGTGGCTGAGATCGGACGAATAGTCGGGGGCCGTTACCGGCTCGTAGAGCTGCTCGGTGAAGTGGTGTACGCCACCGTGTTCCGCGCCCACGACACGCAGCTCAACCGGGACGTTGAGGTCAAGTTGCTCCGGCCCGAGTATGCCCACAACCTCGACTTCCTGTCCGAACTTCGCTGGCAGGCTCGGGCGGCATCCAGCCTGGACCACGACAACATTGCTGCCGTGTATGACTTCGGCACGGATGACGCGGGCACCTACCTTGTGACCGAGTTTGTCGACGGGGCCGATCTGGCGAGTCTTCTGGAGCGCAATGGACCCGTGCCCCCAAGGCGGGCAGCTCGCGCTGCGGCCGAAGTGGCTCACGCATTGGCCGCCGCCCACGAGCGCGGCCTGGCCCATGGCGACGTACAGCCGGCCAATGTCATGGTTGCCAGCGACGGCCACGTCAAGCTCGCCGGCTTCGGCGTCGCCCGGGCCTTCGCGGCCGTGGCCGATGCCGAATCGGCCAACATCAAGCGCAGCGCGGGTGATTCGGCCGGTCCGGCTGGGCGTCACGTGGGAGTCCCCTCCGAAGCGTCGGACGTGGACGGCCTGGGCCTGCTCCTTTACGAGCTGTTGACCGGGCGCGGGCCGTGGGTCGGCGACTCGGCCGAGGAGGTTGCCGCTGCCCGTCGAGCCGGCCCGCCAGCGCCGCCCTCCACCCTGAACCCCGCTGTCCCGACCGCTCTGGACGAGATACCGCTGCGGGCCCTTGGAGCCGCGCCGGGCAAAAGGTACGAATCGGCGATGGCCGTGGCCACGGCCCTGGAGTCCTTCTTGGGGGAAAGCCCCGCCGCCGCAAGCGCCACGCGTCGAGCCGCAGGCGTCGCGCCGGCATTCGCTGCCGCCACGGTAGCTGCTGCCACGGCGGCCGCTGCCACGGCCCCGGCCGGCAGGGCCTACTCAGCCGATGCGTATGCTTCGATGGGCGGTTCCGCGGATGCATACGAACACAAATCGGACGCCAGTGGCTACTCACCGGAAGCTGAGCCGCGCCGTCCCGTCCGGCGCCTTCAAGCAAGCGACCCCGAGCCCCTCGAGGAGTCCCCCGGCTCCAGCCGCTGGGCCTGGGTTGCCGGCATCCTGGCCATTCTCGTCATCGTCATCATCGGCCTGATCGTCTGGCTCGTATTCAGCAAGGGTCCACAGTCAACCGTCCTCGCGCCGAACCTGGTCAGCCGGTCGTTCACCCAGGCTCAGCAAGATGTGGACAGGGTCGGCCTCAAGCTCACCTTCACATCCAGGCCAAACGACACCAACCAGCCCGACAACACCGTGGTTGACCAGAAACCGCCAGCCAACACCCCAATGCGCCAGGGCGACACGATCGCGGTGGTGGTGCTAAGCGGCCAGGCGACCGTCGTCGTCCCGAATCTGGTCGGGCTGAGCGAGAACGCCGCCCGGAATCAGCTGACGTCCGTCGGACTGCAAGCCGGCGTGCGCGACGATCAGAACGATCCATCCACTCCGGTGGGGCAGATCGTCAGCACGAATCCGCGGGCAGGCATCCCGGTGCAGCGCGGCTCAACCGTGGACTACACGATCTCCAAGGGTCCGGCGCCGACGCCCACTCCGACACCATCGCCGTCGCCCAGCCCCACTCCCACTCCCACTCCCAGTCCGACTCCCAGCCCGACTGCCGCGCCGACGACCACGCCAATTCCGTCGGCCTCTGCAAGGAAAAGGGTAGTGGCTAAGGCTTGCCCGCCAGCGGCCTCCTGATGCCTCGCCGTTTGCCGGCGGCGTCTTGGTGTCCGGGAACGGGCCCCCACGGTCTGGACCGAACAGAACCCCCGTGCTGGTTACGGGCGGGTTCGGGGTCTCGGACGGAGTCCGGCTCGGACCACAGGCCGTGGCCGAGGGCCGGTCTGTCGGGGCCATCACCGGTGTGAGAGCCACCCCATAGCCCATTGCCGCTCGTTGGCTCCGGTTGGGCCGCCCCGTCGGCCGCCGAGGCGGTCGGCCCGGAGGTTTCCGAGGCCGCTCGCTCCCAGCACGCACGCTCTTCCTCGCCCGTGAGTGGCGCTCGCTGCTTGTCTAGGGCGCAGTAGCCGAGCCTGCTCGCGACGGCGTGGCGGAAGTGTCGACAGGTCGCGCACGAGGTTGTCGCGCGGCGACATACCCAGCATCGTGCCGCTTCCATTTGCGGCGATCCACAGTGCGGGCAGCGCCAGCTAGCCATGTGTCGATTGTAGCTGCGACCGGAGTTGGGCAACAGGGGGTCTCGCGGCAGTTGCAACCGCTGCGGCGTACCGAATCAGGTCGTTGTGATGCCGGCGTTGGCCATTACCTGATCGCCTGCGTCGGATACGACTAGAACGGTGGCCTGGCCGTTTCCGGGCGTTGCGTTAGCGATGTTGACCTGCCAGACAGCCGTGCCGGTGGCGTCGGTCGTCATGTCTGGCGAGACGATCGCACTAAGGCCTTGGATCGTCACCGCGAAGGTCGCCTTGGCGCCCGCCAGTGGGCCGCCGCTGAAGGTCGTTGCGCGTAGCGTGAGCTTTAGCGTCGCCTGCGACGCGGAGGCGAACTTACTAGGGGTGACCGCCAGATGGGCAGCGAGTTGGCCATAGTCGCGTTTTACGATGAGGCTCGTGTTCGTCGCATTTCCGGCCTGGTCCGTGGCCGTCAGATCGATCGTGTTGGGACCCGCAACTACCGCCATGGCCAGCCTGAACTTGCCGTCGCTGCCAGCGACTGTGCTGTTGAGGGCGCCGCCCGGCGCCATTTCGTTCCGAGCGAGGATCCTGGCACCGGCGTCCGAAATGCCCACGACATCGACCGACGAGGCAGAGACCTTGGCCCCGGACGCCGGTGACGAGATTGAGATCTTGGGCGGCTTCGTGTCGAGAATGTATGTGACGGGTGGCGATTCCTGGCCCTCACCATTTGGTGTGGCCAGGGTCGCTACGAACTTGTTCTCGCCCTCGGTCAGGGCGATGGCCGGCGTGGCGAACCTTGTCGTCGTACCCACCGTAACCTTGGCGAACTCGTTTCGCGAGCCGTTCTTGCCGGCGAGATAGACGTGGACGGTGTAGCCGGTCTTGCCGACCGTGGCGCCTGGCACGCTGCCCATGATCGGGGCGGAGACCTGGCTGGTGTAGCCGTCGTTCGGCGGGGCGTCGAGTAAGGGCGTATCGAGGGCGACGCCCGAGGGCGGCGCGATCGCCGGCGCCTGCGAGGATATCCTGGTAATGGCGCCATTGAAGGCACTTGCGATCTGGCCGATCAGGCCCGTCATCAGGCCCGCGCCGACGGTCACGGTCAGAAGCCCCAGAACCAGACCGCCACTGACGATGGCCAGCATGATCGGCGCAGGGATCCTGGGCCCAGTCCTGATGGGACGGTAGCGCCTCAGGGCGTCCTGCGACGGCGCAAACGTACGAGTGGCCCGGCCTCGATCGAGCCGGTCGCTGGCTGGCGGCTTGGGACGAACGTGGGCGGCGCGTCGCTCTCTCATCGGCATGGTCCGTATTGTCTCATCAGCGCGAGGTCGGGTACGACTGCGTGGCTCGATCCACTCAAGCACAGAAGACCACCACTGAGTAGGACGGATCGACGTGACGCGCGAGGGCCGTGCGCGTGCCGGGCGGATAGATGTACTCTGCTGCAGAGAGCGGACGTCCGGAAGCGTGACGCTCGCGTTCGAGGCAACTGTGCAGGCTCGCGACCCCAAGCCAGATCGAACCCGCACCGCGGAGACCGCCCCTGCGCGACAGGGCGGAGAGGGAGGTCCCGTGGGCTCCGGGATTCCGCCGCGCCCCGGCTTCCGCCCCTACTTCCCGGGGAGCGGCCGGGTGACCACCAGGCCTGCGCCGCGCCTTCCGATCTTCACGCATGCCGAGCCCGGCACGCTGCCGCCACAGCGCTACCCCAGCCTTCCGATGACGCGGAGTGGGTTTGGCCTGCCCAACCTGCGCCGCAACGTCTGCCCGCACTTCTACATGACGGGTAGCCGAGGAGCCATCCACATCCAGGCTCCGCATCTGCTCAAGGCTCTGATCCGCCAGGATCAGAACGTTGCGCGCTGTCAACTCCGTGGCGGCGTCCACCTCGAGCAGGGTTATGTCAACGATGTCTGTCTGACGCCGCGCTTCAATCAATGCGTTTTCTATGAAGACGACCTGACCAAGGATTGACGCCGCCAAGGTTCAGCTACCCAGAGGCTCTCGCTGCGCTCGAATCGCGCGGCCGATTTGGGATTCGTCTTGGCCTGGCCCGGACCCGCGCTCTGCTCGCCGGCCTCGATCATCCCGAGCGGACCTTCCGTGGGGCCCTGATCGCTGGCACCAACGGCAAGGGCAGCGTGCTCGCACTCGCCGGATCTGCCCTCACCGCAGCCGGGTACAGGGTGGGAGAGACGCCCAAGCCACATCTTGTCACGTACCGTGAGCGATTGCAGATCGGCGGCCGACCGGTCGACCCGGAGACGTTCGCGCGCCTCGTGGGTGAGGTTCTGGCGGTCGCCGACCGTGTGGCGGGGCGCCACGGCGAGCCGACCGAGTTCGAGCTTCTGACGGCGGTCACGTTTCGGTGGTTCGCGGAAGTCGGCATCGATCTGGCGCTGGTAGAGGTGGGGCTGGGCGGACGGCTCGATGCCACTCACGCCTGGGACGGCGGGGTAGCGGTCGTGACGAACGTGACGCTGGACCACATGGACCAGCTTGGCCCAACGGTCGAAGCCATTGCCAAGGAGAAGGCCGCGATCATCATGCCCGGCGACCTTGCGGTGACGGGTGCTTGGGGTTCGGCACTCGATGTAATCGCGCGCCGAAGTCGGCGAATGGCGGCTCCCCTGACCGTGACGCCGCCGGCGCCGCTCCACGGTATCGACCGAGACGGCATCGGCGTCGAGTTGGGGCGGCTGGGTCGGGTGCGTGTCGGACTACGGGGGCGCCATCAGGCGGCGAACGTAGCCGTCGCCGACGCTGCACTGGACGCTCTCGAACTGGCCGGGATTGCCCGCGTCTCCGAGGAGGCGCGCCGGACCGGGTACGCAACGGTCCGCTGGCCGGGGCGTCTGGAGCTGATCGAGGTTCCCGCGGGCGAGGCCGCCGGCCGGGAGGTCCTGCTCGACGGTGCGCACAACCCGGCCGGGGCGCAGGCACTGGCCGAGGCGCTTGACGACATTGGCCCGTTCCTGCGCCCGGGCCGGCCGACGCTGGTTCTGGCCATCATGGCCGACAAGGACGTTGACGGCGTGGTGCGGGCGCTCGCCGGATCCACGCTGATGCGAGAGGCCCGCGTCATCTGCACCGCGCCGGCCGGCGGCCGGGCGCTACCTGCGGATCGGTTGGCGGCCCGCTGGCAGGCTCTGACGGGGCGGGCCGCCGAGGTGGCCTCGGAGCCGGCAGTGGCCCTGGACGCAGCCCTCTGCCCAGGGAGTGGCACTGGCCCGGTAATCGTGGCGGGTTCCCTCTACCTGGTAGGAGCGGCACGGTCGATACTTGTCGTGGATCCGCTGCTCGTGCCGGATCCGCTGCCCGGGCGCGAACCGCCGCCAATCTCGGAGACCGTGCCATGAACCTGTTAGCACCAGCGCCCCTGCCGGTCACACGGATCGGGCGGCGCCTCTTCGAGTGGGGCAGCCGAACGTACATCATGGGCATCGTCAACGTCACGCCCGATTCGTTTTCCGGCGATGGCCTTCTAGCCAGCGTCGCCGGTCGGAACGGAGCGCCCGTCCAGGCAGCCGTGGTCCAGGCGCGACGCATGGCCGAGGACGGTGCCGACATTCTCGATGTCGGCGGGGAGTCGACTCGGCCGGGCCACGCTGCCGTCACCGAGGACGAGGAGATCGCTCGCGTGGTGCCGGTCATCGCCGCGATCCACGCCGCTCTTCCCGATGTGCCGATCAGCGTCGACACATCCAAGCCGGGCGTTGCCGCGGCCGCCATCGACGCCGGAGCGGCTCTTCTCAACGACGTATGGGGTGTCTCGCTCGACGACGCAATGGCCGGCCTCGCGGCCGAGCGTAGTGTTCCGCTGATCCTGATGCATAACCGTGCGGAGGCCCACTACGCCGAATTCCTGACCGAGCTAGTGGCCGACCTGCGAGCGGCTTTGGAGCGGGCCATCGCCGCCGGCGTCCCACCCGCCAACCTGATCGTCGATCCTGGGTTTGGCTTCGGCAAGACGCCTGAACAGAACCTCGTGGCCCTGCGCGAGCTGGTTCGCCTGCGGGCCCTGGGTCATCCGGTCCTGCTCGGAACCTCTCGCAAGTCGACAATCGGCCGGATCCTCGGTGGCACTCCGAGCGACGAGCGCCTCGAAGGGACGCTCGCCACCACGGCTCTCGGCATCGCCGCCGGTGCCGACATGGTCCGGGTCCACGACGTTCGGCCCAACGTTCTGGTCGCGCGTGTCGCCGACGCGGTTGTTCGAGGCTGTCGGCCGTGACGGACCGGATCGCCCTTATCAACATCAGGTTCCAGGGCCGACATGGCGTGCTGGAAGTGGAGCGAGCCCAGCCTCAGCCGTTCGAGGTCGACGTGGAGTTGTCG
>JANYJI010000151.1 GCA_025358525.1 Chloroflexota bacterium | reverse complement strand
TCCTTGGTCACCAGATCCGTGTACCGGGACAACCACAGTTCGGTCCTGGGAACGTCTGCGGGCAATTGCCAGAGGTTCGTCGATGCCCCGACAACCTCGCCTGCGGAATCATCCTTCTTCGGAGGCTGGAGCGGCTCATTCCCGAACTTCATCCAACCCGAAACGCATGTGCGAAAGTCGTTTCCGGATTGGTTGCATGTTATCAGCCACTGTGCCTCGAGTTGCTTCGGCGTGAAATCGGGCTGGGGGCCCATCTGGCTCGTCGTTGACGTCGTGTTCGTCGGCGGCGTGTCGAGGTCCACGAGACTGCGGCTCGCGTTCCTCACATCGTCGGCTGGGGTGCGGCCAGTCGGCCCCGCCTGGCCATAGGTCGTGTCCGCGTGAGCCGCACACCACATGGCCTCGTCGCGATTGCTCGGAGCGATGGCGCAGTGTCCATCGGGATCCACGAGCGTGGCCGGGTTGGCGTTGGCATATAGGTAGCCGTTGAGGAGAGCCGGGTTGCCGGCACTGCCGTGGAGCGAGTCGAGGCTCGTGAAAGTACCCAAGGTCGGGTTGTAGCTGCGGGCCCCGAAGTCATACAGGTCGGGAGTGAGTTCCGGGCGCCGACTCGAGGATCCGGCCCTGATAGCGCCAGGGTGTCGGGAGGGCGGAGGTGACGGCGGCGACGGTGAGGCCACAAAGTCAGGCGCCTGCGCCTGACTCGGCGTCATAGGCGAAGGCGTCGGTGATGCTCGTGGCGGTTGAGTTGAGGGCACCTGCGGTATTGCCGTGGAGATCGGGCAGGAGGAAGCCATATGAGCCGCCACCCGCTGTGGCAACTCGATTGCCGGCCGCATCGATGGCGCTCGTGGTTGCCGTCGAACCCGAGGTGATCCCGACCACGGTGTTGGACGAGCCGAGGTAGGAGTACGCCTCGGCCGGAGCGGTACCGACGGTCCGGCCCGCATGGCGGCCGAAGGCGTCGATCGTGAAGGTGGTGGTCGAGCCTGAGGCCGTCGTGATCGAGCCCGACGCCGTCGTGATCGCGGTCAGGCGGTCGGGCGTCGGGAAGCTAGGCGACCGGTATCCGTCGGGCTTCCATTACTGTTGGCAACGCTGAGATGTCACGGTCATCGAGCTCCGCCCCCCAGAACACATCCTCCGATGGCCACATCGCCAGACACGATCGCGCGACGATGGGGCCCAGCGATGCCACCCCCTGGGCCGGCCACGGAGCCACTGTCTTTGACAAGAGCCAGCCGTGGGCGGACTCGGCGACGGCATTGATGAATGCCTCAGTGTCGGGCCGCCGATACTGCTCCATCTCTTCGATGAGCTGCTCCAGCCGGGCGACATGACTTGGCTCTCTTTCGGCGCAGTTGATCATGTCGCCGAAAGTTCGATACAGGCGCCAACGAAACGTAGCTTCGGCCGGATCGAGTTCAGCCCGGCGAGCACCCGACCCAAAGAGTTCCAGCTCGATCTGGTGGGCCCGAATCGCCCGAAGGCCTAAGTCTGCAAGATGGTAGTTGCCGATGATCCAGTCATTGAACTCGGCTATCAACAGGTCGCGTATCTCGGCAACCTCGGATCCTCTGATTGCTTCCATTCGGGCGACCAACGGCTTCATCGACTGCGCAAACTCCGGTGGTCGAGGGGGCACGTAGCGACGTGCCAACTCGGTGGCCACATCTTGAATGGCGCGCAATTGCCATTTGGGTTCGATACCGCCGATCCGCAACAGCCACTTCTCGGGTATGAAGATGAGCGCTCCAGCAACAACCCCGAGCAACACCCTCAGAGGTGATTGTGGTACTGCCCACCAGACGATCAGCAATAGGGCCGCCGCTGCCGCCAATCGAACGCCGTTCAAGACCTGAACCCGCTCTCGAGCGTTCTTGCGCGCGAAAGCCGACCTCTCAAGCCACCACGTGCCGCCAGAGAGGACGACCGTCCAGCCGATGGACCCCCAGAAGAGGATCACTGCCATCTGAATCCGAACCCCGATGAGAAGGCCCGTGGCTTGGACGACCGTCCGGTCGCAGGGGGCGACGGACTGGGCCCTGGACTCCAAGTGGGCGAGGGCTTGGGAGTGGGCTGCGGCACAGTCTGGCCACTCTGCACTCCTTCGTGAGGATCGCCGCCAAAGAGCGAGTTCCCTATGAGAGTCAAGATCGTGCCCAGTCCTGTCCACTTGATGAGGGTCTTGATTATGGGCCGCAGGTTCTTTCCATATCTAGGGCCTCCCGGCGACCCAGGCCCTGTCTCCGGATCACGGGGCGGATTCAACCGGTCATTGCAACAAGCTCGGCGAGCTTCTCTGATGGTTTCATAAATCCGAGCGTCTTGCGCGGACGGTCGTTGAGACTTGCCGCGATGTCGGCGAGGTCTTCCGCATCGAACGCGGACAGGTCAGCG
>JANYJI010000072.1 GCA_025358525.1 Chloroflexota bacterium | reverse complement strand
GGTGCGTCGCCCGGCGATGGTCACCGTCGACGATCACCGCGATGAGCCAACGCACTCCGAGACGAGGGGCGACCGCGGGCGGGGTCCTAGCCTTGAGGCAGCGTCGATGTCCGCCACAGTCCGGGCGAAGGGACCTATGGCTGAGCCGTCCGCACCCCAGTGCGGCCGTAGGCGCGAAACCCTCAAGTGCTCGCGCACGCGGCGATCAACGGGTGACCATGACTCCGAGCAGGACGAACAGCACAACGATGCCCAGAAGACCGAGGACTGCGAAGGCACGGACATGCGGCAGGTACCACGCCCGGACTCGTGGTACGCGGACGGAGGCAGTGCCGATGGCCGCAAGCGACACGAAATAGATAACGAGGAGCACCGAGGCCAGCTTCAGGCCATCCATGACATCGACTCGCGGCTGCAGACTGCGCGTGATTTCAGCGGCACGCGGGCGGTGGCGACCGGCTTTTCTGGCTGTCGTTCAATTGCGGGGGCGGCCGCGATCCACACTAGCCCGGCCACGACAGCGGCCAAGCCGATCATGATGGTCCAGGCTACAGCTTGGTTCGCAATACACACTCGGCCGCCGGCCGCAACACCGACAACGCTGGCGATCAGCCCGAAGCCAAAGACATATAGAGCCAGCAAGCCCCGAATGACTGGGTCCCTGTTCATTCTGTCCCTCCTGGCGAATGCGATCATGCGCCGCGCCACGCTCGGATCATGTCCGGCAAGTGTGGACCGGGCTGGGCGGCGGCCCGGGTCGGACACCCGCCCAGCCCGGGCCGTTCATTCAGCAGCGCTAACAGATGAATGCCCCTACGAGGGTGTCGATGCCAGCACCAACGGCCAGGTACCCAGCAATTACGCCCGCCAGCTGAGGCGAGACGGACAGACCCTTGCGCTAGTAGCGCAGGAGCGTCATGACCCCGCCCGTCCGGTCGAACATCATGATGCCGAACGGCAGGCCGATGACGATAAGGCAGAGGAAGTAAGCGAGACCAAGCCAGATCGCGCCAAGCCACCAGCCGACGCAGACGAACCAGAGCGCCCGCGCCCACATGGGCATCTGCTCGATGTTCACCGCTGACAGGATTGTTGCGCTCCCGTCGGCCGTCGTCGTGGCCCTGTAGGTCTTGCTCCGGCCCCGGAGGGTCAGGAAGGTCGGAATTCGGTTGAACAGGTAGAAGGCGACGGGTAGCCCGATGATCGTCAACGCGGCGAAATAGGCAATGCCGATCATGATGCCGGTGAGCCACCAGCCGATAAACAGGTACCAGACAACCCGAACTCCGATACCCGGCCCCGACGGAGGAGCGATCAAGATTGCCGGGGCCTGAACGTTGACGTTGATAACCGGTTGGCCTTGACCTGGTGCGGCGTACGGTTCCGACATTGGCATGCCCTCGCTTCAATGGATCACGGACGCGGCCCTATCGTAATCCCCCCGATCCCGTCCCATGCGGTACCCATGCAGGTAGGAAGTCCCGCGGTCTCGGGCCGTCATCCGCGATTTCAGACTGCCGTTTTCACGATGGCTGGGCTGCGGTTTGAGGACTTCCCGGGCCGCCCGCCCTCAAACGTCGGCTACTTCTTGGTCCAGGTTCCGCAGCCGTGCGACTTGAAGCCTTTGTCGGTTGAGCGAATGGTGACGACGACTGAACTTGTGGACAGGTCGTTGGCGATGATGTCGCCGAGGCCGCCCGTAAAGCCCTTGAGTCGCTCCCAGTAACAGGTGCCGCCGCTCGGGGCAGCCTTGTAAGTTCCGGCTGGGAGGTCGACGCCGACGATGTATGTGCCGTCCTCGATCGGGTCGCTGGGCGCGAGGATCGCCGAGAGATCGCTCGTCCAGGAGCCGCACCCGCGGCTCGTGAAGCCCTTGTCGGTCTTCAAGATGGTCACGATCGCGGGCCCCATCGCGAGGTCGTTCTCGATGACATCGTCCAGAGTCCCGTCGAAGCCCTTGAGCCGCTCCCAATAACAACCAAAGGCCGCATCGGCCGCTCGATAGGTCCCGGGCACGATGTCGGTTCCGACGACGAGAGTTCCGGCCTCGAACGTCCGGAATGTCGGAGCGGGTGTCGGCGAAGGAGTTGGCTTTGGCGTCGGAGCGGGTGTCGGAGTTGGCTTGAGCGTGGCAGTAGGAACGGGTGTCGGCGTGAGAACCGCCGTCGGTGTGGGAATAGGAGTCGCAGTGGGGGCGGCCGTCGGGGTCGAAACCGCGCTCGCAACCACACTCGCGCCTGCCGATGCGGGCGCGGTGGATCCGACTGCGACGAGGGCGGCGGGGCTCGCCGCCGGATCAGCCTTCTTCGCCGCCGAACCCGACGCGCTGACTGCGATCAGGTAGACCGCGGCGAAGCCGACTGAGATCCCACCGCGCAGCCGGCGATTGGTCGCAGTCTTCGCGATCTTGCCCATGACCCAGTAGGCAGCGTCGAAGATCAGGGGGCCGAAGAACGCATAGCCGGTCCCCGCAAGAAAGATCAGCGTCCCGAGCCCGACCTTGAGTGTCGGGCTCGCCGTGGCCCACCTCGGGGTAAACCAACGCCAGAACCAGAGCGCGATGGGCATAACGACATCCCCTTCATTTGACACCCAGCGTCGGACGGACGCAGATGATCGACGGGACGCCGCGTGACCCCAATCATGAACTCCATGGGGCCCGGGAGCTCCCGGAGGAAGTACCCGAAAGGCCGAACTTGTGGGCCATTTCCAGCCGGCTTCGAGCTTGGCAAATGAGCATCAGGACTTCGATCGCGGAGGACTTAGTGCCCATCGGCTAACCGGATCGACACCTTCATGCTTTGCCGGCCCGGTGTCGTCAACCAGGTGGAACCGGAGCCTTGCGAAGGCTGCCCTCGCCAGGGTGCCCCTGCGATTCTTACTGCGCTTCGTTCGGAAGCAGGACGGCGACGCCTTCGCCGTACCAATGCTCGGCATCGAGAAGACCGCTCAATGATCTGTACCAGGGGTTGCCTCGCTGGCCGTAGGTGAAGCGGATCAGAGCATTGCCACGGCGATCGCGAACCTGCGCAGCGAGGGCAGACTTTACGTAACGAAGGTCCTTGTTCTGCCCGCCGATCTGCACCTTCACGCGACCTAGCTCTCGCGCTCCGGCGATCGACTGAGCCTCGGTAAAGAAGACCCCGTCGAGCTCAGAGCCTACGACGCCGAAGCGTGCAATCGTCATGCCGGCCGTTCCCGCTCGAAGATCAGGATCATTTCATCTCGTTTACCGGACATCAGGGCCGGGAACTCGGCGGTGGTCGCAGCGACCAGCGTCCAGCCTTCTTGCGCGTAAGCGTTGAGAGCCTGTTCGATCTTAAGCGGCTCGAACTTGCCACCGAACCACCGGTCCTTCTGGGTTAGGACCTTGTACTCGCGCATGCAATCCCCTTCGCATTCGGCCATTTGCCGTGGCGATCACAGGTTTGACGGAGTCCCGTGCTTCCTCGGCAACATTATCTTCGCACGACAGCCGAGCGAGCGGTGTCGTTCAGTCGCACGGGCTTGATCTCGTAAAGAAACTCGTAACAAGCCGGCCTCCGAGGTCCAGCCGACCAAGGCTTGGGTCCAGCCAGCGCATGCCCTCGCCTGCGCGGACATGCTCACCAGCCCCCGCCCTCTCGTGTGTTTCCGGGAGCGGATCGCGGCGACAAGAGGCGAACCTGCCCGATGACCCCGTGCATCGGGCCAAACTCGCCGGTCGCAGCGATCCAGCGAAGTCCGTAGTAAACGCTTTCGCGCTCAGCCTGCTGACCACTGGTTCGGCTCACGATTTCGGCCGTCGTCCGAGCTCAAGACCGGCGTTTCCACACAGGCCGACGCTCGGTCCGTCGGTCGCCGGCGAATTTGGTACGCACGATGGTACGCAGAAGGCCTTGACTCTCCAGGTTGGTCGGCTTAGCGTCATTTGTGGCGACTGGCCCTGGTCCAGGTAAGGCACACCGGACCAAAAGAGAGCGCTCGCCCCACTCTTCGGAGCCCCTGCATGAGCTCTTCACGGCGATAGCTGTGAGCAAAGCGTCGGCTGATTCTGGCTGTTCGAAATCACACAAGGAGAACATGAAATGGCACTTAGCAGGCACATCCCAATCAGCAACGATCTGTTGTTCCCGGCGGGGGCATACGCGGTCGGCGCGGTCGAGCAGGTCATCGACTTCGAGGCCTCGACACGTGAGCAACGAGTCCAGGCCCACGATCGAGACTCAGGACTTCCGCTGTGGGCGGTCTCGGTCTTCGACGCCGATCCCGAGGCACGGGCGAAGGTCGTCCGGGTCACGATCGCGGCCCGAACCCCGCCAGTGCTTCCGCAGGCGGCGGGATCCCCATTCCCGGCGGTGGCGTTCGACGGCCTCACGGCGACGGGCTACGTGGACACGTCAGGGTCCCGACCGCGCCAGGCCTGGTCGTTCCGGGCCACCGCCGTTCGCGCCGCGACACCGAAGGCTCAGATGCCCCAGCCACTGCGCCGTCCCGAGCAGGCCGGCTAGGAGCGGGTTGGTGGCTGTTCCTGCGTCCCCATCGTTGATTGAGCCGGCGTCCCTGGCGGTGCTCTCGCGCCGCTACGGCGCTGGCGCACCATCGGTCGTCGAGCTGATCCGGCGGACCGGCGGTTGTACATCGCCGATCCGTTTTGAAGGCGAGTCGGTCGCTGTCTCGTCTCGGACAGGTGCGGTGCTGGCCTGCCGGTCCACGCAGCCTCAGGCTCCGGGTTTCGTGCTCGTGGCCTGCGGCAACCGACGGGAATCACGGTGTCCTCCCTGCTCCGAGCGCTATCGCCGTGACGCCTACTTCCTCGTCGCCGCCGGGCTGTCCGGGAGCGAAGCGAAGGGTGTCTCGGCAGACGTGGCCTCGCACCCGCTCGTCTTCGCTACCTTCACGGCACCGTCGTTCGGGGCGGTCCATCACCGACTCGTCGATGCCGGTGGCGTTGGCCGCTGCCGGCCACATGAACCGGCGGGGACCTGCGAACACGGCGTCTCCCTGCGCTGCCCCGAGCGTCATGCCAGTGACGATCTTCGGATCGGGCAGGCGCTCTGCCCAGACTGCTACGGCTACGAGGCCGCAGCGCTCTGGAACGCGAGTCTCGGGGCCCTGTGGCGACGCACGATCACGTATCTGCCCCGCGAGCTCGCGGCCCTGAGTGGGCTTAGCGTGGCAGCGCTGCGATCGCAGGTCCGTGTGGCCTACGCCAAGGTCGCCGAGTTCCAGGCCCGCGGCGCCGTGCACGTGCATGCGGTCATCCGGCTCGACGGACCTCACGGTCCGGCCACCGCGCCGGCGTGCGGAGCGACGGCGCAGCGTCTAGCGGGAGCCGTCGCCCGCACCGCGGCGCGCGTAGCGGTCACGGTGGCAGGACCCGACGGTCGCGAGCTGGTCATCCGCTGGGGCGTCCATTTCGACGTCCGGCCCATCGGACGCAAGGCCAACCGTGGCGATGACGACCGGACCGCAGTCGCAGGCTACCTCGCCAAGTACGCAACCAAGGATGCCGGCGCCGGCGGCGGACTGGACCGACGGATCCGCGTCAAGGCAGTGATCGAGCGAGCCGAGCTCTCCGATCATGCCCGCGCGCTGATGCGCTCCGCCTGGACCACCAACCCGCGCTGGGCGCATAACCTCGGCTTTCGCGGCCACTTCCTGACCAAGGCCCGTCGATACTCAGTCACGTTCGCCGCTCTGCGAGCCGTCCGGGCCCAGTATCGAGCTAAGGCCGATCCCTGGCTCGCGCAGGTTCGTGCCAAGGCGATCGGCGACCAGGTCGTCGTCCGACGGAGCTTCAACTACGCCGGCTCGGGGCTGAGTCCCGCTGAGCGGGCCGTGGCCGCGAATGTCCGAGGAAGTGCCCCTGCGCCTGCCCGGCCGCAGGGCAACCGTGATAGCCGGCTGGCCGGTCTCTGACTCTCCACGGCGGGAAGGTTCAGAAGGCGTATCGCGTGAAGCGATATGAGGCCGGCAAGTGGTCGGGCACCGTGCCGATCGGCTACCGGATGGCCTACGAGGCTCGCTACAACGCGACCAAGGGCGGCCAGGAGTTGGTCGAGACCGGCAAGCTCGTTCTCGACGGCGGACCTCAACCCCGCATCGGTCACAGCGAGACCTACACCCGGGCGGAACTGGTCCAGCTGATCGGGGAGACCTACGCCAGTGGCGTCATGGGCTACCGGCCGCTGGCAGCTCACCTGAACCGCCTCGGCTATCGCAACGCGCTGGGCGAACCATTCTCGGGAAGCTCCATCCGAGTGATCGTTTCGAACCCGGTGTACGTCGGGCGGGTCGGCTGGCACAAGCGTCCCGACAAGGAGCGCAAGGCCCACGGGTTCGAGGCGACTGAGTGGCGGCAAGGCGAACACGAGCCGATCTGGAGCGAGAGCCTCTGGCAAGCCATCGAGGCGGCGCAGGAGCGTCTGTTCCGCGGCTCAAATGGCGGCAAGCTACACAACGTCTACCCATTCCGCCGCCTCGCCGTGTGCGACCGATGCGGAGCCAACCTGTACGGCGAGGCCCATGCGCGGACCGCCGGCCGAACGCCAGTCCTGTACATGGCCTGCACCTCGCAGCGCGAGAGGCACGACTGCGACCAGCGTGCCGTACGGTCCGCGCAGCTTGAGGATCAGGTGGGCGAGTGGCTCACGACGTTGGTGGTGCCAGCGGACTGGCGAGTCGACATCGAGCGTCTGCAACGTCGAGAAGCCAAGGCGGAGCGACCCTCGGTTGACACGGTGAGGATCGAACAACAGCTCTCAAACCTTCGAGAGCTGTACCTGGAGGCGGACGTCACCCGCGAGGAATACGTCGGCCGGAAGCGCGCTCTAGTGGCATCGCTCAATGGCGGGGCGTCGCAGCCGTCCTACAGCGAGGCGGTCCTCGTTCGAGCCGC
>JANYJI010000253.1 GCA_025358525.1 Chloroflexota bacterium | reverse complement strand
TGTCCGCCTTCTCGGTCGCTTCTGACGCGGGCTGACGGCCGAGCTTGCGACCCATGTTCCCCGACTCCGCCCCAGGATTATCCCCTGGGACTTTGGACTTCACCTGTCCCTTGACCCGCTCCATCGACAGCCGATCCGCGGCCTCCTCGACCGTCACGGCGAGTGCCGTCTCAACCTTGGCCGTCGTTGCTGCAGGTGCGAACCTGTCGACAGCGGACGCCTTCGGCTCGGCCACGGTTTCCGAAATCGACGGCATGGGTCTGTCGGCCCCACCTACGGCCGCCGCAGCGGCGGCCTTGGTCCTGCTGGCAGCCGCCCGACCTGTGGCGGCCGGCCCCAAGGCACGACTCGTGCGTGCCTCCTCGATCGCCTGCATTTCCTCTGTGGAGAGAGTCGCTTCGGCCTTGCCGTTGGCGATTGCCTTGGCGTAGATGCGAGTGCCCGTTCGTGAATGAAGGCTACTGATGATCAGGCCGTCGGTGGACTCGTCGAGCAGGGCGAGGGCGAAGCTCTGACTGCCGCCCGTGTCGTCGAATGGGTTGAAGCGCACGAGTCCCTGGCGGTTGTAGTGATGCCGTCCGGCACTCTCAAGCACGGCCGTGCGCGCGGTCAACTCGTCGAGGTCACGCCCCACCTCGTGCACGATCTCTAGATGTTGCCCGAGAACGGCTTCGAGGTCGCCCTCCTCTCCGCCGGTCAGCGCGTCTATCCGCTGCTTTAGGCGGCTGATCTGCAGCGACTGCAGCATCACGATCGTCAGCAGGCATAGGCCGGCCAGCATGAGAACGATGGCACCGAGGTTGTTTCCGATAAAGTCGATCACGCCTACCTCCGCTCAATCGTTCCGGAGTCTACCAGCCGGCAGCGCGCGACGGCTCCGCATTGCATCGACCTGACGATTCCCGACGAGTATCCGCGGGGCGGAGTGGGATGCTATTCTCACGCCCGGGCTAAACTACCGTACCGACCGGCGGCGCCTGCCCTGCGTCTGCCACGACTGAGTCAACGGAGGACTCTCACCAAAAATGGCCAAGCGCACTCGCGGATCGAACCGTTCTGGCCAGCGGCAGTCCGCCCGACCCCTGTCGCGCCCCGACGATCGACCCAGTACCAGTCTGTCCCGCGACGAGGAAACTCGCGCGGCAGACCTCGAGTCGCAAATCGTCGCCCGGGAGCGCGTCGCCGATGCAGACCGGATTCGCGCGCGCGAGCGCACAAAAGCCGAGCCTTCTCGAGCCGGACGCGTCAGCGGTCAGGGCCTTCTAGCGGCCCGCGCCGCGCAAGAGTACGCCTACGTCGTCCGCGACGTCCGCCGCATCATCATCGTTGGCGGAGCTATCGCGGCTGCTCTCGCCGTCCTCTACGTCTTGATCGACGTGTTCCACGTCGTCACGATCAGCTAGGACGGTCCGGACTCGCGCTTCCGCCCTCGGGGCCGACCAAGTCAGTTGATGGCCCTTCCAGGCTCCATTCGCCGTGCCCAGCCGTCGGTCAGTCAACCCGCAGCGGCCTGTCCAGCACGCGCCTGACCGCGTCACACAGTTCCCGAGAGGTGAACGGCTTGGCCAGGACCGCCCCCTCGGCCGCCGCTCCGGTCAGCCCCTCCTCACGATCGCGCGGATACCCGGACATGAATAGCACCTTGAGATCTCGCCGGCCCGAGGTCAGGGCGGCTGCGATGCTCGGACCGTCGAGGTCTGGCATTACGACGTCAGTCACTAGCAGATCGAGTTCAGCGCCGAGCCGCGAGGCGATGTCGAGGGCATCCCTCGGTCCTGCCGAGTGGACCTGATAGCCCTCCGCGTCCAAAGCTCGCTTGCAGAAGTCGCGCACAGTCGGCTCGTCCTCGACGAGCAAGATGGTTTCGCTGGCTCGACCGCTCGAGCGCGGGTCTAGCACACGGGCCGCCGGACTAGGCGTGGGACCCTCGCATAGAGGCAGTTCAACGATGAAGCGTGACCCCACGCCGATCGCTGACTCAACTCGGATGTGGCCGCCCATTTGCTGCACGATGCCATACACCGTGGCCAGGCCGAGGCCAGTGCCCTTGCCCTGCCCCTTGGTAGTGAAGAACGGCTCGAA
>JANYJI010000259.1 GCA_025358525.1 Chloroflexota bacterium | reverse complement strand
GGCGTCATCGTGCGGCCCTTCGTCAAGGCACACATGGCCTTCGACGCAAAGTTCGGCGATCGGTCCGATCTGGCCCTTGCCCAAGGCGAGGTTGTCCTGGATCGCGAGCAGCTGGATTGGGCTGATGTAGTCGTCTTCGCGAGGTTCTACCAGACAGCCTGGTGGCACTGCACGGGCTGCATCGCGACCACGCTTTCGGAGGCGGCGGCCATTTTCCACACGAAGTCAACCGGACATATCCTCACCCCGCCTGATCCCCTACTGAGACCCCTGTTCGACACATTGGAGCGGCGGCCAGATGCACTCCGCGGCCGTGCACTCCTTTACGAAACGGACGACGATCTGCTGCATGTTCCCAGATGGAATGCGGGGCCGCACCTGTGGATGTCAGTAGAGCGTGACCTGATCGAGCGGATGGTTCGACGAGCGGACCTGGTGACGGTCAGCACGCCGATCCTGGCAGCCGCCTTTGGCGCGTACAACCCTTGTGTCAGAGTCATCCGAAACGCGATCGACCCATCCTTCTATCCGCCTCGCCCCAGCGAGTCCGACCTGCCTGGCGATCCACGCCTGCTCTACTACGGCACTCCGATTCGGATGCGCGATTACGCGGTCTGCCGCGACGCTGTCGACGAGACCAAACGCCGCTTCCCGGACGCGCGGCGCGTTTGGCTGGGCGCGACCGGCGGGGACGCGCGATACGGTTCGGCGGCCGAGGTGATCGCGGCCGTGGACGAGACTCTGCCGTACGTTCCGGGCGTGCGCGACTTTGCCAGGGCCCTGGTCACGGCGCGGCCGGACATCGGTCTTGCGCCGGTGATAGGAGATGACTTCGACCGCGCCAAGTCGGAGCTCCACTGGCTCGAGTACTCGATGGCGGGCGCGGCCACCGTGGCCAGTCGCACAATGCGGGGCGGTCCCTACGATGTGATCCGTGGCGGGGTGGATGGGCTGCTAGCGAGGTCCAAGGCCGACTGGCGCGACGCGCTTGCCCGGCTCGCCTCCTCCGCCTCGCTCCGAGAAGACCTCGCGGGCCGGGCGAGGGAACGAATCCTTGTGGAGTACAACGTCGAGGCCCGAGCTGTCGAGTGGGCGGAGGCATATCGTTGGGCGGCCGAGCATGCGGGCCGCGGCGCCACGGGTCGACAGTACGCACTGGGGTCTGCCGAGATGGACAGTATCAGCCGTACGGCAGGTTTGGGGCTGGATCATCGCCGACGGAGCAGGCACGAATCGGTAGAAGCACCCGAACGGCTGGCTGGGCTGCGCGGGACGCGAGAGATGTGTTGGTCCACCGCAGACGCAGACAGACCCTTGGTCTCGGTCGTGGTGCCCGTCGCGGACTCACCCGTGTCGCTCGTCGAGCGTGCCCTCAGGTCGGTCTTGCAGCAAGACTACCGGGAGATAGAGGCTGTGGTGGCCGCCGCCCCGGATCCTGCGCTCTCCGCGATGATCGACCGCCTCGCAGATCGGCGCTTACGCCTCGTGGACGCACCAACCCCTGCGGACCTGCCAGCCGACCCGGCGTGGCGACACTCGGCCATCGAGGCCGCGGCGCTCGCGGCCGGGGCCGCGGCAGCGCGCGGATCGTGGATCGCGCCACTCGGTCCAGAGTCCGAGTTCACGCCGGACCATGTCTCGCTGCTACTGAACACAGCCGTGGAACATCGCCTCGAGTTCGTTTACGGGCAAGCCAGGGTTGCCCTCGAGTGGATGGAACCATTCACAATCGGTTCCTGGCCCCCCATCGCCCTGGGGGTTCTCACACTCGGATCGGAACTCTACTCGGCCAGGTTGCACGAAGTCGCGCGTTACGATCCGGAGGCATGGCGGGAGCTTGGAGCGGCACCCTGGACCCAGTGGTCCGCCTTCATCAGGGCGGGCGTTCGAATGGCCAACGCCGAGGCAGTCGTGGTTCGGGTGACAACCTGGTCCCAAGTCTCGTCTGGCACCGCACCTGCCATCTAGGTGGACCAAGCCCGGCCGACGCTCCGGCTAGTGACGAATGGACTGCTCGCCGCCATCGAGGGCACGAAGGATGCGCTCGTCGTTGAGGAGACGCAGCTCGCGACGGATCTGTTCGAGCTGGCATTGGAGAGAGATCAGCAATTCACGGTCGTCGATCAGGATCCGTTCCAGGCGCTGCTGAATGGCGCGCATCGAGATCGGACTTTGGGCGGCGGACAGCGTCTCGGCAGCCACTCGCACCTCCATCGTTGTTGGACGACCGCCTGAAATCATCGACGTGCGCCTCCGGCGGCGTACGAGCCGGCCTCCACGAGCGAACCGGACGGCCTGGGTGCACCCAGCGACGGGCGTGGAGCGGTCTCGAGCGAGACCTCGTTGGTGGCCTCCGCGGGCCGCGCCGCGATCGCCTGCCAGGCCTCGAGAAGCCCGCGCAGAACCTGCAGCGCTTCCTCGGTTGGGCGCGCTTCCTTGGTAGCGTTGCCCATCGCCAAACGCCGCAGGACGAAGTCGTAGAGTTGATCGAGTTGCAGTGCAATCGGCCCCGCGGACAGATCGAGCGAACCGCGGAGTGCCGCCACTATCTCCTGGCACCGAATCGACGAGCGGTGCGCCTGTTCGATCTCAGTACGCTCCAGCCATGCTAGGTGCTGCGTCCCCAACCGGATCGCGCCCTGGTAGAGCAGGACGATCTGGCCAGCGCGACTGGCGCTGACGACCTGGGCCGTTCGGTAAGCAGCGATCGGATCGAGCATGGATCGGGTGCCTCAGGTTCTCAAAGGGGGCAGTTCGAGTGGCGGCTCCACCTTAGGTATCGGCTTGCAGAGTGGTCCGCTTGACCGTTCGTGGCCTCCGGTCACCACCAGAAGCGCGGACGTCCGGGCGACTCGGACGGGCGTGGGCCGCCGGGCACTCGGCCGTCCGGATGCATCAATTGA
The DNA here is from genome assembly GCA_025358525.1 of Chloroflexota bacterium. GTDB lineage: Bacteria > Chloroflexota > Limnocylindria > Limnocylindrales > CSP1-4 > Fen-1039. Next base: position 487 of record JANYJI010000259.1, on the reverse strand, counting down.
TTACTGGCGCGGCGGAACGCCGGCCGCGGGCGGAAGCTGGTCCCAGACGCCGACCTGGAAGGGCAGATCAGCCGTTCGCAGACGAGCGACCCAGACCGCCACCGGAAGAGGAGCTGGTCGAGTAGCCGAGAATGGCCGCGATCTGCGACGACTGGGCCTGGAGCCGGGCCAGAGTTGCCTCCATCGCCGCGTACTGCGCCTCCATCGCCGTCCGGTAGTTGTCGACCATCTTCTGGCGGTCCATTTCCTGGCGCTGGATCTGGCTGATCTCGGAGCCGAGGCCGGTCGTGTGCGCTTGGATATAGGCATTCGTGTTGGCCGGGTCCTCGAACAACTTGAGCTGGCCGAGAACGGCGGATATGGGACCGGTTGAACTGTCCAGCAGAGAAGCTACCTGATTGGCGTCGGCGTTGAGCGCGGCCGTCAGCTTGGTCGTGTCCAGCTGCAGCCGGTCGGTGGACCCGGCCACAGCCCCGACGGCTCCGGT
>JANYJI010000192.1 GCA_025358525.1 Chloroflexota bacterium | reverse complement strand
GGCCGCCGCGTCCGGCCGCTCGCTCTGGCCGTGGTCCTGGCCGCGGCCTTCGCGGCGCTGGTCAACGTCCTGGCCAGTCACACGGGGGCCGACGTCATTGTGCGGCTGCCCTCGGACTGGCCGCTCGTCGGCGGTCCGCTGACCTTGGAGTCTCTCGCCTTTGGCGGCGCGCTTGGGCTGGGACTGGTCGCCGCCCTGCTATCCGTGGCCCCGCTCTCGCTCGTACTGGAGCCGCATGACATCGTCGACGCGATGCCCGGCTCGCTCGAGCGGACCGGCATTGCCGTGGCCACTTCCCTGAACCTCGTCGGCGGCCTGGGCCGAACCTTCACGGCCGTTCGAGACGCCCAGCGGATGCGCGGCTGGCGGCCTCGCGGGATTCGGTCGTGGAACGAGGTCCTGGTTCCGGTGATCCTGACTGCGATCGAGGATTCGGTCCTGCTGGCGGAGGCGATGGAGGCTCGGGGTTTCGGGGCCGGCCGTCGGACCTCGTATGCCTGGTGGAGTTGCGGTCGATGGGAGGCTGTCGTAGTCGCCGGAGGGCTTGGCAGTGCCGTCCTTTTCATCGGAATCCGTCTCTTCGGAGGGCCGCTGGACTGGTACCCGTATCCGACGCTGGCCTGGCCGCCGATCCATCCCGCGCTCGTCGCCGGCTGCCTGGCGCTGACCCTGCCCGCCTTCGTGCCGTCACGCCCGCCCGGCCGCCCCGCCCCTGGCGGCGCCGACTGATGGCCGGCCCAATCGCCCGGCTCCGGGGCATCACCTACACGTACCCGGGCGTCGGCTCGCCTTCCCTGCGGTCGGTCGATCTCGAGATCGGGCCAGGCCTGACGCTCGTTGCGGGCAGCTCCGGTGGCGGAAAGTCGACTCTGCTGCGGCTCTTCGACGGCCTTGTCCCGCAATTCCATGGCGGCCGCATCTCCGGCTCGGCGACCGTTGCCGGCCTGGATCCGCTGCGAACACCCATCCCGCGGCTGGCCCAGCGCGTCGGCCTGGTCTTCCAGGATGTCGAGACGCAGTCCGTTTATGGGGTGGTGGAGCGCGAGATCGCCTTCGCTTTGGAGAACGCGGCTATGCCACGGGCCGAGATGCACGATCGGGTGGATGAGGTCCTGGCTGAGCTTTCGATCGAGCATCTCCGGGGGCGGCGGCTGACGACGCTCTCGGGTGGGGAACGCCAGCGGGTCCAGCTCGCTGCCGTGCTTGCTCTCCGCCCAGAGTTGGTGGCCCTCGACGAGCCGACTTCGCAGCTCGATCCGGAAGGTGCGCAGGCCGTACTCGCGGCCTGCCTCGGGCTTGCGCGGGCGGGTCGGGCGGTTGTCGTGGCCGAACACCGGCTCGAGACGCTGCTGCCGGCAGCCGACCGAACCCTGCGGGTCGAGGATGGGCGGGTCGAGGAGGACGGGCGGGCTGGGCCTGCAACGGAGGATGGGCCGGCTGGGGCCGCGAGCGCTGCGGCCGGCCTCGACGCCCTGCCCTGCGCACCGCGTTCGGCTGGCGCGACTGTTTGGGAGATGCACGGCCTTGCCGCCGGTTTGGTGGGTCAGGCGGGAGGCGCCATCCTGGAGGGCGTGTCTCTGTCGGGGTCGGCGGGCGAGGTCGTTGTCCTGATGGGCCCCAACGGGTCTGGCAAGACGACCTTGCTCCGGACACTTGCAGGGCTTCTCGCTCCGCTGGCGGGCACGGTCCGGCGACCCGAGGGCCGGACGGCGTACCTGCCGCAGAACCCGGGGGCGCTACTGCATCTGCCCACCGTTCGGGCGGAAGTGGCCCTGACCCTGCGCCGCACCGGGCGTGCCGGCCACTCCGGCCCTGCCGGCCACTCCGGCCCCGCCGGCCCCGCCGGCCCCGCCGGCCACTCCGGCCCAACCGGCCGCTCCGAAACGCCCGACACGATGTTGGCCGCATTCGGCCTCGCGGACCTGGGCGATCGCTACCCGCGCGATCTCAGTTCGGGCGAGCGGCAGCGGGCGGCACTGGCGGCGACCGTCGCGGGCTCGCCGAAACTCGTCCTTCTCGATGAGCCGACGCGTGGCATGGATGCCGCCGCTCGCCGCTTGCTCGTGGCTGCGGTTCAGGCGCTCACCGCCGGTGGCTCGGCCGTGGTCGTGGCCACGCACGACGAAACGCTGGCCGCGGCCGTGGCGGACCGCACAATCCTGCTCAGTGCCGGCCGCGCTGTAGAGGTGCCGCAGCCCACCCCAAAGCCGGGGCGTCCCGTGGTCTCGCCCGAGGCGGCGCGATGATCGCGGTCGTCTCCATCGCCGGGCTGGCCCTGTTCCTGTGGCCGTTCTTCGGACTTGGGTTGCCGCCAGAAGTCCCGGCCGTGGCTGTGACGCTCGCAGCCGTGGCCTCGCTGATGCTGCTGGAGCTTGGTACTCGCCGCCTGGATTCGGGGCGTCTGGCCCTACTTGCCGCTCTGGCCGCGATCGACGCCGCTCTCCGGCTCGCCCTGGTCAACGGGATCGGCGGCTTCAGCCCCATCTTCTTCCTGGTGATCCTCGCCGGCTACGAGTTCGGGCCGTCTTACGGCTTCCTCGTCGGCAGCTTCTCGCTCCTCGTCTCGGCCCTGGTCACCGGAGGAGTGGGACCGTGGCTGCCGTACGAGACGTTCGCTCTCGGCTGGGTCGGGCTTTCGTCCGGCCTCGCCGGTTCGATCGTCCGTCACATTCGGCCGGCCCGTCGGAACTGGCTCCCGAGCCGTTTGGACGTCGGCGTCCTGGTGGTCGTCGCCGTCCTGACAGGATTCGCCTATGGCGCGCTGACCGACATCTGGGGTTGGGTCGCCTTCTACCGCGGCGTCGAGAACGTGGGCTGGATAGCCGGCCTGTCGCCTGGGGAGACGCTGACCCGGTTCGGCCGGTACTACCTCCTCACGTCGTTGACGTGGGACGCTTTCCGGGCTTTCGGCGACGCGATCGCCGTCATAGCGCTCGGAACTCCCGTGCTCATGGCATTGGGTCGACTGCGGGCCAGACTCGGCTACGAGATCGTCGCCCCCTGAGCTACTCCTGGGTCGACTGCGACATCGGTGGCGGCGTCGAGATGTACGGCCTCCTCAACGTGTGCGAGACATGAACTTGCGACAGCCACGGCGCCGCGAAGGTTCACGAGGGCGAGGGCGTCTCAGGTTCCGGCGGCGACGCAGCGCGGGCGAGCGCCGTGGCACGCTCGAGAACGGTCCGCACCGGGATGCCGAGGCGTTCCGCGACGGCCGCGGCATCGGCGTATTCCGCCTGAACCGTCACCGGCTCGCCGTCGAGCAGGCCGCGTTTGACCCGAACTTCGTAGCCCTCCACCCGAACGACGACTTCGTCGCGTGGCAGCGCCCAGCGAACGACCGGCCGGAGGCGCACGCCGAGCGTGGTCGACTGGGTGAAGAGGGCCCGAGCGGCGGCGTCGATCGCCTCCTCGGCGACGAGCGCGGTCACAACGTTCCCGGGCCGGCCCTTCCGCATGACCACGGGCGTCAGCCAGGCATCGACGGCGCCCGCCTGAACGAGGGCGTCGAGGACCGCGGGCCAGAGTCGCGGATCGAGGTCGTCAACGGTCGCCTCGAGCTCGAGCAGGTCGTCGTGGCGCCACGGAACGGGGACGGGCCCCAGGGCGGCGCCGAGCACGACCCGCAAGACGTTGGCGCGCTCCGGCGGATCCGCGGAGCCAGCGCCGATGCCAACGGAGTCGATGCGCATCGGAGGTATAGGCCCCCACTCCCCGGCGAGCGTCGCCAGCAGCGCCGCACCCGTCGGTGTGCACAGCTCCCCGTTGCCGCCCGCAGTGACGGACGCGCCGCGCCCCGCCAGGATCGCCAGGACCGCCGGCACCGGAACGGGCAACACGCCGTGGGCCGACTTGACGCTGCCCGAGCCTAGCGCGACAGAGCTGACTACAACCCGGGCGCGCGGATCGAGCAAGCCGAGGGCGTCGAGCGCGGCGGCGCAGCCGACGACGTCGGCCAGCGAGTCGAGTGCCCCGACTTCGTGCAGGTGGACCTGCTCGGGGCCCTCGCCGTGGACGGCGGCCTCGGCCGTGCCAAGGAGACGGAAGACATCCCGGGCGAAGGCCGCGACAGGTGGCGTGAGGGCCGCCCCGGCGACGAGGCCCAGCACGTCGTCGACCGTCCGCGAGACGGCTGCTTCGTGGACCTGGACGTCGGCCTTCGTCGCCTGCAGTCCATGGCGACGGACCCGCCGGGGCCGGATCTCGATCGGCTCGACGCCCAGTGCCCCAATGGCCGCCGCCACCGCCTCGACCGACGCCCCCGCGTCGAGGAGCGCGCCCAACAGCATGTCGCCCGACGCGCCGGCAGAGGCATCGATCCACAGGCAAAGACCGCGCTGTGCCAATGGCGTCTCCTCATGTCTGCGTCAAATCGTGTGTGCAGCGATCAGCCTAGCCCGGCAATGGAGGGCCGGGCAAACCGAGGCAACTCCGGACAATGATGGAACAGCATTGACAGTTTCTGCAACCGGTTTCATTCTGTGGCGCATGGACCACCGCAACGGCCATTCCGCGCCTTCTATACGCGATGTCGCCCGCCGCGCTAACGTCTCGCCGGCCACCGTCTCGCGAGCCTTCGCGGAGCCAGGGCTCGTCCGCCATGAGACGCTGCAGCGTGTCCTCGCTGTGGCCGAAGAGTTGCATTACCGGCCGAGCCGCGCCGCTCGAAGCCTCACGACGGGGAAGACGGGCAACATCGGCGTGATCGTACCGGACCTTGGCAACCCGTTCTTTTCGGCGATCCTCAAGGGTGGCCAGGCGCGCGCCCGAGAGGCGGATCATGCCGTCTTTCTGGCCGACTCGGAGGAGAACCCACGGCTTGAAATGGAGCTCGTGCGAGCGATGGCCAAGCAGGTCGACGGTGTCGTCATCTGCTCCTCGCGGCTGTCCGATGTGCAGCTCCAGCAGCTCCGAAAGGACACGACCCTCGTCCTCCTCAACCGCCGCGTGCGCGGTGTGTCGGCCGTCCTGTTCGACAGCGCCGGCGGGATGCGTCAGGCGATCGAGCACCTTGTGGCACTCGGGCACGAGCGGATCGGCTTTCTCAGCGGTCCGGCCGAGTCGTGGTCGAACCGCGAGAGGCGTCGCGGCCTGCGGGCAGTGGCGCGCGGCAGATCGCTCGACGTTGTCGAGTTCGGGCCGTTCGCACCGCAGTTCGAGGCCGGCCAGCACGCCGCCGATCTCGTTGCCGCTTCCGAGGTGACCGCAGTCGTCGCCTTCAACGATCTGATGGCTCTCGGCGTCCTCAGCCGTCTCGCCGATCGCGGTATCGGTGTACCGAATGAGATCAGCGTTGTGGGCTTCGACAACATCCTTATGGCCGGCATGGCCACTCCCCAACTCACGACCGTCGCGCTGCCACTCGAGCAGTCCGGGCGAGTCGCCATCGAGCTGCTTCTGGAGCAGCTTGCCCAGCCAGGCTTGGGCACGCGCGAGCAGGGCCTGCCTGCCCAACTGATCGTTCGAGCCTCGACGGCGCCGCCGCGGAGCGGGGTCCGGTCGGGCTTACGCGCGACGCGGATAGAGCCCGCTCAGGAGACAACGTCAATCGCGGAGAGCTAGTAGGAGGAGAGCTCGAGCGACTCAACCAGTAGCGCCGGAGCCGCGGCCAAGGACGGCTCGACTTTCGAGAGGCGCACGCCCCTTCAACGCCCATTGCTGCGCCCACGCTCGCCCCGAAAGGGGCCTGCGACTCCAACCACGCTAGTCACTGCGTCCCCCATCGTGATCATCGGCCCGCAATGAGGCGGACTAGCCAGGAGGAAGAACGGCATGGAGACCAGGAAGACCAGGTTCGCTGCGATGACTGCCAGCGTTGCCATAACCGCGCTCGTCGTGACCGCATGTGGCGGATCAAGCGCATCGAGCAGCCCAATCGCTTCGATCAGTGGCGCAGGGCAGACGCTGACTGTTCTTACAGGCGTCGACGGCAAATACGGTCAACAGCAACAGCAGTGGTTCAAGGACGTGTCCGCGGCGTTCGAAAAGCAGACCGGCGCGAAGGTCGCCTTCGAGACGTTCGCCAGCGG
>JANYJI010000189.1 GCA_025358525.1 Chloroflexota bacterium | reverse complement strand
CGGACGCGCGCCGGCTCCGCTCTCCATCGTCCGGGGAGCGAGCGACCTGCCGCAGTTCCCGATCAGGCCGTAGCCGCGGGAAGGCCGGTGACTCTGGCTGAGGACGAGACCCTATTTGATCGCCGTCACGTCAAGCGTGTGCGTGCCATCGCAGTTTCTCTCGAATGGCACCCAGGACAGAGCCCCGGAGACGGTGAGCGAGTCCCCGATCCTGATGTGGCTGCCGTCAGGTTTCCCAAGGCCGTGTTCGTCGGTGTCGTAGCCGGAGGGCAGATGCCGAAGCCAGTAGAGATCAGTGCCGTTCGCACCCGGCCCTCGGACCCAGACACAGGCGCCGTTGCCGACCTCGAGTGTCCCGGCGATCGTCGCGGTCCCGCTGTCGCAGCCCGAGACGAGGAGTGTCGCGCAGATCGCGACGCAGGCCGCAAGCCGAAGCCTTCTCACGCTGGCACTCCATTTGGCGCGATTGGTTGCCGCAGTGTCTCCGGCGAGTTGGGAACGGTCAAGAGTTAAGTGGACGACTCTTGGCAGGCGGCCGTTTCCTCACCCCACATCGTGTGGGCTGCTGAAGCAACGGGATAAGCATCAGCCGTCTAGTTCCTCGAAGAGCCCGGGCTGCTGGCCCTCGACGCCCTGCGCCGGCCCTTGCGGCCGGAGCAGCGATCTAACCTGCGCCCTCCGGACGAAACGCTTGTTGCCGAGCTTGATGCTCTGAAGCTGGCCCCCTCTGGCCCAGCGACCGATCGTTCCGGTCGTGAATCTGACGTTTGAGGATGCGAGTAGCTCAGCCGCCTCCGAAAGCGATATCCAGTCGGCAGGTGGCTTCGACATCTCTCAGTCCTGTTTCTTCGAGTGTGAAACCGCGACGGCAGGCGCCACGGCAGGCGCCACGGCTGAACCGGCCTCGGCAGCATCGCCGGAGCCCGATCCGGACTCCTTGGCGGCGGTTCTGTCGGCCCTATCCCCTCCAGAACGATCCTTGCGGGCCCAACCAGTGCCCTTGAAATGAACAGCCGGCGGCGCGAACGTCTTCTTCATTGGGCCGCCGCATTGCGGGCAGGCAGTCGGTCCGTTGCCATGGACGGAATGCATTACTTCCATCTTGTGGCCGCACTTCGCGCAGACATAGTCGTGGATCGGCAAAGAGACCTCCCGGCGGGTGCGCTACGCGCGCGACATCCGCATGCCGCACTTGGGGCAGTAGAACGCCCGCTCGTGACCGGAACTGAAGCCGCAATGGGCGCAAACCACCCCGCCTGGTCCTACCGCCGGCTGTGGCCTATCGACCACGACGGTACCGATCGCGTGGTTGTCGCCGGCGACGTTAATGAATAGACCACTGAGGATGCGGGAGGCGTTGCGATCCGTGTCGCCCCGGACTCCCTTGCCGCCCCAGCCGACAAGGGCGCGCACGATTACGTCGCCCGTCATCTCGTCCCAGTGCGACGCGACGCCGCCGACAATGGCGTTATAGTCGGGATAGCCCACAGTGTCGACCTGGCCGTCGAGCAGGCCAACGACCAGCGTCTCGAAGACGGGATCGACCGCGTCAACCAGCTCTAGCACGACGAGGGCATGCCGCGTTACCGGCGAACGATTGTGGTGGTACTTGAGCCATTGGGCGCTGCCGGGCATGCTGGCGATGAACGGAGTGGCCTGTCCGAGTTCCACCGGCAACGGCTCAACGAGTTCCGACTCGCCCTGCACGTAGCCGAAGAGCATGCTCTGCAGCCGCCGGGCCATCTCCTGCCCGCCCTTAAGGCGAACTGACTCGGAACTCTTCGCGGAGTACGAGAGCTTGAGCGAGAACTCGTGGGCACTAACCTCTTCAAGGAGAGGCTGCTGCGTCTGTGTTTGATCTTGACCCTTCCGGCGGGACTTTCCGAATAGCGGCACAGTCCATCCATCCCCGAATACCTGCGGCGGAACCCATGCGTATCCTAACAGCGCCTTCACGCCGGCTGTCCCCGTACATTCGCGCGTCTTGCCAGGCCGGATGCGGAGCGGCAACCGATGCCGCCTAGTGGCGATCAAGCTAATTGAGCCGCTGCGTGAGCCGCCCGACCAGCTCTTCGAGTTCCGCGGCTCGGGCCCGCGCCACCTCGACGACCGTCGGCGGAGCCTTGCTCGTGAACGCATCATTGGCGAGACGGGCGCGCGCAGAAGCCAAAAGGGCCTGGGCCTCCGCCAGTTCGCGTTCTAGACGGGCATGGTCGCGTTCGCTCTGGGCCTCGTCGCGGGCCACAGGCCGGACCACGGCCTCGATGTCGCCGACGATCACGGACAGCCCGCCATCGACGGCCCCGCGGACGGAGTCCAGGGACGACGACCGATCGAGTGGCCTGGCTCGCGCCAGCCGCTCGATCGCGGACTGGAGCGCATCGAAGGTGGGCCCGAGCGCATCGGGCACGTACACGTCGACCGGCAGCCATGCCGCAGGCTCGATGCGCGCTTCCGCCCGGGCGTTGCGCACCGCGCGAACCAGCTCGAGCAGAGCGTTGACTTCCCTCTCCGCATCGGCATCGACGGCGTAGGCGACGACGGTTGGCCAGTCGGCCACGATGAGGAGCGCCGGATCGGAGGACAAGTGGGGCAATCGCTCCCAGATCTCCTCCGTGACGAACGGCATGATCGGGTGTAGCAGGCGCAGGTATGTGTCCAGGACGTCAACGAGCGTCCACCACGTTGTCTCGTGCTCGGCGGTGGAAAGACTCGCGTCCCCAAGGCGGATCTTGGCCAGCTCGACGGCCCAGTCGCAGTATTCGTTCCAGATGGCTTCATACAGGATCTGGCTGGCATCGCCGAACGCATACAGGCGCATCGCTTCGTCCACGGCCGCAACCGTCGCTGCCGCGCGGGAAAGAATCCAACGATCGGCCGGCCCAACGTCGGCGCGATTCGGCAACTCGCGGGGCGCGCCCGACGGAATGGACGCCGGCCGGGCCCCTAGCACGAAACGGGCCACATTCCACAGCTTGTTGGTGAAGTTGCGGGCGTTCTCGAGCTTCTCGGCCCCGAGTCTGGAGTCGTTGCCGGGCGCGGTCCCGTTGACCAGGGCGAAACGGAGTGCGTCCGCGCCAACCTCCTCGATGGTCTCGAGCGGGTCCACTGAGTTGCCCTTGGTCTTGGACATCTTCTGGCCATACGGATCCCGTATCAGACCCGACAGATAGACGGTGTGGAACGGCGCCTCGCCGGTCAGGTGGATGCCCAGCATCATCATCCGCGCGACCCAAAAGAAAATGATGTCGTAGGCGGTCTCCATGACCGAGCCGGGGTAGAACCGCTCCAGGTCGGGCGTGTTATCCGGCCAGCCGAGCGTGGAGAAGGGCCACAGACCCGAGCTGAACCACGTGTCGAAGATGTCCTCGTCCTGGTGGAGATCGGCCGCGGGGCGCGAACACACCTCGCACGCCACCGGACCGGCCGGATCCTGAGTCACAGTCACGTGGCCGTCCGGGCAGTACCAGGCCGGGATGCGGTGGCCCCACCACAGCTGGCGACTGACGTTCCAGTCGCGCATTTCGGTCATCCAATGTTCCCAGACCTTGACGAACCGGTCGGGCAGTATTTGCGTCCGGCCGGAGCGTGTGGCTTCCAGCGCAGCCGCGGCGAGGGGCGCCACGCGGATGAACCACTGGGTCTTGAGACGCGGCTCAACCACGTCGTCCGAGCGCTGGCAGCGGCCCAGCAGCATCTCGTGGGGTTTGATCGAGTCCATTTCGCCGCGCTCTTGCAGCGCCTCCACGATCTGGCGGCGAGCCTCGAAGCGGTCCAGGCCGGCGAACTGGCCGCCGTTCTCGTTGATCCGGGCGGCGTCGTCCAGGACGGTGATCATCGACAGGCCGTGACGCTTGCCGGTCTCGTAGTCATCGTTGTCGTGGGCCGGGGTGATCTTGACCGCGCCCGTCCCAAAAGCCATGTCCACGACCGAGTCGGCGATGATCGGCACCCCACGATCCACGAACGGGACCATCGCCTGGCGCCCGATGAGCGCGGTGTAGCGCGGATCCTCCGGGTTGACCGCGACCGCGGTGTCCCCAAGCAGCGTCTCGGGGCGCGTGGTGGCAACCGATATCCACGCGTCCGGGTCCGGAGCTCCAGTCTGCTCGTCCAGCAGGTGGTAGCGCATTGTCCACAGGCTGCCGGTGGTCTCCTTGGGGATAACCTCGAGGTCCGAAACGCTCGTTCGGCAGCCTGGGCACCAATGGATCAACGCCTCGGTCCGATAGGCCAGCCCCTCGCGGTACAGCCGCGTGAACGCTTCACGCACCGCCCGCGCAGAGAATTCGTCCATGGTGAAGCGGACTCGGGTCATGTCCAGCGAGGCCCCGACGCGGCGCTGTTGGCTCAGGATGGTCTGGCGAGTCTCATCGACGAATTGCCACATTCGCTCGAGGTATTTCGCGCGGCCCAGGCTCTGACGGGACTCGCCTTTCTTGGCGAGCAGCTTGTCCAGCACGTACTGGGCGGCTATCGACGCGTGGTCCAGGCCGGGCAGGAAGAGTGCCGGCCGGCCCTGCATTCGGGCGTGGCGGGTCATCAGGTCCTCGACCGTGGACCGCTGGGCATGACCAAGATGCAAAGAGCCGGTCACGTTGGGCGGCGGCTGGATGATGACGAAGGGCTGCTTCGACCAGTCGGCACGCGAGCCCTTGCCGTCCGGGTTGAAGACGTCGGCATCGACCCAGCGCGCGAAAATGGCGTGCTCGACCTCGCCGGGCCGGTATGCCTTGGGCAGGCCGGTTTCAGTGTCCGCGGCCGCTGGTCGCGTCGCATCCGCTCCAGACTTCGCCGACTTCGTCTCGTCTGCCATCGTTCGCTCCGTATGAAACAACCCGCTCGTCCAGCGTCGCCCCCGGAGCGATGGGGGCTCGTCGGCGAGGAGCGCGCGACCTACGCGGTCTGGCCGCGTTCCTGGATAAGCTTCTCGTAGTTAGTCTCGTCGACGCCCGAGTCCACCTGGCTCTTGGTCAGCAGTAGTGGCAGCCGACCCTGGCGAATCGTCTCCTCGGTGATGATGCACTTGCGGATTTCGCCGTGGTCCGGCACGTCGTACATCACTTCGAGCAGCGACTCTTCCACGATCGATCTGAGGGCGCGGGCACCGGTCTTGCGCGTTATCGCGACTTCGGCGGCGGCGCGCAGCGCACCCGGCGTGAAGACCAGGTCCACCTTGTCGAGTGAGAGGAACTTTTGGAACTGCCGCGCAATTGCGTTCTTCGGCTCTGTCAGGACGCGGACCAGGTCATCCGCGGTCAGCGACGTGAGGGTCACGACCACTGGTAGTCGGCCGACGAACTCCGGGATCAGGCCGTACTTGAGGAGGTCCTCCGGCATGAGCCGCTCGAGGAGCCTCTCGCGATCGACAATGGGCATGTGGTTCTCGGCCCCGAAGCCCATCGACCGCTTCCCCACCCGCTCCTCGATCAGCTTCTCCAAGCCGTCGAACGCCCCGCCGCAGATGAACAGAATGTTCGTGGTATCGATCTGGATGAAGTCCTGGTGCGGGTGCTTGCGGCCGCCCTGGGGCGGCACGTTAGCGAGCGTGCCCTCGAGGATCTTGAGCAAGGCCTGCTGAACGCCCTCGCCCGAGACATCGCGGGTGATCGAAGGGTTGTCTGCCTTGCGGGCGATCTTGTCGATTTCGTCGATGTAGATGATCCCGCGCTGCGCCTTGGCGACATCGAAGTCGGCGGACTGGATCAATCGGAGCAGGATGTTCTCGACGTCCTCACCGACGTAGCCGGCCTCGGTCAGCGAGGTCGCGTCGGCAATGCAGAACGGCACGTCGAGGATCTTGGCCAGGGTCTGGGCCAGCAGCGTCTTGCCGGAGCCGGTTGGACCGACGAGCAGGATGTTCGACTTCTGAAGCTCGACGTCGTCGATCTGGTGGCCGGCGCTGACCCTCTTGTAGTGGTTGTGGACTGCCACGGAGAGGACCTTCTTGGCCTTCTCCTGGCTGATTACGTACTGGTCGAGGGCGATCTTGATGGCGCGCGGGTTCGGCAGCTTGGCGACCTGGGGCTTGGTGCGCGGCGAATCGAGCATCTCCTCTTCGATGATTTCCTGGCACAGGTTGATGCACTCATCGCAGATGTAGACGCCCTGACCCGCAATGAGCTTGCGGACCTGCTCTTGGCTCTTGCCGCAGAAACTGCAGCGATATGGAACCTTGGGACCACTTTTGGTCGTATTCGTCACGAGCCCTGACCCGTCCTTCGCGCCGTGGCCTCTGCACCGCTACTCAATGGCGGTTGCGGGGCCCTTGTCATCATCCGAGGTGTCCCTCGAATCCGCTGTCCCAGTGGCCCCTCCATCACCGCCCTTGTTCAGCGGTGCCGTGGCCGAGTAGACGGCATCGATGATGCCATAGTCCTTGGCTTCCGTTGGGGACATGAAGTAGTCCCTGGAGGTATCGGCAACGATCTTCTCAAGTGGTTGCCCACAATGGCGGCTGAGGATCTCCTGATTTGTGTTGACTAGGGTCTCCATCTCCTTGACCTGGATCATCACGTCAGGAGTGTTGCCGCGGAAGCCGCCCGAACCCTGGTGGATCATGATCCGACTGTGCGGCAGAGCGAAGCGCTTGGCTGGCGCACCCGCGGCGAGCAGGACGGCCGCCATGCTGGCCGCCATGCCGATGCAGATCGTGCTGACCGGGGCCCGCACGTATTGCATCGTGTCGTAGATCGCCAGACCGCTGGTGATGATCCCGCCAGGCGAGTTGATGTAGAGGCTGATATCACGCTCCGGATCCTCGGAGTCGAGGAAGAGGAGCTGGGCGATCACGAGGTTGGCGATGTTGTCCTCGATGGCGTCGCCCAGGAAGACGATCCGCTCACGTAGAAGACGCGAGTAGATGTCGTAGGCGCGCTCGCCACGGCTCGAGGACTCGATCACCATCGGCACTAGCATCGGATCGTCTCCTCTCTAGAGGGCTGGCTTACGCGCCGCCGAAGCGGTCGCATCGGGTGTCAGAGCGCCCGGGTCTGTGACGCCGATCGAGGCGGCAGCCTCGGCCGACGGCGAGCTGACCGCCGAGTTGTCATTCTGGGCTTCGAGATGCGGCAGTCGCGGCGCTTCGGGGTGCGCGGCGAGCCACTCGTCTACAAGCTGCTCCACGGTCCGTGATCGTCGAATCGTGCTCCTGATGTAGTTTCGGCCACGTTCGGACTCGAAGTACCGAACGAGATTGGGGTTGCTCGTGTAGCGAGACCGGGCCCGGTCGATCTCGGCCAGGACTTCCGCGTCCGGAACCTCAACACCCTTGACCTTGGCGATCTCCGAGAGGACAAGCAGTGTCTTGACGCGTTTCTCGGCCTGCGGCCGGAACTCGGCGTGCATCTCGGCCTCGGTCTTGGCGACGACCTTGAGGTACGCCTCCCCGTCGATCCCCTGGCGGGCCAGCGCCGAGCGCAACTCGTCGTGCATGACCTCGACTTCCTGGTCGATCAGCACGTCCGGCAGGTCAACAACGGCGTTGGCCGTGGCGTATTCGATGATCTTGTCGGCGAACTCGTGGCGAGCGTGGTCGAGGGCGTTGACCTCGAGGCGCCGACGCAACTCCGCCTTCAGGGCATCAAGATCAGCGAACTTGCCGGCTGACCTGGCGAATTCGTCGTCGGCCGCCGGCAGGGCCTTGGCCCGTAGATCCTTCAACGTAACGCTGAAATGAGCCGTCTGACCGGCCAGTGACTTCTCCTGATAATCCTCAGGGAAGACGATATCGAATTCGCGCTCCTCGTCCTTGATCGCCCCGACCAGGTGGTCCTCGAAGCCCGGGATGAGGCGGTCCTCGCCCAGGATCACGGGCATGCGGTCCGACGAGCCGCCCGGAAAGGCGACGCCGTCGCGGGTGCCGACAAAGGCAATGATTGCGTAGTCGCCCTTCTGGGCACCCCGGTCGGAGACGTGCTCGAGAGTGCCCTGGCCTTCGCGGAGCTCATCGAGCACCTGCTCGACCATCGTTTCGTCGACCGGCTTGACTTCCGGATTGAAGCCGAAGTTGTCGAAGTCGCCGAGCTTGACCTCGGGCCGAACCTGGACGATCGCCTTGAAAATGACAGGCTTGCCTTCCTCGCCCTGGACAACCTCGACTTCCGGGGCTGTCAATGGCACGAGATCCTGCTCTCGCATCGCCTCGCGGAAGGCGTCATCGACCAGCTGCTCCAGAGCCTCGTCGAGGACGGCCGCGGGACCGAGTACTCGCTCGACCATGGAACGAGGTGCCTTTCCGGGCCGAAAACCGGAAATTCGCGTCTGGCGTGCGAGCCGCACGACGGCTTGGCCTATGGCCTTGGAGAGGCGCTCGGGCGGAAGCTCGAACTCTATCTGGAGGCGGGACTGGGGAAGGGGCGTATTGGTGGTCTGCATCGTCGCCGATTATAGGTGGCGCGGCCGACCGCGACCGAGAGCGCGAGTGAGGGGCCACCACTAGGGCGATTGGGACTCGCTGGGCGGCACATTGCCGGCGAAGCCATGGACCGCCCGGCTGCCGCAACCTACCTTGGGGCCATGGCGACCTTCGTGCGTCCTCGATCATCCCATGCCTCGAGCGACTCCGTTGTCGGAGCGGCACCGACGGCTCGCGTTCCGATCGCCAGCCCGATCGATGGTGGAGTGACATCCTCAGCGCGGCCGCTCGATCTCAACCGCATCGGCACATCGTCTTCGTCCACGGCATAGGCACGCAGCCGGCCTGCGAGACATTCCTCGACTGGTCGGGTTCGATCGTGGATGTGCTGGCCGACTGGCGGACTGAACACGGTTTTGGCGGAGACCCCGTCCGGCGCTGCGACTACGACCTGTCGGGGGCACGCCTGCCCCTCCTGGAACTGGACGTGCCCGAGTACGACGGCCACTCGGCTCAGAGCTGGGTGATGACCGAGGCGTGGTGGGCGGCCACGACCCGCTCCCCCGGCCTCGGCTCGATGACGGATTACGTTCGGCATGCCCTGCCGGGGATCATGGCCGGCATTCGCCAGAGCTACCGCCTGCGTGCCGACGGGTGGGCGGCGCGACGAGCCGCGTCTCGCGCCCATGCGGAGGCCTCCGGGTACGATGGATCGCAACCTTGGGCGCCGGGGTTCCTGTGGCCGTTACGACCGTGGTGGCCCTGGCGGGTGCGGCCGGAGTTGCGGGTGCCGTGGGTCGGCAAGGGCCGGAGCGGCTCGGGGCCGATTTCGCGACACGATGGGCCGCGATTCCGGGCCACGAGATCATCGCCGGGTCACTCGACGGTCTGTCCAAGGTGGCTGACTGGCCGGGCGCGCTGCCACTCATCGGCGAGTGGGCGATGGGGGCCGCGATCGTGGCGGCGGCGTTCCTGGTGTTGGCCAGGATCGGGGCGGGACGCTGGGAGGCGTGGGATCGGCGAGAGCGCGCGGCGGCTCGGCGGCGCGTACCGGGGCAAGGCGGCGGCTGGCGGCCGGCGGTCACATTCGGCGCGCTGACGGTGATTGCCGTGGCGATGTCCGTGGCGACTTTCGCCTATCTCTGGCGGTAGACGCGAAGAAGGCTGCCCGTCGGGCCCGACGCGGGACGGCGAGGACACGAACCGGCTAAGATCCGGAAACCGAGCGATCGTCGCGCCGATTGGTGCGGGCTGCGCGGCCTGAGGGGAGTCCCAATGAGCCCTCCGCACCTCCACGAGGTCTCCCGCTGGGTGGTCGAGACGGCGCGGCGGCTCCACCGATCGCCCATGGCCCGGCGTGTGGCGTCGGGGGCGTTGTTTGCCTGGTTCGCCTACCAGGCCTGGCCCACGGTTGCCGATTTGCTCACCGATTGGCCCTTTCACCTCGACACCGTGGGCATCGACGGCAGGTTGTACTACCGCGCGGCGGCCACCTGGCTCGCCGGTGGCGACCCATGGACGGCATTCACCACCTCAAACACGTGGCCCCCTTCCGGCGCGTTTGTCCACTTCTTGTTCACAGGTCCACCGCCAACCGTTCTGGCGTTCGTCCCATTCGTCTGGATACCCGAAGACGCCTTCGTGGTCGGCTGGCTCGGCCTGAGCGTGGCAGCAGCCATCTATACGATCCGGCGGCTCGGCCTGCCGCTGTGGTGGATGTTGTTCCCCCCGCTCTTTTACGGCCTCGTCGTCAGCAACCCGCAGATCGTGTGCCTGGCGCTACTGCTCAGCAGCTCGACATGGGTCCAATCCCTGGCCGCTCCCATGAAGGCGTACGCGGTCATCCCCATGATCGGGGAACGGCAATGGCGAGCGCTCACCATCTTGGCCGTTGGGATCGCGGTCTCGGTCGTACTCTTCTGGCCGTTGTGGCAAACCTACGCCGCTGACTACAGCAAGGTCCAGGATTGGCTTGTGGGTTTCACTCGAGGTGGCTTCAGCGCGACTCGCGATCCTCGATTGTTCGCCATCACGGCCGCAGCCATCGGAGCCCTTCTGCTCATTGATCGTAGGGCCGCCCTTTGGCTCGCTGTGCCGGCGCTGTGGCCCGCGTCTCAGTACTACTACGCCACGTTTGCCATGCCTCTACGGTCACCCTGGTTGGCCTTCGTACTGGCGGCGGCCGGCACCCCCAACGCGTCATTGGTGCCGTTGTGCATCATCGCCTACGCCGGCTGTCGAGTGGTCGACCGCTTTGTCCGCTGGTGGGCGAGGCGGGGGTCGAACCCGCACACCGTTTCCGGTACCAGCTCCTAAGGCTGGCGCGTCTGCCATTCCGCCACTCGCCCGCGGTCACAGAGTTTAGCGGGGCCACGCAGAGTGGGCGCGGGCCGAGCGTCGGACTATCGCCGGTTCTCGCTCGTGCGGCCGCGAACCGCACGCCGCTCCCGACACGCTGCGTACCGGGGCAAGGCAGCGGCTGGCGGCCGGCGATCACATTCGGCGCGCTGACGGTGATTGCCGTGGCGATGTCCCTGGCGACGTGCCTACCTCTGGGCGTTCAACTTCACTCTGGGCGTCGTTATGGGCCCAAACTTCCGATTCGCCGACTCATCTTCAGCGGGGGCGATATTCGGGAGCGTCACCGAGGCGCTGCGGCATCAGACGACCGGCCCGACGCTTCTGGCGAGCGTGCGAATGCCGTTGAATCTGGTCGGGGGCGCCTCACGCGGCCGACCGGCCCACTTTGCATCACCCCGGGTGAAGTTGAGCGACTTCGCGCCTCAGCACCCGCCGCCGCGCGGCTCGAGCCTAGCGCGGACGCGGGCTTAGCGCGGACGCGGGCCATTGGTGGCGGGTCCAGGGTGCCGCTCTCCACGCGACGGCTTGGCGGGCCTGGGTGCGATAGGCTTTCGGTCGGCCGCGGGCGCGGCCGCAGCCTCGGCGTTACGGGCGCCCCGTCGAGTCCGAATTCGATCCATCACGTCGTGGAAGCTGCCGCCATCGGGCTTGAACAGCTCCTTGGCCAGCCGCTTACCGGCCGCGGCCGTGGCCGGTCGCAGGATGTTGCCGCCAAGCTCGGAAACCGTACCCCGCAGGTCGCGAGCTTCCCGAACGGGCCTGTTCTTCTCGACGTAGTCGACAAATTCGCGCTCCAGCACCCCGCGGACTCGGTCGCCGTCGCCGCCGAGGGCTCGCAACGCCTTGTCGACCTGTTCGGGCAGCATCGACTTCGGCAGATCCGCCACCGGTCCGAAGATCGCCCGTCGGGCGGCGCGGAAGGACCTCTTGGGGCCGCCCAGAACGAGAAATGCGGTTCCGGCCGCGAGCGCGACCGTCTTGCCCGGAGCTCGCCGGATCTTGGCGGGAATGTCTATCGCCGAGCGGCCGGCGGCCTCAAGCCTGACGACCTCGACCAGCAGAAGCTGGCGGCGGGCTACGACTTCCGCCCGAGCGGCATCTGTTCGCGCACCCACTCGATGGTCTCCTTGGTTGTCTCGATTGTTTGATCAGGTACGAAGCGCTTGCGCAGCTTCGCAATATCGATGCCATGGCGGAACACGAAGACGGCGGCCACGATCGGCCAGAACAGGAGAAGCGCGGCCACGCCGACCGCTGCCGCGACCCGGAGTCCCGGACCAAATGCAGCCAGAAGCCCGAGCAGGACGCCGCAGACTACCCCGACGGCGAAGCCTCCGACGGCCGGCCACCGCCCAAATGCGGAGCCCAAAACGGCGCCCAACACGCCGATCGCCAGGACGCTGGTGGCAAGGGCGAGCACGACCGCAGCCGGCATTCCCGAGTAGTGGTGGCTCACCCAGTTCCAGTCGACGGCTAGAACGCCGGTGACCACCAGGCCCACACCCAGCGCGACCAGCAAAGAAATAAGGGCTCGGCCCCAGCTCAAATCAATGATTGCAAAAACAAGCAGCGCCGCAATCGCAACCAGCACGAGCGAGCCATCGAGGACGCCCCAACCAATCGAACCGAAGACCGCTTCACCGACGAAGAGCAGCGTCCCAACGGCAATTAGCATGCCCGACAGGAAGAGCAGGAGCAGGGCGACGCCGCCGAGACCAGCGGCACGCTTCACCTCGCCGCCGATTTCCGAGAACTCGGCCTTGGCGAGGTCGATATGGGAGCTGATTAGGCCTAGGAGAGCGCTCCGGGTACGGCCGAACTGCTCGCCCAGTCCGGGCGCACGACCAGAATCGGACTTATCAGCAGGCCCGGAGGAGGTCTCCGCGCCGGATGTCGGGCGTTCAGAGGAGGACCAGCCAGGCAAGGAACCTCCTTCGGGTAAGTGTCAAACAACAAGGCGATCATAGCAGCGGCGGGCAGTGCGACTGCAAGTAGCCTGTTGGGCGGACCCGACGCAGCATTCCGGCCGCCCCGTACACTCGCTTCATGCAACTGCCGCACGCCCCTGCCCGGCCACTCCTCACGGCAGTCCTGCTCGCTGTCGGCAGTGAGCTGACCACCGGCGAGACGCGGGACACGAATAGCGGCGACCTGGCCCACTCCCTGGCTGATGCGGGCGTGGACGTGGCCTGGATCGCGGCGCTACCGGACAGGCTGGGCGCAGTCACGGCCGCGTTGAGCGACGCGCTGGCGGCCGCGGACTTCGTGACCACCACCGGTGGCCTGGGTCCCACGCCCGACGACCTGACCCGTGAGGCGATAGCCGACGTCTGCGGGGAGCAGCCGGCCGTGGACCCCGAACTGGAGCGCTGGCTGCGCCATCTTTTCGAGCGGCGCGGCATTCCCTTTCCAGAGACCAACCTCAAGCAGGCCTGGCTTATTCCATCGTCCACGGCCATTCCAAACGACCGCGGCACTGCCCCGGGCTGGTGGGTGGATCGGCCGGATGGGCGTGTCGTCGTGGCCCTGCCCGGGCCGCCGAGCGAGATGCGGCCGATGTGGCAGGACTGGGTCCTGCCGCGGCTCCGTGAACGCGGCCTGGGACAGGAGCGGGTTACGCGCACGTACCGCCTGACCGGCATCGGTGAGTCGGCCGTGGCTGCGCTCCTGGGCGAGCCACTGCTGCGGGCGGCAAACCCGATCGTGGCCACGTATGCCCGGTCCGAGGCCGTGGACGTCCGAATCTCGGCCATTGCCGAAGCGGACCGCCCCGCGGCCGCTCTCGTGGATGAGGCGGAGACCGTGATCCTGACCGCCCTCGGCCAGTACGTCTGGGGCCGCGACGACGACACGTGGGCGTCGGTCCTGGGCCGCGACCTGGCCGATCTCGGCTGGACTGCCGCGCTCGTCGAACTGGGCACAGGCGGCGCCACAACCCGGCTGTTCGGCGACGCGCCATGGCTTAAGGGGGCGCGGACCACTGCCGCCGACCAGCGGGGCGAACCCGGCGCAGACGCGCCTCTCCTCGACCTGGCCAACCTGTCCGAGCAGATTCGCCGAGAGTCGGGCGCATCGGTCGGCCTCGCCGTCAGAACAGCCGAGTCGGGCGTGGACACTCAGGTCGAGCTTACCCTTGCCAGCCCGTCGGGCGTTCGCGAAGCCAATCTGACCGCCTTTCTCGGTGGCGCGGAAGGTCGGCGCCGGGCCGGTATCCACGCCGCGGCGTTCCTGCACTTCTTCCTGAGGGGCGAGGCTCCTGCGGGCGAGGTTCCTGCGGGCGAGGCTCCTGCGGGCGAGGCTCCTGCGGGGCGGACTGAGATCGAGAAGGTCAGCAGACCGGCGCCACGTAGCGGACAATGACGGCACCGGCGAGGTCGGCCGGCTCTGGGATTGGGAGCAAACAATGAGCACGACAGAGATGGTCAGCCCAGCCGAGCTTGCAGTCCTGCCGCTGTTCGCTGGACTTGATCAGACCGACCTCGAATCCCTGTCGGACAAGGCGGTCCGGCGCATTCTTGCGGATGGCGAGACGCTCGTCGATATGGACGCGCCCATATCCGAGGTCCATTGGCTGATCAAGGGTCAGCTCGCGCTCAGGGTGCGACACGAGCACCGGTGGATCCTCGTATCGACCCTCCACGCCGGGGACATGCTGGGCTGGTCCGCGCTGCGAGAGGACCCGAAAGCGCTATCGACGGCTCGGGCCATTGGCCCAGCGGTTCTGGTGTCGGTTCAGGCCGATGGTCTCCTGGCCTTGCTGAGCGGTGGGTCGGCCAAGTCGGCGATGCTGCTTAAGCGCCTTTTCGGGACGGCGACTCAACACCTCGACGAGAGTCGGGCGCAGCTCCTCCAGCTAGGGCGCGAGGGAGTCATCTCGGCTGGCTAAGCGGCCGGATGTCGGCTCGGCTTCGTCGTCGAAGGACTAGCGGTGGGCCGCGAGCGGCCGGTGCCTTACCGGTTGGCTGCTTTAGCGAGGGCTTCGGTGCTCGGCACGACGATGCTGTCACGCTCGATGCGAATCAGACCACTTGCCTCGAACTCTCCGAGGAGCTTATTCACGCTCTGGCGGGTCGCCCCGATCATGGCCGCGAGATCGCTCTGAGTCAGGGGCGCGTTGAGCCGAACCGAACCGTCCCCAAGACGTTCGCCTTGAGCCTCGGCCAGTCGGGCCAGGCGAGCAGCCAGGCGGCCGCTTAGGTCGAGGAAGTGAAGCTCCGCGACGTGCGTTGTCAGGCGCCGCAACTCACCCGCCAGGGAAGCCAGCAGGGCGTCTCGAATCGCGGGCTCACTGGCCACCAGGGCGTGGAACTGATCGCGCGGCAGGGTCAGCGTCTCGGTCACCTCAAGAGCGATGGCGCTCGCAGAGCGCGGCGCCCCGTCGAGCAACGCCAGCTCGCCCAGGAAATCGCCCCGGCGGAGCGTGGCCAGGATGGCTTCCCCACCGTCCTCGGACGGTACGACGACCTTGACCGCCCCACTGGTAACGATGAAAAGTGCGTCTCCGGGGTCGCCCTCGTGGAAGAGAACCTCGCCCCGGCGGAAATGACGAGCCCGCAGCGTTCGTGTCAAGGCTGCGAGCGGCTCTCCGGTCATGCTGTCGAACAGCCGACAGCGTCCCAATGCTTCGGCGGCGAACTCGGCCTGCAACATGAGCACCATCCTAACCGTGCAGAGGCGCCTCGGGGAGCCGACCATGAATGCCCCGCGCAACCCGGACCGCCGGGCGACGCGACCATGCGTCGGCGAACGAGCGCGGTGGCCGGTAGGATGCGGCCATGCAATCTGCAAACCGCGCCCGACGGGGCCGCCGCCTGCCATTCGGTCGGCGCGGGACCGTCGCGGCAGCCACTGTGTCGATCCTGGCCATCGTGGCCTTCGCGGCCATTGTGGGCAGAAGCGTCTTTGCCGGCCCACCGGCCTCCCCCACCTCAACCGATCCACAGCTCGCCGGCGCCAGCACATCGCCGAGCACGCCGACCAAGGCGCCACTCGTCCCGACCTCGTCGATCGCGCCATCCCTTACGGCCCTGTCCCGCCTCTTGCCCTCCATGGCGACGGTCGCCCCGACCGCTACCGCCGGCGCGCCCCTTCCGTACCTGCTGGCGGCTATCGGCGACTCGTATAGCCAGGCCTACAGCGTTTCGCCTTCCTACCCCAACGACCACACTGGGTTCTCCTGGGTAGTCGGCTCCGCTCGCGGTGACGGCGTCTTTAGCCTGTACGAGAGGTTCAAGGCCCTCGGTAGCTCACTGGTGATCGTCGACGCGGCAATGTCGGGCCGGAAGATGAACGACGCCCCGCGCCAGGCGAACTTCGTCGTCGCGCAGGCAAAGATGCTCAAACCCGGCCAGACCGCCTACGTCACCTTCGAGCTGGGCACCAACGATCTGTGCGACGACCCCAAGACAGACCCGCTTGTATTCCAGCAGGACCTCTCGACAGCCATCTCCACGTTGCGCGCGGGCCTTCCGGCCCACAGCCGAATCCTGATGCTGCCCGTGCCCGACTTCCACCACTTCCGAGAGATCACCCAGGCCGATACGACGGCGCGATCCAACCTCGCTCTGTTCCAGAACTCGAGACGCTGCGCGCCATACCTGGGCGACGACAGTACTTCAACCGTGGCAGAGGCCGACTCCTACCTGGCCCAGTACAACTCCGTACTCAAGCAGGCATGCCGTGAGATCGCCGCCACCGAT
>JANYJI010000187.1 GCA_025358525.1 Chloroflexota bacterium | reverse complement strand
TGTCGCCGGACAGCGACTTTGACCGCTAAGCGGACAGGGACTTTGTCACCGTGGTCGGATGGCAGGATAGCGCCGCCATGGATGAGTCGGCGCGGGTCGCGTGGCGCTGTGAGCCGAAGGTATGGCTTCGCGCTCAGGTGCTCGAGCCGGTTCGATCTCGGGCTCGACCAGGGCGGCGACCTCGAAGTGGCGGGCTCGCAGAAGTGGAGCGTCCGGCGGAGCGACCGCCAGCTCGTAGTGCCGGCCTGCCGCACGAGTCCAAAGCGAGCCATCGAGGCGCTCCTCGACCATGACGTGGCCACGACCCCAGGCCCGACCATCGGCTCGGGCTGGTAGGGCCAGTGATCCGCCCGGCCAGCTGACCGTCGCGTCGGCCTCAATACGCCGCCGATAGTGGAAGCAGAAAACGGCCTCCGGAGGAACATCGCCACACCAGGGTCGCCAGGCCGGAGTCTCGATTGCTGCCGGCACGCCGAAGCGTTCGTTGTGACGGGGCAGATACCAGGCCAGCAGCGCATTGGCGCCCTGGGCCGAGTCGACCTTGGCCCGGCGAAGTTCCGAAAGCAGGCGGTCCTGGAGGGTGCCCCAGAGCCGCTCGACTCGGCCTTTGGCCTGGGGACTGCCTGCCCCGATCCAGCCGATCCCAGCTTCAGCGAGAGCCCGACCGACCTGGGTAAGGGAGCGTCGCCCGGCCAGCTGTTCGGCCAGAGTCGGTGGCCGGTTGGTTTCCTTGATGAAGATGCCGGCCCGGTCGGTATAGAGCGCCACGGGCACGCCATAGGTGCGGACCGTCTCTGTGAGCATGGTGAAGTAGCCCGCGGCGTCCTCAGCTGCCCGAAAGTTGGCCCCTGTGATCGTGCTCGTGGCATCGTCGATGCCGCCCACCAGAGTCAGACGCGGGCCGCGATCTTCGAGCCAGTCATGGGTCGAACCGTCGGTCTGGAGCAGCATTCCCGCCTGGGCCATCCTCTCGCGGCGGTCATGCCGTTGGCTCCGGCGGCGCGTCCGTGGTGGCCGCAGTCCGGCCGCGACGAGTATCCGGCGCACCGTTCGGGCAGAGAGTTCGATCGGCTCCTCGGCTTCGGCGAGGCATTCGGACATGTGGACGGGGTTGAAGCCGGCAAGCGGCCCCTGAGCGACCTCGACTATCTGACTGCGCAGATCTTCGTTGGTCCGGTTCGCCGGAACTCGGCCCCGGTTGCCGTGAACGAGTCCTGCGGCTCCTTGCGTGCGCAGCCGTTCGGTCAGCCGGTGCACTTGGCGCCTGGAGAGTTCGAGTGCTTGCGCCGCGATGGCGGGATCCAGCTCTCCAGCGAGAACATGGGTCAATACGATGAGGCGCTGCTGCGCCCGAGCGTCCAACGTGATCGTCTCCCTGGTCTTCATGGGATCGAGGGTGACAAAATCGCTGTCCGCTTATCTCGGACAGAATCGCTGTCCGTTCACACATCCGTAACGGACCCGATTGACGCGGCCCGTCGCGCCGAGTATTCTCCGGCTCACCCCGACCGTGCACACCCGCTGCGGACTGATTCGCGCGATCACACTGCACGGCACCTTCCTCACAAGAGCTCTGCCCTGATGCCTGCCAACGGTCCCGACCCGCGTTCACGCAACCGCCGCCCACGCCGACGTCCTGTCGGCCGAACGCCCATGGCGGAGTACGACGAGTATTCCGACGGCGACACTCGCGACCTCGACATCAACGAACTGCGGGGCATGAACGTCGACGAACTTCAAACCGTGGGCCACGAACTCGAGATGGAGGCTGGCACCGACGGCAAGGAAGAGCTGGTCGATCAGATCCTGGCCCGCCAGAGCGAACTGGCCGGCCACGCCTACGCTACCGGCATCCTCGACATCGTAGATGAGGGCTTCGGCTTCATGCGCCGCCACGGGCTGATGCCGACGCCGGACGACGTATACGTGTCGTCCACCCAGATCCGCCGCTTCGGGCTTCGAATCGGAGATCGGGTTAGCGGCTCCGTCCGTGCGCCGCGCGAGGGCGAGAAGTACTGGGGCATGATCCGGGTCGACCGCGTCAACGGCGTTGACCCCGAGACGGCGCGCCGCCGGCCCAGGTTCGAAGACCAGACGCCGGTTCACCCCGACGTTCTGATCAACCTCGAGACCGACCCCAAGAACCTGAGCCAGCGCCTCATCAACCTGGTTAACCCGATCGGCAAGGGTCAGCGCGCGCTTATCGTCAGCCCGCCCAAGGCCGGCAAGACGATGCTCCTCAAGCAGATCGCCAACGGCATCAGCGCCAACTACCCCGAAATGCTTCTCATGGTCGCCCTCATCGGCGAGCGGCCCGAGGAAGTCACCGACATGCGCCGCTCGGTCAAGGGCGAAGTCATCAGCTCCACGTTCGACGAGCCGACCGAGAACCACACCCACGTTGCCGAGATGGCTCTCGAGATCGCCAAGCGCCAGGTCGAAACGGGCCGTGACGTCGTCATCCTTCTCGACTCGATCACGCGCCTGGCCCGCGCCTATAACCTGGCCCTGCCGCCGTCCGGCCGAACCC
This sequence comes from Chloroflexota bacterium, assembly GCA_025358525.1. Classification (GTDB taxonomy): domain Bacteria; phylum Chloroflexota; class Limnocylindria; order Limnocylindrales; family CSP1-4; genus Fen-1039. The sequence continues at coordinate 4,789 of JANYJI010000187.1, read as the reverse complement.
TCTCGGGCGGCCTCGATCCAATCGCCCTATATCCGCCCAAGCGCTTCTTCGGCGCTGCTCGAAACATCGAGGAAGGCGGCTCGCTGACGATCATCGGCACCTGCCTGGTTGACACCGGCTCGCGCATGGACGACGTCATCTATGAGGAGTTCAAGGGCACCGGCAACAGCGAACTCATCTTGGACCGGAAGCTGGCCGAGAAGCGGATTTTCCCGGCCATCGATGTCCAGCGCTCCGGTACCCGCCGCGAGGAACTGCTCCTCGAGGAGGGCACGCTGAAGATGGTCTGGATGATGCGCCGGATGCTCTCCGCGGTTGGCACCAACGAAGGCATCGAACTGCTGCTCAACCGGCTCTCCAAGACTGACAACAACGTCCAGTTCCTGGCGACCCTGACCAAGAGCATCGACCAATAGATCGGCGCCCGGGCGCGGGCACCAGTCCCCGTCGGAGTCCGGCCCGGGGTCGGGTCGCAAACTTCCGGAGCGAGTCGACCGCGGCGAAGTACCGGACCACTCAGGCCTCGCGGGCCTCTGCGTCCCGCGTTTGACGGCTGCGCCACCCTGCTGCGCACATACGGCGTGCGAGAATTGAGCCATGTTTCTGGACCGAGTGAAGATATTCCTGCATGCCGGTGATGGGGGCGACGGCGCGGCCACCTTCCGGCGCGAAGCCCATGTGCCCCGCGGCGGTCCCGACGGCGGCGACGGCGGCCGGGGGGGTTCGATCTACCTGACCGTCGATCCGGGCGAGACCAGCCTCCGCGACTACCGCCACGCTCACCACTTCAAGGGCACGCCTGGCGGTCGCGGCTTTGGGCAGCGCATGCATGGCAAGGCCGGCCACGACCTTACCCTTAAGGTGCCGCCGGGCACGGGCATCTTCCTCGACGAAACTGGTGAGCTTCTGGGCGACCTCGTAACCTCCGAGCAGACCCTGATGGTTGCCCGTGGCGGACGGGGCGGCCTTGGCAATGTCCACTTCGCCACCTCCACCAACCAGGCGCCGCGCCATGCTCAGAAGGGCGAGCCAGGCGAGGACCGTTGGATCCGGCTGGAGTTGCGGCTCATTGCCGACATCGGACTGGTCGGGCTACCAAACGCGGGCAAGTCAACCCTGCTCGCAGCCCTTACCGCGGCTCGGCCGAAGATCGCCGATTACCCATTTACGACGCTTGAGCCGAACCTGGGCGTGCTCGATATCAGCGACGATGATTTGCGTCGTCCGACCATCGCCGACGTGCCCGGGCTGATCGAGGGTGCCAGTTCCGGAGCCGGGCTGGGCCACGCCTTCCTGCGTCACGTGGAACGGACGCGCATCCTGGTCCACATTGTCGACGGCTCGGACCGCGATCCGGAGTGGAGCTACAACGTCATCCGTGACGAGCTGCAAGCCCACGACCCGGCGCTGCTGGCCAAGCCCATCCTCGTGGCTTACAACAAGATGGATCGCGTTGAGGCCGCCGACACATGGCCCGCATTTGAGAAGGCACGCCGAGACCAGGGCGTCGCGGCCGTGGCGATTTCCGCTGCCGCAGGTGAGGGCTTGGCGGAGCTGCGGACCCGGCTCGTAGCGATGCTTCCCAATGCCGACGAGATGGCAGAGCCTCTGGATTCGGCCGGCGTTGTCGTGCATCGCATCGAGTCGGCAGGCGATGGCTTCCGAGTTGAGCGCGAGGACGGCATATTCGTGGTTCATGGCAAGAAGATTGAGCGGCTGGCTGCGCAGACCAACTTCGAAACTGAGGAATCGGCCGAGCGCTTCCAGCGCGAGCTGGCCCGACTCGGCATCGACGAGGAATTGCGCCGCCACGGCGTGGAGCCGGGCGATACCGTCCGCATCGGCAACAGCGAGCTCGAATGGGAACCCGACGACTGGGATCAGCGGTGACGATGACGGACCGAGTTGGGCCGACCGGGGGGCGGGCCGCGTGGATCGAGCCGAGCGCTCGACGCGTCGGGATCCTGGGCGGAACTTTCGACCCGGTCCACTACGGCCATCTCGTGATCGCCGAGCAGGTCCGTGATGTGCTGGAACTTGACCTCGTCTTGTTCGTGCCCGCGGCCTTGCCACCCCACAAGCTCGACGAGGACGTGACCCCGGCGCCAGACCGCGTGGCCATGGTGGAGCTGGCCATCGCGGGCAATCCGGCCTTCGCGGTTTCACATGTCGAACTGGAGCGGGCCGGTCCCTCGTACACCACGGACACCCTGAGCGAGTTGTCCGACGAGGCTGTTCGCCAGGGCGTGGCCCGCGACTTCTACTTCATCCTATCGACCGAGGCGCTGGCCGATCTTGGCGGCTGGCACGATCCGGAGCGCCTGCTCGCGCTGGCGCGGCTGGCGGTCGTGCCGCGACCAGGCGCCCCGTTGCCCGACGGCGCGTGGCTCGCGGCCCACCTCCCGGGCGGAGCCGCCAGCGCAAAACGAGTCATCTGCGTCGACACCTTGCCGCTGGCACATTCCGCCTCAGACGTCCGCGCCCGCGCCGCGGCCGGTCGCTCTATCCGCTATCTGGTTCCGCCGGCCGTCGAGGCGTACATTCGCGATCGTCGGCTGTATCTTTCGAACAACCCCCAGAGGATCGCCTGACGTGACCGACACACAGCCCGAATCGGAAGCCCTGCCCAGTCCCGAAACCATGCCCAGCCCTGACGGCCTGCCGCGACGCCGCAAGCCGGCGGCCGCCAAGGCTGCCACTGGCAAGGCTGCCACTGGCAAGGTCTCGCTCGACGAACGCGAGGCGGCGCTGGCCGACGCGCTCGAGGCCGAGATTGAGGCAGAAGAGGCCGCTGCTGCTGCCGCCGCTGCCGAGCCGGAACTGCCGGAGTCGCTTCGCGAGCGGGGTGCGCGCCTCAGTTCACTTGAGATCGCCCGCAAGATCGTCGAGGCGGTCGAGGATAAGAAGGCCGCGGACATCGTCCTGCTCGATGTCGCCGAACTGACTTCGATGACAGACTACTTTGTCATCTGCTCAGGCGGTTCGGAGCGCCAGCTCGGAGCCATCGCCGACGGCGTCGTCGACAGACTGCGCGATGAGGGCGTCCGGCCGATCGGGCGTGAGGGCGGCTCGAACTCGCACTGGACGCTGGTCGACTTTGGCTGCGTCATCGTTCACATTTTCGCCGTGCCAGAGCGCGAGTACTACCAGCTGGAGCGCCACTGGGCCAACGCCAAGACCGTACTGCGGGTCCAGTAGGCGACCTGGCGGTCGGTCTCCGGGCCCACCTGACGGCGCATCTATCGAACCGGTTCGGCTGGTTGCCAGCGCCGACACGCTCGATTCCGTACACTGCACGGACGGCCACTAACCGCCTCAACGTTGAGATTCTGGAGAACCGGCCACGACTACTGTCTACGCCTCTGAACGCAAACCGCACCGCGCGCCGACTCTCGTCGACTTCGTCAACATTCGCTGGGTCGACGAATGGTGCAAGCGCTGCAACATCTGCGTTGAGATCTGCCCCAAAGACAGCCTCGTCCTGACGCACGACGCGATCATCGAGGTTACGGACTGCATCCGGTGCGGTCTGTGCGAGCGCTACTGCCCGGACCTTGCGATTGAGGTCCTGCCCAAGCGCGATGCCTCGGGCCAACTGCCGGCTGAGGTGGCCGCCGAGGCTGCCGCCGGCCACAACGGCCACAACGGCCACGCGCATGCGCCCGATGCGGCACTCGGTCCGGCCGTCGCCGGGACCGACCCCCAGCGCGGCATGACGGACACGGAGAGTGCTCCTACCGTCGACCGCGATAACCAGACCTGATCGACAGGACTCACTGATGACCAAGCGACTCGTCCAGGGCAACGAGGCCGTTCTGCTCGGCGCCATCAAGGCTGGCGCGAGCTACTTCTGCGGCTATCCCATCAGCCCTTCCTCCGAGATTCTTGCGCAGGCGTCTCAATACGCGGCCAAACACCCTGAGTTCCGCTTCCTTCAGGCTGAGGACGAGATCGCCAGTGCCAACGCCATCCTGGGCGCGAGTCTGGCGGGCGCGAAGTCATTCACAGCCACCTCTGGGCCGGGCTTCAGCCTCATGCAGGAGGCTGTCGGATACGGCCACAAGATTGGCATCCCGGCTGTGATCGTGAACGTCATGCGCGTCGGGCCCAGCACCGGAATGCCGACGATGCCCGGCCAGGGCGATCTCAATCAGACTCGTTACGGCTCCAGCGGCGACTACACCAGCATCGTGTTCTACCCGTCGACCGTAGCCGAGTGCCACGAATACGCGATCCACGCCTTTAACGCTGCCGAGGAGAGCCGGTCCCCGGTCATCCTGCTGTCGGATGCCTTCCTGGGCCACCTCAATGAGGTCGTCGACCTCGACGCCATAAACGTGCCGATTGCGCCGCGGACCCTGGAGCCACTGGCCTCGGGCAGTACCCGACTCTTCTCCGGCGTGGCCACGTATGAGGATGGCGAGCCCGCAACCGCCGATTCTGACGAGTTCATCCGCCAGTACATCGAGAACCGCGACTACCGCCAGAAGGTGGCCGAGAAGTACGCGTTCTACGAATACGGTTGGAATAAGGACTCGGACACCCTGGTCGTCGCGTTCGGCATTACCCGCCGTGTCGCCCAGCCCATCTCACCCTACTTCGCCCTCTTCCGGCCTATTCGTATCTGGCCGACGCTGGACAAGGAGCTGGCCGAGGTCGCGGAGCGTTACAAGAAGATCATCGTTATCGAGGGCAGCGACGGCCAGTACGCCAATGTCGTCGAGCGGATGCTCCTTCGCCGCGTCGAGCGAGTGCCGCTCCTCGGAGGCCGAATGAGCATCGAGGCAAT
>JANYJI010000157.1 GCA_025358525.1 Chloroflexota bacterium | reverse complement strand
GCGTCGGCGGCCGGGCTGGGCGCCGCGTCGCTCCGATAATAGCCGCGTAATCGGCCGCCAATCGGCTGGCGCCATCCTTCATCCGTGGCAAACGATGTGCAACTCGGGCGAATGGTTCAGAGCCTTCGTCTGTCCCGGAATATGTCCCAGGAGGACGTGGCCGACCGCGCGGGCGTCGGCCGCGGGACCATATCCCGGGTGGAACGACATAGAATCGGGGCGCCATCTGGCGAGTACGAGGTGATGCGGTGGACGAGTCGGACGGGCCCGGCCAAGTCGGGAAGGGCGGCGGAGACCCCATCTCGTCCCTGGGCCGATCCCGACACGCCAGCTGGCCGGCCCTGGTTGCGCCGGCCGCGATAACGGCGGCCCACGTCCGGATCTGGCTGTGCGTGGTAGTTGGCGCGATGGCGATCGGCACCACCGGCTACCTGATCCTGGAGCCTGGGTGGCGACTTATGGACGCCCTCTACATGACGGTCATCACCCTTACCACCGTCGGGTTCCGCGAAGTCCAGACGCTCACCGACGCTGGTCGAGTCTGGACGATGCTCCTGGCGGTGACGGGGGTCGGGCTGATCTTCGGGTCAGTCGGGATCGTGGCGGAGTACCTTGTTGTCGAGGCGACCAGCGGACGGCGGGAGGCGAAGCGGATGGCAGATGCGGTCAACAAGCTGTCGGGCCACTACATCCTGTGCGGCTTTGGCCGGGTCGGGTTGACGGTTGCGCGCGAGCTGGTCCACGCGGGACGGAAGGTCGTCGTCATCGACATCCTGCCCGAATCCCTGGCTCGAGCCCGGCGCGAAGGATTCCTCGAGGTCGAAGGTGACGCCACTGAAGAAGTCACCCTTCGAGCGGCCGGCATTGATCGAGCGAAGGGCCTGATCACCACGATCGACTCGGACGCCCACAACGTGTACGTGATCCTATCGGCCCGGGCGCTGAATCCCAAGCTCTTTGTCGTCGCTCGAGCCAATTCGACCGACTCGGAAGGTCGGCTCATGCAAGCGGGCGCCAATCGGGTCGTCTCGCCGTACACCATGGCCGGCCATCGGCTCGCCGAGCTGGCGACTCGACCGCGCGTCGTCGACTTCATCGATGCCGCCCTTTCGCACGGCGAGCTGGCCTTCTCGATGGAAGAGGTCGAGGTGGTCGCCGGCAGCGCCCTGAGCGGCGCGACCGTGGGCTCGCTTCGAGACACCGGCGTTTTCGTGCTCGCCATCGTCACAGGCGAGAAGAGCTACGAGCCGAATCCACCCGCCGACCGGGTCCTCGGGACGGGCGAGACTCTGGTGGTATCGGGCAGCGTCCCGCGGCTCAAAGAGCTGCGCGGGATCGAATCTAGGGGCTAACGGGGAGCCAGCGGCCGGTCGAGCTAGCCGGTCGAGTCGGCGCTGGGTTCGAACACGCCCTGGCCTGCTGGCTAAGGCAGCGGCGCGACCGTGCCGCGAACGGCGTCGTCGTGCCGGCGATCATGGGCGATCAGCGCCCCACCCACGATGCCCGCATTGTTCTTGAGTGTGGCCACGACCACCGGCGTCTTGACCGTGAGGTACTGCAGGTAGTTGTCCGCCCGCTTCGACGCTCCGCCGCCAAGGATGAAGAGGTCGGGCCAGAAGAGCCGCTCGAGCAGGTGCAGGTAGTCGTCGAAGCCTGAGGCCCAGTCTCTCCAGTTGAGGTTGAGCCGATCTCGGGCCGACTCGGCAACCCGCTCCTCGGCGTCCTTGCCATGGAGCTCCAGGTGTCCCATCTCGGTATTGGGGAGGAGCCGGCCGTCGATAAAGATGCCCGACCCGATGCCCGTGCCGATTGTCAGCACGATGGTCGTGCCACGCTGGCGGCGGCCAGCCCCGAAGCGCAGCTCCGCCATACCCGCCACGTCTGCGTCATTGCCGATGGCCACGCTTCGGCCCATGGCCCGGGCCATCTCACGCTCGGCCGGGAAGCCTATCCAGGCCAGATCGATGTTCGCAGCCGTAAGGACGGTGCCACCTCGAGTGGCGGCGGGAATGCCCACGCCTACCGGAAGAGTTGCCGCGTCGTCTGGCGAAAGCATCGCGCGACCGCTGCCCGTCTGAGCCTCGATCAGCCGCCTTACCAGCTGGTCCATGACCTGGACGACCTCGCGCGGAATCGACGGCTGTGGGGTGGGGATGCGAATTCGATCACCGGCCAACTGGCCTGTCCGGATGTCGACTATCGCGCCCTTGATGCCGCTGCCGCCAAAGTCGATCCCGATCGCCAGGTCGCCCGGTTTCAGCATGTCCATCGCGCCTCCTACGTTCGTCATTCCGTGTAAACACCGCAGCCTCGATACCCTGGCCCGCCGCCCCCGGGTCCGCGTCCAGGTTACTCAGAAGTAGTTGACGCTGATCCCGCCGTCTATGACCAGCGACGCGCCGTTGGTCCAGGCTGACTCGTCCGAGGCCAGGTAGACCGCCAGTGACACGACTTCGTCCGGCTTCCCGAATCGACCGCTCGGGTTTCGGGCCAGGCGAATCTTCTTCGCTTGCTCATCTCTCACCAGCCAGTCCATCAGGAGAGGCGTTTCGACAGGGCCCGGCAGGATGGCGTTGGTTCGGATCCCTTGTGGGGCGAACTGGACAGCGAGCGACCGCGTCAGAGCCAGAATGGCTCCCTTGGAAGCGGTGTAGGCGTCCTGCGGAACCGAGCATCCCACCAGGGCAACGAAGCTCGAGACGTTGATTATCGAGCCAGCCCTGTTCTCGATCATGCGCGGGATGGCGTATTTGCAGGCCAGATAAACGCCGCGGACGTTGACCGCCATGACCTGATCCCAGATCTCGACCGGCGTATCGAGGACCGAATGGTCCGCTTCGGGCATGATCCCGGCGTTGTTGTAGAGGACATCGAGGCGGCCGTACTTGTGGATTGCCACGTCGACCATGGCTCTGGCATCGGCCTCACGCGAGATGTCGACCGTGATCGGCGTTGCCTCACCGCCGTCGGCGCGGATCTGGCGGACGGTCTCCTCGGCGGCGTCGGGCTGATTGTCGGCGGCGACGACCTTGGATCCCTCGGCAGCGAAACGAAGAGCGGCCACGCGACCCATGCCGCCGCCGGCACCGGTGATGATGGAGACCTTCTCCTCAAGCCGCATGTGCGCGCCTCCGCTGTGCCTATACCGCAGCCGGACGGTCCGCGGGGCCTCGGGCAGGACCCACCGTCCCGCCCGCTAGCTTACAGGTCGGGGCTATGCTGACTATCGCTGCTTCGGCCGCGAGCGTTCGGCGGCAGCCAGGAGGCGAACCGTGACATCTGAGTCGGCAATCGTTGCCGTGGCCGGCGGCACCGGCTTCGTCGGTGGGGCGATCGCTCGCGAGCTGGCGTCGCGCGGGCATCGCGTGATCGTGCTGTCGCACCGGCCACCCGCAATCGGCTCTCGGGGAGACGCTCCCAAGGGGGCGTTCGAGTTCCGCCAGGCGGACGTGACCCGGCCGGACAGCCTCGCCACTGCCCTGGCAGGGGTCGACACGCTGGCCATCAGCCTGGCATTCCACAACTCGCCGATCGAGGCGCCCCGGCGGGGCCAGACCTTCGAACTCGTTGACGCAGCCGGGACGGCGGCGCTTGTCGCAGCTGCCCGATTGGCTGGAGTTCGGCGCCTCGTCTACGTGTCGGGTGCCGGCGCGGCTGCGGACGCGCCCAAGCACTGGTTCCAGGCCAAGTGGCGCGCCGAGGAGGCAGTCCGGGGCAGCGGCATCGTCTACACCATCTTCCGCCCAAGCTGGATATACGGGCCGGGCGATCGTTCGCTTAACCGCTTCCTTGGCATGGCCAAGTGGCTGCCGTTCGTGCCGCAGATCGGCACCGGCAGGCAGCTCGTGGCCCCGGTCTTCGTCGACGACATAGGCAAGCTCGTCGCCGACGCGCTCGAGACCCCGGCCGCACAGAACGCCACGTTCGAGGTTGGCGGCCCGGAGACCCTCACGATGGACGCCGTGGTCCGCGAGGCCCTGCGGGTCTCACATCGGAGGCGGCCGATACTCCACGCCCCCGTCGGCCTGATGAAGCTGGCCACTCGACCCCTGACGCTGCTCCCGGCGCCGCCGATGACGCCGGATGCGATCGACTTCATCGTCCAGTCGGCGCAGGTGGACACCGGGCCGCTGACGGCGGCGCTGCCTCGCCGGCTCACGCCTCTGGCCGAGGGACTGGCCACATATCTGGCCCCGAATCGCAAGGGCTCGCCCAGCTGAGCGAGCCCCGCGCGTAAGTCGGCGACGGTCGCCGACTTCGTTTACTGGGCGAAGGCGGGGAAGTTGTATATCTTGGCGTAGTTTGCGGCCTGCGTGCCCATTACCAGGCAGGTCAGTTCGGTCGGAAGCTTGTCTTTCGAAATCGTGATCGGGCCCGTCGCCCAGGCGGTCTTCCAGATGGTGGGGGCGAGCTTGACGGCGTCCAAGTTCACATGGGTCGTAATCAGCAGCTTGGGTTTGACCTGATTCATCAGGTTGAAGCCCTTGCGATTGACCTCGTCCATGGAACTGCCCGAGTTGGCCAGCTGCGAGAAAGCGACATCAACCTTGCCGATCTTGGCGAGCTGCTCATCGGTAACCTTGTCCTGGCCGAGATCGCCGAAATGGGCGAAGCGGAAACCGGCGAAGTCGATGCCGAAGATGTAGTCGCTGCCATCCTTGGCCGCAATCAATGTGCCCTGGTCATGGCCGGCCGGAATGCTGACGACATTCACGTCATCGAGCTTGAGCGACCCTTCCTCGATGGTGATCTCCTTGCCGGGGAAGCTGTCTACGAAAGCGGCCACGTAATGGTCGCCGTGGGCGTGCGTGGTGAGCAGAATGTCGGATGCGGTAGGGGGCTTCGAAAGAGCGGCGGCGTTCCACACATCGATGAGGATGCGCCGGCCGGTCGGAGCGATGATCTCGACCTGGGCATTCTCTTCGTAATGAATCGTGACGGTTCCTTGGGAGGTGGGAGCGCTCGCAACGACGGTCGCCTTTGCGGCCTGCGAAGGCGCCGAGGTCGAAGCTGAGGAACCGCATCCGATGAGGCTGCCCGCGCAAATCAGCAGGCCAGCGGCCATGAATGTGAGCGAACGACGCATGTTGATCATCCTTCAATTGGATAGTGATTCGGGTTTCGGCCATCCAGACGAGTCATCGGCGCTGTTTGTTCAGCCCTGGGCCGAAATTGCGAGCATGTTCGCCTTCAGGTTGCGGGCGGCTCGCCGACAAAATGGAGCGTCCCTCGCGCCCACGAACAGCGCGTAGCCAACCATACGGGGGTCGCCACCGGCCGAGCGCGTCGGCGAGGCCAGCCAGCTCAGCCGCGTTCGAGGTAGCGCCAAAGCGCTACCTGGCGGTCAGCTCAGCCGCGTTCGAGGTAGCGCCAAAGCGCTACCTGGCGGTCAGTTAGCCTCGTTCCAGGTAGCGCCAAAGCGCTACCTGGCGGTCAGTTAGCCTCGTTCCAGGTAGCGCTCGCGGTCCCAGGCGTGGACGGCCGCGTCGTAGGCGTCGCGCTCGACCCGGGCCGCGTTGAGGTAATGGTCCACGACGTCCTGCCCGAAGATCTCGACCGCGGCCTTGCTTTCATCCAGCAGATCGATCGCCTCGTACAGGGCCCGAGGCATGCGGTCGCAGCCCGTGGCGACGTAGCCATTCCCGCGGCACTCGGCCGGCGGCTCGATCTTGTTTTTGATGCCGAAGAGCCCCGCCCCCAGCTCGGCGGCGTAGGCCAGGTAGGCGTTCATGTCGCCGCCGGGGAAGCGGTTCTCGATGTGCAGCCCCGCCCCGTCGCCCACGATCCGGAAGCCCGTCGTGCGGTTGTCACGGCCCCAGACCACGGTGACGGGAGCCCAACTGGCCACCGCGTAGCGCTTGTATGAATTTATGTTCGGGGCGATGAAGAGGGCAAGCTCGCGCTGGAGCGCCATCATCCCGCCCAGGAACCAGCGCATGGTGTCGCTCATGCCGTATGGCTGGCTGCCCGCCTCATCAAAGAAGAGTGCCTTGTCGCCGCCGCTGCCCCACAAAGAGATATGGAGGTGGCCGCTCGAGCCGGTCCAGTC
>JANYJI010000145.1 GCA_025358525.1 Chloroflexota bacterium | reverse complement strand
ACCCCGGCCGAAGATGAGCAGCCGAATCGCCGGTTCCGACCCCTAGCATCACCCCGGCCGAAGATGAGCAGAGAGATGGCTCGGGCGAACGGCCGCGCGCGGCTACAGGATTTTCGAGAGGAACGCCTTCGTGCGCTCTTGTGACGGCGCGCTGAAGACCTGGTCCGGCGTGCCTTCCTCGACGACCACGCCCTCGTCCATCATGACGACGCGGTTCGCCACTTCGCGGGCGAATCCCATTTCGTGGCTGACCACGATCATCGTCATGCCTTCGCGGGCCAGTTCCTTCATGACTTCCAGGACCTCGCCGATCATCTCGGGGTCAAGCGCGGAGGTCGGCTCGTCGAAGAGCATCAGAGCGGGCCTCATGGCCAGGACTCGCGCGATGGCGATGCGCTGCTGCTGACCGCCGGAGAGCTGGTTCGGGTACACCTTCTCCTTGGCCGCTAGCCCGACGCGATCGAGGAGTGCCCGGCCCATGATCACAGCTTCGTCGTGCCCCATACCCCGGACCTTGATCGGCGCCTCGATGATGTTCTCGAGCGCGGTCATATGGGGGAACAGGTTGAACCGCTGGAAGACCATGCCGATGTCCATGCGCTGACGGGCGATGTTCTTCTCTTTGTCCTCGACCAGCTTCTTGCCCCCGTTGGTCTCGCGATACCCGATGAGATGGCCATTTACGAAGATGCGGCCGCTCTGGATCTTCTCCAGATGGTTGACGCATCGAATGAAGGTCGTCTTACCCGAACCGGATGGGCCGATGATGACGACCGTCTCCTGGCGCTTGACCTGGATCGAAACGTCCTTGAGGACGTGCAGTCGGCCGAAGAATTTGTTGACGTTGCGTGCATCGACGACCACGTCCGTCTCCGGACGTGGAACGCCGCCAATGGCGCCGAGGAGGTCACGACTGATGTTCGGTGTTGTCATCAGTGGCCTCCGAGCCCACTCGAAGTAGCTCCCTGGCCGAACAATCGCGCCCGCAAGCCTGGGCCGTTGGCTACCGAGGAACCAGTTGTCGTTCCGCGGGCAAATCGCTTCTCGATCCGTCCCTGGATCAAGCTCCAAACAGTAGTCATGAGGAGGAACCAGCAGGCGCATGCGAGGTAGGCCTCGAACGGCCGGAAGTTCTGCACCTGGAGGAGCACGTAGTGGTTGTACGTCTCGATGACCCCGAGAACGAAGATCAAGCTCGTCGTCTTGAGCATGTTGTTGAATTCGTTCCCGAGAGGCGGAATGATGACCCGGGCGGCCTGAGGCAGGACGATGCGACTCATCGTCATTCGGTAGTTCATCCCCAAGGACTTCGCTGCCTCAGTCTGTCCTGGGTCGACGGCCAAAATTCCGGCGCGTACGATCTCGGCCATATAGGCGCCTTCATTGACGCCAAGGATCACGATCGCAGCGAATAGCGAGCCCTTGATCGTGTAATCGAGTAGGTACTGGTCGGGCCAATCGAAGATATGGGCGACGGAAAAGCCGTAGTAGAGAAGCACAAGTTGTACGACCAGAGGGGTGCCACGGAACACCCATATGTAGAAGTTGGAAGTCCACCGTAATGGCAGAAGCCGTGCCATCTTGCCGAGCGCGGCCAAGATGCCGAGCACCACGCCAATAATCTGGGCTAGGACCGAGACAACGACCGTGATGTAGATGACGCCCGCGACACCAGGCGCGTCAGGCCTGAGTTCGTCGATGAACAGGTTCAAGTCGAACGTGAAAGTAGTCTTGCTCTTGGTCGAACACCCGGCCACGACGATGGCAAGAAGGAAACATCCGGCCAGCAGCAGGGCCGGCCGGATGCCTCGAACGCGCGGTGCGTTCATGGTGGCGTTAACTAGCTGACTAAGGGTTCGTGGATGTGACGGCACCGCTCTGAAGGTTGTACGTGGTGAGGATCTGTAGGTAGCTTCCGTCGTCCATCATCGACTGCAGCGCCGCCTTCACTGCGGCCACGAGTTGCGTCTTGCTGGCGTCCTTGCTCAGCGCAATGCCCTGCGTGACGGGGTTGAGGTTCAGAGGCGCCAGTTCGAACTGGTCTGGTTGCTTCTTGACGTAGTAGGCAGCGACCGGAAGGTCGGTGAAGTAAGTGGAGACTTTGCCGGACTGTAGGGCCAGCAACGCGTCGCTGTCCTTGGCGAATGGCTGGATGTCGATCTTGCCCTTGCCTGCGGTGGTGCACTGGGTATTCAGGCCGTCGGCGGGTTTGTAGCTGCCTGTGCCGTTGAGGTGGTCGAACTCACTTGTGCCGCTCTCGACCCCAACGGACTTGCCGCACAGGTCGGTGGTCGCCTTGACGCCGTCAGGATTCCCCTTCGCGACGACAAAGCCCTGGCCGCTCTTGAGATAGGGGATCATCGCGACCTGGGCCAGCCGGTCGGGCCGGATGTCCATGGCCGAGATGATGAGATCGCACTTGTTGCCCTGGAGGGCGGCGATGATCGTATCGAAGACAGTGTTCTCAACCGCCTCCTTGAGGCCGAGCCGCTTGGCGACCTCGCCGGCGATATCGATGTCAGCGCCGATCGGGTCGCCGTTCTTGTCGAAGTATTCCTGTGGCGGGTAGGGGAGATCGGAGCATACGGTAAGCTTGCTCGCTACCACGAGCTGATCGGCGGGCACGGTGCCGACGACCTTTTGAGTAGGAGCAGCGGTCGGTGCAGCCGTCGGGACGGCCGTGGGCACAACCGACTGGCCTGCCGCAACCGTGACCGCCGGCGCTGTGCTGGGGGTGGCTGTCGCGCCCGTACTTGAGCATGCGCTCGCGACGAGGGCCGCGATCGCCAAAACGCTGGCGATACGGATTCGAGACTGAGTCACTGGTTTCCTCCTGGCCTCCTGGACCTCCCAATGCCGCCCGCCGCCCACCCGCGACGTGCACCTTGGTATCAGTGGACGGAGCGTAGCCGCAGCGAAGAGCACGCGCAAGGCGTGCGCGACATGGACCGTTGCGTGGTGGTTGCGGATTGCCCGTTTCCTGGCTCTACGAGGGTTGCCGGCGCGCGGCCCGGAGGCACTTCCCCGCCGAGTGGCTATGCTCTGGGCGATGACCCGCCCGCTGCCGCGTCGGATGCCGCTCGCCGAGCTTCACTGCCACCTCGGTGGAGCCGTCACGCCCGCCATCATGTGGGGCATCGCCCACGAGCAGGGCATCAAGCTGCCGACGAAGGACTACTGGCAGTTCCGCGAGATGATCACGGCCTCGGCGCGGCGCGGCCACTCCTTCGACAAGTACCTGCACCTCTTCCACTGGACCGAGTTGATCCAGTCGTCGCCGCTGGCTGTTGAGCGGTCCGTCTACGAGGTCATCGGCGGCGCCTACCGCAAGAACAACGTCACCACCATGGAACTGCGCTTCAACCCAATGAAGCGCAATCGCGGCGGTGAGCAGGACCTGGACCACATCATCGCCGCGTCGCTGCGCGGCATGGACCGGGCCATGCTCGAATACCCGATCAAGCCGGGTCTGATCTTCTGCCTGGACCGCGACTTCCCGTTTGGGCTGAACGAGATCATCGTCGAGAAGGCGATCGCCTGGCGCGATAGGGGCATCGTCGGTATCGACATCGCCGGCCCTGAATCGGCCAACTTCCGGCCCTCTGACTACCGCAATCTCTTCGCCCGGGCCCGCAAATTCGGCCTCGGGATCACCGTCCACTGCGGCGAGGCGGGGCCGGTCGAAGAGATCGCCCCCGTGCTGGAGGAACTCGAACCGGATCGGATCGGGCACGGGGTGAAGGCCGCCTACGACGCGCGAACGATGGCGATGCTCCGCGAGCGCGGCGTCGTTCTGGAAATTTGCCCGACGTCCAACCTGCAGACGGAGGTTGTCTCGGGCTGGGAGGAGTTCCGCTGGATCTTCGAGCAGTTCCGTCAGAACGGAGTCCGTTATGCGATCAGCACGGACGGCCCGGAGATGCTTCGGACTTATATTCGGGACGAGCTGGCGACGCTGGGGCGGCTCGGGATCCTGTCGTATGAGGAGCAGGTTCAGGCGGTGGAGACTTCGCTGCAGGCTTCCTTCGTGCGACAGGTTAGCGACGTCCTGGCGGCCGTCCTGGAGCCGGCCCGGCGCGTGGAGGTCGAGCGCGAAGAGGCGTAGCGTCGCTGGCCCCGCCCGCAAGCCCGCACGCGGGCCCCGCCCGCCAGCCCTGCGGCCGCTAATCGGTGAGAGGTTCTACTCGGTACGTGCAACTCCTGCCACCGGAGGCGATGTGGCACTCGCGCGTGAGCTTGGCGCCCAGAACCTCGCCAAGAAGGGCGAGTTCCTCTTCGCAGGCCATCGGGTAGGGGACCGAGACCCCTGAGATGGCGCAGTTGTGCTCGCACAGCCGGATCGCGCCGTCCGGGTCGCGCACAGCCCGGCCAAGGTAGCCCGTCTCGTCCAGGTAGCTCGCCACCTCGCGGACCCGCTCCCACAACGTAGCGTCGCTGGGGAGTCGATCCGCCAGGCGCTGGCTGATGCGAGACTTCAGCTGCGCGTGACGCACCTCGAAGACGTCGCGGACGAGCGATTCGCCGCCAATGGATCGAATAGCGGTCAGAACGGACTGGGCCAGGGCCCCGTAGTTGGCCGGGAAGAGGTTCTGGGCTGCGGGCGTCAAGTCGTAGAGGTGGCGCGGCCGGCCAACCCCGTGCCGGCTCAAGCTCCGATTGACGAGGCCGGCCGTTTCCAGAGTGCGGAGCTGCTGCAGGACGCCGGTCCGGCTGGCGCCCACGCGATCGGCCACCTGGTCCGGGGCGGCAGGCCCGCCGGTCCGAAGCGCGTACAGGATTTCACGCCGCAGCGTCGAAGAGGCGCCAGGCCGGGGCGAGGGCGTCGCCATGGGAGTAGCGGTTCGAACCCGTCGCTCGATGATCTGGGTGTCTGTGCCGTGCTCGAACGGACTGGTCGGTGTGCGTTCGGCAACGGCGTAGCTAGCTGCAAGTTCGGCGACCGCGTTGGTCGTTGCTAACGCAGCGAGGGAGTCGGTCAGGGCTGGCTCCGCCGGGCGAGGCTCCTGGTGCATGGCGAAAAAGTAGCAGTGTGCGCCGGAATCTGCTGGCGCCAACAGTCGGAGGCTGGAATATCGCATTCGATTCCATCGGACTCGCCTGTTGGGCTCGCTTGCCGTACGATCAGGTTTGATGTTGGAGGACGGGCGCCGCGAGAGGTGAAGCGGTCGTTCGGGAAGCCGTCGAGGTCGTCCAGTCGTCCGCTAAGGAGCACCGGGTGCCACAGATTCGAGCCTTTCGCGCGCTTCGATTCGATCCCGAGAAGGTTGGTGACCTGAATCGCGTCATCTGCCCGCCCTACGATGTGATCGGGCCTGAGCTGCACGTGGCGCTCCTGGCTCGTCATCCCGCGAATGCGGTAAGACTCGAATTGCCCGAGATCCAGCCCGGCGAAGAGCCCGATGATCGATATCGGCGCGTCGCCCGTTTGCTCCAGAACTGGCGCGTCGACGGCACCCTCCGCCGAGACAGCCAACCGGGGATATACGTCTACGAGCAGACCTATCGGGTTCCAGGCGCCAACCATGTCCGAATGCAGCGCGGCTTCATCGCGCGGCTTCGACTGGAGGACTATGGGCCCGAAAGCGGCGTCCTGCCGCACGAGCGGACGCTCTCCGCCCCGAAAGAGGACCGCTTCAAGCTGCTCAAAGCCACCAACGTCAACACCAGCCCGGTCGTGGGCATCTACGCCGAGCCAAGCGGTCGGTCCGTGCAGTCGCTGGCGGCGATCGCCTCGCGCCGCCCGGATGCGGACGTTGGCGACGACGATAGTGTCCGCCACCGCCTCTGGGCTGCTGCCGAGGACGGGCCGGACGGGCGCTTCGTGAAGTTGCTTCTCGACGGCGCCGCCAAGAAGCCGATCACCATCGCCGACGGTCATCACCGCTACGAGACCGCCCTGCGCTACCGCGACGAGCGGCGGGCCAACAATACCGGCGAGAGAGATTCGGCTTCCGACTACGTCCTGATGCTCTTCCTCGAGACGACGAAACAGAGGCTGACGGTCCTGCCGACCCACCGGATCGTTCGGGGTCTGGGCGAAGAGGGTGTGCACGATCTTCTTGCCCACGCCGAGTGGCTCTTCGACGTTCAGCCCGTCGCCGGCCGGGCCGAACTGGAGGCGGCTTTCTTGTCGGTGGACGTGCCGGGCGGCCAGGGCCGCTTCGGTTTGTGGACGCGGTTTGGCGGCACCCTGCTCAAGGCCCGTCGCGACGCCTTCGCTCCGTCCCTGCATGAGGGCGGGGCCGCGCTCCATCGCCTCGACGTGACGCTCTTGCAGGTGGCGCTGGATCGGCTGTGCGGCCTGAGCGCGTCGGCGGTCACCGCCGGGCGTCTGGCCTATACCAAGTCCGTGGGCGAGGCCCTCGATTGGGTCGATGCCGCCCGTGACGGTGCGGATGCTGCCTTCCTCCTCGATCCCACGCCCGTGGCCGAGATAGCAGCGGTCGCGGCCGAGGGTGACGTGATGCCACAGAAGTCGACCTACTTCTACCCCAAGGCTCTGACCGGCCTGATCATCAACCCCCACGAGTGGTGAGGCAAGCCGAGGCGTCGTGTTTGCCGAGCCGGGTCCGAGGACGATCTGAGAATGAGTAACCACAAACCTGACGAGCTGCACGTAGCGCGGTCTCATCCCGTGGGTGCCAATGGCCGCCCGGTCCGCAAGGACGAGATCGAACTATCGGAACAAGGTCTATACGTTGAGTCGTGGATGCCGGAGAGGCGATCGCGCCGCCGCCCGCTGCTCTTCATCCACGGTGAGCTGACCGGTTCATGGATTTGGGAACGCTACCTTTCGTATTTCGCGAGCCGCGGCTGGGAGGGCCACGCCCTCAACCTGCGGAACCACTACTGGTCCGAGACGACCGACATCGCCACGGTTAGTTTCGATGACTACGTCGACGACGTGGTGGCGGTCATGGACAAGCTCGGCCACAACACGGTCGCCGTCGGCCACGGATTGGGCGGCCTGCTCGCCCTCAAGGCCGCCGAGCGCCACTCGCTGGGCGCGTTGGTGCTGCTCAATTCCGAGTTGCCGCGCGATCTGCGGTCACCCATTCTTGCCCACGAGTTGCGGGACATCCCCGACGTGTACGGCCGCGACCACATCGGCTGGGAGACGCTGCCCGAGAAGCTTCAGCGAGACAACCGCGATCTCACGATCGCCGACATCGTTCGCCTCCAGCATCTCTTTGGGCAGAAGCCGCATGAGTCAGGCATGGTCAAGCGGGAGGTCCTCGCGGGGATCGCCATCGATCGGGCTCGACTGGCCGGCATTCCCATGCTCGTGGTCGGGGCCGGCTTGGATGGCACCTCGTCGGCGACGGGAGCCGAGCGAATGGCCGACTGGTTGGGCGGGGTGTATGAGCCCTTTGGGGCGCATTCGCATTACGGCCTGGTAATCGGGGAATCGAGCTACCAGCAGGTGGCTGACGGAGTCCGGGCTTTCCTGGAGTCGCGCAGGCTCTGACCGGGCTCGCCGACGGGCGTTGGATGCGGCGCGGACTCCCGCCGGGGTGCCGACCTGGCGCCTCACGACCAATGGCCAGCCCCGGGCGGTCCGGCACGTGGGGCGTGCTCCCTGGCTGGCAGGCGAGGCCGGGGCCTGATATTATCCCGCCCGGCCTGCCGTAAGGTGGCCGCCTCGATGCCGCATTCGTCTAGAGGCCCAGGACACAGCCCTCTCAAGGCTGAGATCATCGGTTCGAATCCGATATGCGGTACCAATTCGCTGCTATCTAGAGCCCCGGACCGCGTCCCGGGGCGTTCTATATGCTCAGCGCAATGGTGCGCTATGGAGGGGTTGAGACCACCTTGAGCGATCCGCCCTCGTGGCCCGAACAGGTGATCTCCGAACGCTTGTTCTGTGGATAACTTCGTGGACTAGTTGGTGGAGAAACCCCTTCCCGACCCGTCCGAGCCCGCCTAGCATGCACCCAGCCTGCCGCGGAGGAGAGATTGACGCGGGGGACCGAACGGCCTTAGTGGCCCGAGCCGACGGTCGGTGACCTTGGTTTCGGGTTCGGTTTGGCACGGCAAGAGGAGCGAGTGGATTCCATGGATTCGCGCTGGCGCCACGATGATCTGGTCGCTCCCGATGCGGCCCTCGATTTTGTTCGGTTCTGCCATCGCCGCCGGCGCGTCGGTTGGCCGGAGCTGTACGACGAGATGTGCCACGTCGCGAGCCGGGGCCTGTACCACGGCTGGGGATTCGGCGAACTGGCCGAGCATGGCATCGTGTTCGGGCTGGCGGAGATGCCTCGACTGGCCAAGTTTGTGGGGGAAGTCGTTCATCAGGAGGCTGAACGGCGCGGTCGAGTCATGGTCGGGGTGATGGCCCAGGTCGATGTCCCCTCGGACGCGTTGGAGGGGTCGCCAGAGGAGGTCAGGCGTACCGAAGTCTTCGCTTGAGCCACGCGCCGAGCCAGGGAAAGTAGCTAGACCCGGATCTGGCGGCGGGCCATCTCGGCCTCGATCTGGCGCTCGGCTTCGACGTAACCGTCGATTCGATCGCGCAGTTCGTTGGCCGGGGGCGTATACAGGTGGACCTGCTGCTGAAGGACATAGCTGAGGCGGCGGCTCGCCATGCGGACGTGGTCAAGATTCTTCATCAGGACGAGCGGGTCCATCGCGGCCAGGTCGCTGGGCTCGTACATTGGCTTCATGGCGCGATTGTATTGGGCCGAGCCCGAGAGCGTCGGTAGCGGGGACGCAGCCGGCCAGCGGCGCTACAGCGCCCGTGGCAAACGGGGCGGCCACTGCCAGTCGATGGGCAGGCCCGCGCCATTGATGGCCCGTCGTCGTCCCGCCTCGCTCGTGGCCAGGATCAGAATTCGGTCCAGCTTGGTGGCCTGGCCGGCCTCATCGCCCCAGAGCTTGGTCATCTTTCGGTTCGCGGCCACGTCATCGAGGGCGATGCCCGCCAGTCGGTAGCCCTCCGGCGCCGCGGCCAGCTCCCAGACGGACTCAGCCAGACCTACGCCGCCGCTAGCCGGCCGGCCGCGATCCATCTCCACATCCCCAATGACCAGCGCGATCACGGCGTCGTCGGCGAGGGCGGAGCGCAGGCCGCCCAGGACCTCGCGCATGAAAACGAGGTAGGCATCGTGGTGATGGGCATCGTCGAGGAGATCGTCGATGGCCGAAGCGTCGTAGCCCAGCAGCCACAGTCGGAGCCAGTTGTAGTAGCCGTACTTGACGACTCGCAGGTAGGGCGGGGAACTGACCACGAGCCGCGCCCGCTCCGGCAGACCGCGTTCGTGCAGCGCCTCCCGGAAGCGGACGCCGGCGTCACGCGCGTCGCCGAGCAGGGCGATGCCTCGCGTGGCGGGAAGCGGCTGGCGGTATAGCCGGCGCAACTTGTCCTCGAGCAGGGCGAAGGCGTCGCGTTCAGGCGACTGGAAGCCGGTGCGGGCGACGAAGTCTCGGACGTACCGGGGAGCCATGCTGAACGTGTTCGGCATGACGGCGGAGAGGTAGCTCGCGCTCTTGCCGTGCAGGATGCCGGTCAAAGTCGCCAGGAAGAATCGATCGGTCCGATCGTCCGGATCCAGGCCGGCTCGCAGATATAGCAGCTGGGCCAGGGTCCGGGCGTGGAAGGCGAGGGCGACTTCAGCGGATACCGAGGTGTCGGGGCGATACGGAATCGATCCGTCTGGCGAGCGGCGGGTTGGTGTGCCGGAGATCGGCCGACTGCCGGGGCCAGGCACAAGGAGATCGGACGCTCCCGGGTCGGCGACGATGCGGTCTGCGAGTGCGTTCCACTCACGCGACGAGGCGGCCCAGGCCAGGCGCAAAGTGGCGAGGCGGATCTTGACGTCGGCCTTAGTGGGCGGATCTACCTTGGCGGCGGTCAGGATCTGGGCGAAGGGGTTGAGGTCGTTGCCGGCCCCTACGCGACCCTCGGCGCAGGCCTGCAGCGGAGTCGTGCCTCGGCCGCTGAACGGGTCCAGGACCACGTCGCCGGGACGTGTGTAACGGGCAATGAAGGCGTGGGTAAGGCTGGCCGGGAAACTCGCCAGGTACGAGCACATCGGGTGGAAGCTGTGCCCCCACAGCCGCTGCTGGTCCTTCCACTCGGGCTCAATCGCCAGGCTCGGCAGCTCGCTCGGGAGATGGAGAGCGTGCTCAGCGTCGGTTGAGATGGCTACGGCACCAATTCGGACCGATCTCATGGGACGGTCTTCGGGCGCCTTCGGCATCTCGAGTCGATCGGACTCAAGCGAGAGCAAAGCCACAGAATCGACCTCCGAAGCGCAACCTTCTGTCGAGCAGTTATGGAAGGAGTTCGGAGTTTAGCACCGAGCAGATGGGCTCACGATGGCCCAAGGCTTCAGGCGCCTTGCCGTCAGGCGGCCTTGCCATCATGCGGCCCGATCTCCGGAGCTGGAAGGAGTCGGACTCGCAGCCTGGCCGGCGTGGCGGGCTGGCCGCGTCCGGCGGCACGCGTTACTCTACGCGCGGCGTTTGGCGCCAGCATCGGTGTCCCCGTAGCTCAGCGGATAGAGCGGCCGCCTTCTAAGCGGTAGGTCGTCGGTTCGAGTCCGACCGGGGACGCCAAACTCAATTCTGAGCGTGGGACGACACGCCGCCTGACATTCTTGATAGAGACCGGCGTGCTGCTATTTTCCACGTCATGTTAACAGGACATCCGGCTGTCGAGGTCAGAGGCGCCTGTTCAGCCCTCCGCGACTCCTTCAGGCGCTCGCTTCGTGCCTCAAATTGCTCCCCCAGGACCGAGAAGATCTATTCGGGGCGATAGACCAGCTGGGGACCTTCCTGGTCGGATACGGCATGCCGGTCGTCCAGATGCGATTCGAAGGGAGCATGTCGAGGCCTTCTTGGTGGCCCTTCGCGAGCGCGGATTGGCAGCTGCGACGGTGTCGCAGACCCTTCGAGCCTTGCAGCAGTTCTGGAAGTTTCTGCTGGAGGAAGGCGAGATCAAGTCCTCGCCGATGACCAACATTGGAAGGCCCCTTGTTCCCGAGCAGCCCGTTGCCGTGCTCTCTCGAGACGACTTGAAGAAGCTGCTCAAGGCCTGCGCCGGAACGGCGTTCACGGACCGTCGTAGCACTGGCCATCATGGCGCTCTTCATCGACACGGGCATTCGGCGTGCTGAATGCCCGGCTTCGAGTGGAGGACGTCGATCTCGAACTCAACGTCGCCGGTGTCCTTGGGGAGGGCCGACGAGAGCGAACCGTGCCCTTCGGCAGGAAGACCGCGATGATCCTCGATCGCTATGTCCGAGCCAGGTCAAAGCACCGATCGGCTGCGTTGCCTGCGTTCTGGCTGGGTCACGCGGGAGCAATGGGCGGCGATGGCGTCTATCAGGTCGTGTCGGCCCGGGCAGAGATAGCTGGGATCAAAGTTCATCCCCACCAACTCAGGCACGGTTTTGCGCATAGCTGGCTTGCGGAAGGCGGCAACGAAACCGACTTAATGCGTTTGGCTGGTTGGCGCAGCAGGTCGATGGTGGGGCGCTACGCTGCCTCCGCGGCTGATGAGCGAGCCCGGGCCGCGCGTCGCAGGCTATCGCCGATGGACCGGCTGTAAGGCCGTCCGCAGTTCCATGGCCGAGTGTCCGGCGGCCGACACCGCATAACAGCCGCGAAGCTCCATAGTCAGCGGGCTGCCGCGTTTCACTCGAGGGTGGCCTGTCTCGTTGGCCCGAATCACATCACGATCAGGCGCAGCGACGGGATGGCTCGTAAGGAGGAGGCACACGCCCGATGTGGGGATTGGCTGTACTGCTACTTGTGGCCGCCTGGATTCTCATTCTCGCCGCGTTGGCGTGGTCACCGGCCCCCGGGCAACCGGGCTCCCTGTTCGCAGTGCCCCCAATCGCTCTTCGACTCCTGGCCGGCCGCGCGGCCCCGACGGCGCTGGCAGTCTGCCTGGCCCTGGTATCGCTACCTATCGTGGCGTTGTCTCTGGACGTCGTCTCCGTGACTCCAGGGGTGTATCTGACAGACCCAACGAGGCTCTCGCCGATGGACTTCGCGCGCTGGAGCAGTGCCGCCGGCGCCGTACTTGCCGCCGGACTAGTGGCAGGAACGCTGGGCGGCTTCGTCGTCCGACGCCACGCGAAGTGCGGCGCCGGTCTCACGTTCGTCCTGGCATGGCAGATTGGTATCGCCGTCCTTCCGATCGTGGCCGCGCTGCTTCATACGAACACCGGCTTCGCCTACTTCTGCGTCGACGGTTGCAGCGCCGTGCTCGACTCCAGGAATCCGGTGACTGGATTGCAAGCCGCGGTGATCCCTTTCGCCCTGCTACCTTCTCCGCTATTCGCACCCGTGCCTTTTGCCGCGCTTTCGGTCGGAGTGGCGGCGTGGACCAAGCTGCTCCGGGGATCGCGCCGTGCTGTGAAGTAGGAGGCCGCTTCGCCATCCGTGAAGTCGCGCGACGGGCCTCGAGGGTTGGACGTGGTCTTGGGCACTACACAGATCATCAGCGCCACTGCCTTATGGCTCCTAAGGCGAGTCAATCACCGTTCGCCACATCGCCGAGCACGCCCCGCGCCACGGCAGCGACGCTCGGGTCGGCATGCCGCGTGAGAGACCGCACGGGCCCGATGAGGGACGCCCAGAACGCTGCCTGGCGGCTCTGGTCGTCTCGCGACGGTCGTGGGTCGCGTGGAGGCGGTGTGCACCGATCCTGCCGTGAAGGGCCCGACTTGCCCGTTCTCCCTCGTCCATTCCTAGATGTTTCCCTGAACTTACCGACGGCGACTTACCGTTCCTGCGTCCGGCGGTTCGAGGTTGCGCTTCCTGCCCTGCTGGGTCAGCGAGCATTCCTCCGGCCGTCGAGCTTGTCCTGCCTCGCTTCGCCGTCCCGCCCGAGCCGCGCCTGAGCTCGGGTCAGGAGGCGTTGCGAGAACGACCTGACCCTACGCCCTCGACAGCCCGCGTGCCAGAATATTGCGTACGATAGTAGGTACATGTCGCATCTTGCGGGCCGCTGTACGCTAATCGGTACACATTGGGTGCAGCGAGTCCCGAGACTTGGACCTTGGGGAGAAAGCGTCATGACGGTTAGCGGTGTGCTGGAGGCTATGGGGACGTGTGAGCTGCGCACCAACCTTCGCGCGGTGGTCGAGCGGGTCGAAGCCGGTACGCCGGTCGTCTGTCTCAAGGATGGTCAGCCGCTCGCGGTCCTGCTCGCTCACGAGGAGGCGGAACGCTGGCGCAAGATCGAGGACTCGCTCGCGATCCTCCACGCGATGAACATCTATCCGGAGGCCCTGGACGATCCCCCGGAGCTCGCGGATCTCGCCTCTCTTGTCCCTCCCGACCTCGCCACCATCCGAAGGCTCACATCGGAGCCGCGTGCGATCCTCTCGCCCCTCCGGACGATCGGCATGTCCGATGCCCGGGCCGCCTTCGCCACGCTAGTCGGGGAGGTGGCCCAGGGTCGAGTTCGAACGATCGTCGCGAAAGGCCATCTGGCTGTGGCGATCATTCCGGCACCGGAGTACGACCGCCTTCGAGCCCTCAACCGGGCGGTCAGCTGGTTCCTGGGCGCTGGGTTGGACCTGGCTATCGCGACGGAGCAACAGGTCATCGACTTCGTCCGCGCCCGCCGCGGGCAGACCGGCGGTGCGGGAGAGCAATCAGCGGGGTGAGATTGGCATCGGGGGTGGCCTGACCGTTGGCGTGCTCCGGGGTCCCTGACTTACCAACCGGCTGTGGCACACACTGGATCTATAGGTGCAGGTGCCAACGGGACGGCGCACATCGATCTGCTCGCCCCAGCGGACGACCAGCTCACGTCCACTAGATCCCTCAACCGTGACCGAGACTCGCGCCGCAGCGCGGGCGACGGCCTCCGCTGGCAGCTCCGCCGTCGCCCACGCCGTCGGCGCGGTTTCCGGACCGTCAGGTCCGTCGAGCCGGACGACCGCGTGGACGTGCACGACGCCGCGGGATCGAACCTTGCGGCCGCGGCTCCAGCTTGTTACGAGTTTCTCTACTGCATCAAGGCAAAGCCGCCCTCATGCCTGGCACGACCCCGATCCCGTCATGCAGAC
>JANYJI010000122.1 GCA_025358525.1 Chloroflexota bacterium | reverse complement strand
CGAAATAGAGAGCGGACTTATGTTGGCCATCCTGGCGCGACCCATCCGCCGCGGTGACGTGCTCCTCGGCCGCTGGCTGGGGTTGAGTATCGTCCTGGTGGTCTACGCGCTGGTCGCAGGCTACCTCGAGATTGGGGCCGTCGCCTGGGCGACGGGATACGTGCCGGCCGACCCGCTGATCGCGCCGCTGTATCTGGCGGGCCAGACGCTCGTCCTGTTGACCCTGGCCATCGTCTTCTCGACTCGGATCACCTCCGTGGCCGGCGGGGCGATCGCGGTCGTGGCCTACGGATTGGCCTGGATGGCGGGCATTCTGGGCGGCGTCGGCGACGCCCTCAATAGCGACGTCCTTCGATGGGCGGGCTTCGTGGCCCATGTGATCCTTCCTAGCGACATCCTCTGGCGGGGATCGGTGTTCGCCCTCTCCCCGACCGAGCAGGTCCTGAACGCGGGCGGGGTCAGCGCCCGCGCCCTCCAGGTAAGCCCGTTCTATGCCAGCGGGCCGCCGAGCCTGCCGTGGCTGGCGTGGTCTGCGCTCTGGATCGCAGGGGCGCTGGCGATCGGGACCCTCCTTCTCCGAAATCGGGAGGTGTAGTCGGCAGCCCGACGGGCGGGCTACTTGAAGACTTGCCAGACGTAGCCATAGCAGACTAAGGCGACGCTCAGGCCGCACAGGGCCTTCTCCAGGGTAGTAGGCCCTGGCCCCGATGGCCCGGGGGGTCGACGTCGAGCCCGCCAGGCTACGGTAGGCTATGGCGGTGCCAGTGAAGAGGCCGAAACCGGCCACCGACAAGACCTTCGCAACCACAGCCGGCTCGGTCCAGAATGCGGGCACCAAGACTGCCGGCAGTCGGGTCGTCGTCGTGATGCCCGCCTACAATGCCGCCAAAACACTGGAGCGGACATACCGCGACATCCCCAACGACTTCGTCTGGAAGATCATCCTGGTAGACGACGTCTCAAGGGACGACACGGTCGCCATCGCCAGGCATCTCGGGCTGGACGTGATCATCCACCGCCAGAACCTGGGCTACGGTGGCAACCAAAAGACGTGCTACGACGCCGCCCTGGAGGCTGGCGCGGACGCAGTCGTCATGC
This sequence comes from Chloroflexota bacterium, assembly GCA_025358525.1. Classification (GTDB taxonomy): domain Bacteria; phylum Chloroflexota; class Limnocylindria; order Limnocylindrales; family CSP1-4; genus Fen-1039. The sequence continues at coordinate 4,593 of JANYJI010000122.1, read as the reverse complement.
TCCACCCCGACTACCAGTACGACGCCACCCGGATCCCCGCCCTCGTCGCGCCCATCCTCGCCGGCCAAAAGGACATGATGCTGGGTAGCCGGTTCCTGGGCGATCCGCTCGCAGGCGGCATGCCTCGCTGGAAGTACGTCAGCAACCGCTTCCTGACCATCACGGAGAACCTCGCCTTCGGCCTGCGCTTGTCCGAATACCATACCGGCTTCCGGGCCTACAGCCGCCACCTGCTCGAGACGATCCCGTATCGCCTCAACAGCAACGATTTCGTGTTCGACCAGGAATTCGTGGCCCAGGCGGTGGCGAACGGGATGCGGATCGGTGAGATAGCCGTGCCGACCCGCTACTTTGAAGAAGCGAGCTCGGTCAATTTCCGACGGAGCGTCGTCTACGGACTCTCGACCCTCAAGGTCGTGCTCAGGTTCCTGCTTCATCGCCTGCGCATCCGCCGCTCGCGCAAGCTGGCGGGCCGAAAGCCAACGACTCTGTGAGGAGCCTGACTACCGGTCTGGCTCGTGGCGGCATCGGGATCATCATTTCGCTCGTCTCTGTCTACCTCGTCCTGCGGGGCGTCGATCTGGGTCAGACCGCCAGTCTTGTCAGCGGCGCTCGATTGCCATGGCTCGGTCTGGCGATGGTAGGCATCACTGCCGACATGGTCTTCAGAGCGCTGCGCTGGCAGCGCCTCATCGCCCCAATTCGCCCCGTCCCGCTGCGCCGGCTGAGTGGCTACATGCTCATCGGATACCTCGCCAACAACGTCTTGCCGGCACGCTTGGGCGAGCTCGTGCGGAGCCACTACCTGGGCGATCGGGAAGGGATCAGCCGCAGCGCAACGCTGGGTACCGTGGTCGTCGAGCGGGTCGTGGACACCGTCGTCCTGGTGGCCATCGGCGCCGCGGCCATCCTAGTCCTCAACATTCGCGGCGTTATCGTCAGCGCCATCCTTGTCGGCGTGGCCCTGGCGGGCCTACTGGTCGTGGCTTTGGCCGTGGCGCTGGCTGCCCATCGACTGCCCGGCGCCCGTCACATCGCCGCTTTCCTTGGCCGCTGGCCGCGTTTCAAGGGCATGGTCCGCCGCCTTCGCGATGGGCTGCGCGTGGCCGCCCTGCCACGGACAATCGCCGCCTCGGCCCTCCTAAGCGTCCTGGCCTGGAGTTGCACCGTGCTGGTAGTCCTGGCGGTGGGTCAGGCCCTCGGCATCGAGCTGACCGTCGGCGAAGGTGCCCTTCTGGCCGCCGGTACAAATCTGGCCACGGCCATCCCGTCCGGGCCCGGCTATCTGGGCACCTTCGAATACGCCGGCCAGACGATAGCCGCAGCCTTCGGCTTGGCCGCGTCGAAGGGCCTGGCACTGGCCCTCCTCGTCCATGTCCTGACGCTGGCACTCAGCTCCGTCGGCGGCCTTGCGGCGCTGGTGCTCCTCGGCTGGAAGGGTCGGCCGGTCGTCTCCAAGTAGAAGCCGGCTGGGGCAGAGGGCAGGTGAAGGCGGAATGAGCGAGCGAAGCGAGGTTTTCGCCAAGTCTGCTCGCCACCCGGACGGCTGATCCACTTGACAGCGTGCGTCTTGGCCAAGACGCTTTGGCTCCGGCAGGCTATGGTGGCGTCCATGACGATCGAACAGCAGTCCTCCGCGCCAGACGACAGCCGCTGGCTCGAACAGGTCGGCCGCATTCTCGCCAACCTGGGGTTTGGGCTGATCGAGCCCGATCGGACGCGCGGCGATGAGGCCAGTCACCTGGCAGTGGCACTAAGGCTCCAGCCCACGTTGCAGCATTTCGATCCCGAGACGATCGACTACTGGATCACCGACGGAGCCCGCGGACGGGCAGCCAGGCTAGATCGAGAGACGCACCTCCCGGTGATTTCGGACTTCTCCTGGGGTCAAATCAGCGTGATCGACAGGCTTGGCATCAAGAACGAATTCCTGAGCTTCGGCGGCACAATGCGAGCCCAGATGACGGCCGACAGCACGGTCCTGATCGACTTCAGCTCAAACGCGCCGATCATGCGCTGGGCCGGCCACAGTCAGAGCGCCGATCCGCTGGCGGCGGAGGTCGGCGCGTTCTTCGCCCGGATCAAGGTGCCGATCGACTTCGTGCCCGGGGCCGAGGCCCTGGTGGCCAAGGCGGCCCCACGGACCCTTTTTTGCGCCTTCATCCAGTACGTGCGTGAGCGGCTGACCCAGGCCCACGCCATGCGGGAGGCGAATCGCTGGCTGGCCGACTGGACGACGCGCGAGGCCCAGCGCATGGAGGCCGCATCGAACGACCACTGGCGGGCAGCGGCCGAATTGCGGCGGCAGCTCGGCGCTGTCGAGGCGATCGCGCGCGAGTAGGCTCTTCCCGACCTACCGCAGGATTCGCGGCGAGTGTGACGGCCAGAGTCGCCCGCGCCGCCCTCGATTGCCCGCCAGATAAGGCAACGGCGCACTGAGCCTGGCACAACACGCCGAAGCGCGCTAGACCTGCGAATGATCTCGGGCCGTTCGCGTATTCCGTCCGCAGCTTCCTGACGGGCCTCGTCATCCCGAATTCCCAAGGCGTTGAGCCGAGCCACCGCAGCCTTGTGCCGGGTTGCCTCCGAGATGGCTTCCGGCTTCAAGTGTCCTGGGACCATTCGTCTCGGTGGCATCCAAGAAGAGGCGCCCGGAGCCTACTGGCTCGGGCGCCTCGAACTTGGAAGGGTCACATTCTCATGACGCCCGTTGGTCTGTACTTACGACCCAGGAACATATTGGGGAGTCTGGACGCATGCGATGCACTGGTAGCCGCTGATCGTTTGACCCGCGCACACCTCTGCACTCACGTTGTACCCATTGACAACGATCGAACCCCCCCTCGTAAACCAGTACACGCGCCCGGGTACGAAACCTGAGCCCGAGTAGTTGGCAAACCCGTATCTGGCTACATAGGTACTGCCGTTCCACACGAAAATGTAGCACTCCCTGATCGTGATGGTCCCATTGTAGTTCGCCACAGCGGAGCAAATGGGCGAGATGTGCCAGCTATAACCGTCCCAACATTCACTCATGCCGCCGACGTACCCACCGGCTGACACTGAATGCATGGGCGACCACCCACAGAACATGGTGGACTCCCTGGTGTTTCCGGCCAAGGCAGTCCCGGGCAATAGAACCGCGACTAGCGCCACGGTCGACACACCCACGGTCAGTCGATACCTAAGCCCACTCCATCTGGACACGATTCCCCTTTTGACATACGGCATGCGGCGGTCCCCATAGACGGCCGTCCTTTGGCCAATCCACATCATACACTGGGTCTTGCCCTCCGGAGCGACCTCAGACAATTACGACTGGACCCCAAAGGTGACGTCTGGGCCGGGGTCGCCCGAGTCGCCCGCCAGATAGAGCAACGGCGCCCTCGTGGGCGCCGTTGGTGAGTATGGGGAGTTTGCTCCGGCGGGGGGCCGAAATTCAGGAAGGCTTGGCGCTCGGCGAGGCGGCAGGAGCGGACGGGGACGGGGCCGCAAGAGCCCCATCGAGTGCCGCCGTCACGGTCTCATACGAGACAAGACCATCGCCAAGGTGCTTGTTGTTGACGAAGATGCCCGGCGTGGTATCGACCCCAGCCGGTGCCTTCGCACTCAATACCTGACTGTTGTACGTGCCGTCCTTGACGCAACTATCGAACTTGTTGGTCTCGAGACCCGGAACCATCCGCCCCATATCGAGCAGCCGGGCTTGGCTGTAAGCACCGACCTTCTCGGAGGCGGGCTGGTTCCAGAAAATCAGCTCGTGATACTGCCAGAACTTGCCCTGATCGTTCGCGCAGAGGGCGGCGTTGGCGGCATCCCGAGATTCGTTGCCCACCGGCGGGTGGGAATCCACTACCACGAAGTCGTGGTAGACGAGCTTGACCTTGCCGGTCTGGACGTACGTGTCGATGAGCTTTGGCTCGTATTCCCGAGCGAACTGGCCGCACCCCGGGCACTGGAAATCGGAATACACATCGAGGGTCACGGTCGCGTTCGGGTTGCCCAGAGTCCGGTCCGACATTGCGAGGTTGGCCGGGAAAGTCACCGCGGCGGGGTTCGGTGAGGTCAAACCCGTCTTTGGCGAAGGCGATTGCGACATCAGAAATGCCGAGCCGACGAGAACGGCCGCGATGACGACGGCCACAACGCTCCACAGGAGCAACGAGTTCGTTCCGCCGCCGCCGGACCCCCGCGTGCTGGCGCGTGTCATGGCTCGGCCGGCCTCGCGATTGGCGAGGCGCTGCTGGCGGGCTGAGCGGCGGCTCGTGGGTGGCACGTTGCTTCCGGAGGAGGGGCGGCCGGCCGGGCGATTAGATGTCATGCCTAGTTCCCTCTGTGGAATTGATGGGCCCGTCAGGCTGGCTCGTCGACCGTGACCTGACCGGGCTTGGGGGTTCTCAAGAAGACCCATAGGGCGACTATGAATCTGAGGATCAGTGATAGGCCGTAAGCCTCACACCAGATGCAGACCGCCTTGATCAGGAAGATCTGAGCAAACTGGAACCAGCCCTCGAAAGCTACCCCGACCAGAGACAGGGCGTAGTGTGCCAGGAGCAGCTTGTAGTTGCCGGTCTTGTACCAGGCGATTGCAAG
>JANYJI010000120.1 GCA_025358525.1 Chloroflexota bacterium | reverse complement strand
GCAGAGCACACCGACCCCGCGATCGTGCGCCGGCTCTACCCGGACGCCGACAAGCTGAAGCGCGAAGAACAGCGCCGCATGGAGCTGCTCGAGGCGCACTGGGATACGCCGCTGGAGGAACGCTCGCTACCGCAGTAGCGGCAGCCCTGCGCAAGGTCGGCGCCACTCACGAGCGGGAACGAGCGGGAACGAGCGGGGCAAGTGGGACGGGCGGGACGAGCGCGAGGACCGCATGGGCCGCATGGGGCCGCATGGGGCCGCCAACTTGATCACTTGCTAACCCCCGTAGCACGGTTCCCAGACTGAGTGCCCAATGGCTGTCAACCGCGCTCTGGACGATGCCGGAACGGTCGTCGCCGCGCTCGTGGTCGCGCCTTGAGCCTCGTCCGGGCAACTCGCCGGCCGCGAATCATGGCCCCGTGCTACCCCGGTTAGGAGATGGCGGAAACGGGCCGGCCCTCGTTGGTTACGGCCTGGGCCACAATCTCAGGCCGAATGGGCCGGCCCTCGTTGGTTACGGCCAGGGCCACAATCTCAGGCCGGTCGGGCCGGCTCCTCGAGCGAGTCGATCGTCGCGCGCAGGACTTCGGCCGACTTGCGAACACCCCGCGCTTCGCCGGGGCTGAGTTCCAGACGGAGGACCCGTTCGATGCCGCGCCGGCTGATGACGGTCGGCAGGCTCAGACAAACGCCGTCGATGCCGTAGTAGTCGGAGATCAGACTCGAGATCGAGAGGACGGTGTTCTGGTCGCGTAGGATCGCCTCGGTGATCTTGATCAGGCCGGCAGCCACGGCGTAATACGTGGCGCCCTTGCGGCTGATGATCTCGTACGCGGCGTCGCGGGTCTGGCTAAAGATTTGCCCCATCGTGTCGGAGGAGAGCGGGATGCCGTTCTCCGCGCAGAAGGTCGGCAGGCGCATCCCCGCAACGTTGGCCAGCGACCAGACCGGGACCTCGCTGTCGCCGTGCTCGCCAATGATGTAGGCATGGACGCTCCGCGGATCCACGCCCAGATGCTCGCTCAGCATGTATCGGAAGCGGGCCGTGTCGAGGATGGTCCCCGAACCGAAGACTCGCTGCGCCGGCAGGCCCGACTGTTTAACCGTGATGTAGGTCAGGACGTCCACCGGGTTGGTGGCGACGACGATGATCCCCTCGGGGTTGGCTTCGGCGATGCGCGGCACGATCTGCCCGAATATCGCAGCGTTGCGGCGGACGAGCTCCAGGCGAGTCTCACCCGGCTTCTGACCCACGCCCGCGGCGATGACGGTGACGGCCGCGCCTTCGCAGTCGGAGTATTCACCGGCACAGATCTTCGTGGGGTGGGCGAACGGGACGGCGTGGTTCAGGTCCATCGCCTCGCCCTCGGCTCGCTGATGATTGGCGTCGATCAGGACGATCTCCGCAGCCAGACCTGAGAGGAGCAGCGAGTACGCGAACGAGGACCCGACCATACCCACGCCCACGATGGCGATCTTGGTGGGGCGGCCGGTCTGGAAGTCCGCCTCGCGGGCCAGGGAGGGCTCGCCCGTCGGGCGGCCGCGGCGCGGAGTGGCCGGGGCGACTTCACTCGCAGGAGAGGCCACTGGCTCGTTGGTCATGGCCCCATCGTGACACGGCGGGGTCGACATGGTGCGCGGAATCTGACACGCGATCGCGGGGCGCGACTGAACCGCCGGGAAATTGGCGCTACGCCAGTCGCCCTGACCAAATCCACTGACCGCTGAGCGTGGCCCCGAGCGTCGCGCGGCCGCCCCTGGTCGCCGCGACGCTTCAGCTCTTGACCTTTCCCAGCTCAGTGATCGTCGAGCGGAACGGCTCGGCGTAGCCGGTGAAGCCCGCGAACAGACGCCAGACCTCGTCCGGCGGGCGGCCCGACTTCATCAGGCTTGTGCTCCAGGACTTGGCGTTGGCGTTGGCGCGTGGCCCGAAGCAGCCGAAGCAACCGCGCCCATAGGTTGGGCACAGGGCGTCGCAGCCAGAAGTCGTGACCGGACCCATGCAGGCCTCGCCCGTCGCGACGACCATGCAAACCAGGCCCTTGCGCTTGCACTCGCGGCAGACGGCTTCGTCGCGGATCTGGGGCCGCCGGCCGACCAGGACCGCCGTCAGCAGCTCCTTCAACTGACCGGGGTCGATGGGGCAGCCGCGCAGCTCCGCATCCACCTTGACGTGGTCAGAGATGGGCGTAGATGTGGCCAGCGATTCGATCCACTCGGGGTGCTCGTAGACCGACGCCCGGAAGGCGTCGTGGTCGGCCCAGTTGCGCATCGCCTGGATGCCGCCGGCGGTTGCGCATGCCCCGATCGTGACCAGGGTGCGGGCCTGCTTGCGCAGCTCCTTGATTGCGTCGAGATGCTCGCGGGCGCTGATCGAGCCCTCGACGAAGACGATGTCGTACGGGCCGGGCGAGCGGCGAGACGTGGCTTCGGGGAACTCGACGATATCGAATCGGGTGACGATCTCGAGAAGTTCTTCCTCGAGATCCAGGATGGTTAGCTGGCAGCCGTCGCACGAGGCGAACTTGGCAACGGCAACTCGAGGTCTGGCGGTCCGGCCGGAAGTCGCCATCAGATTCCCTCCCGGTTGAACATATCGCCGAGCTCATGGAGCCGGAAGACGGGCCCGTCCTTGCAGACGAAGCGGCCGGCCATTTGGCAGTGACCGCACAATCCGATGCCGCATTCCATGTGGCGCTCCATGGAGATGAGGATCCGATCCGAAGGAACGCCCTTGCTCAGGAGGCCCTGGACGGACGCCTGCATCATGCGTTCCGGCCCAACGACAAAGGCCGTGACCTTGGAGCAATCCCACGACATCTTGTCGAACAGGGTGGTGACGACGCCTACCCTGCCCTTCCACTCTGGTCCGGCCCGATCCACCGTTACCGCGACGTCGATCGCCTTGCTCACCGACCACGCCGCCAGGTCATCGCGGAAGAGCTGATCCTCCGGCGTGCGCGTGCCGTAGAAGAGCGAGATCGACTCGAAGCGGTCGCGGTTGGCCACGAGCGCATCCACGAGACCGTGGAGCGGCGATAGCCCGACGCCACCGGCGACGACCACGGCGTGACGGCCGTAGGCATCCTCGATGGGCCAGAACGTGCCCAGCGGCCCGCGGATGCCCACCTTGACCCCCGGGTGAAGGTTGACCAGCGCCGTGGACGTGGGGCCGACGGCCCTGATAGTCAGGTCGATACCGTTGGAGCGGAAGCGGGAGATGGAGATAGGCACGGCCGGGAAGGCCGGCAGCGCGACCATCACGAACTGGCCGGGCCGGCCCTGCAGGAATGCCGGGTCCAGATCGGTAAGGGTGAGAGTCGTAGTGTCCTCGGTCTCTGAGCGGACCGAGGCGAGCCGAGCCACCGAGAAGTTGCCCGGGCTGGCAGCAACCGGCTCCACGGCGACCGGCCGAACGACCGGTGCGATGGGCGGGGCGATGATCATGAGCTCTTCGCGGACATCGATGCCAACCGGACACCAGGCCACGCATCGGCCGCAGCCTACACAACCCATGCTCCCGAACTGGTCCATCCAGGTTGAGAACTTGTGGGTCAGCCACTGCCGGTAGCGGTCGCGCGGCCGAGCCCGGAAGTCGCCGCCGGCGATCTTGGCGAAGGCGACGTCGAAGCACGAGTCCCACTGCCGCTCGGTCGTGGCGACCTTGCCGTCCATGTCCGACTTCTCAATGACCGATGTGCAGAAGCACGTCGGGCAGACCATCGTGCAGTTGCCGCACTCGACGCAGCGCTCGGCGATCTGGCCCCAGCGCGGGTTGTCGAGTTGGAGCTTCAGCCGTGCGTCGATGCCGGGGATCGGCATAGGCTCGCCGATACGGGTACGGACGGCCTCCACGTTGTCGACCGCAGCGCCGGCCTCGGCGTGCGTGGGTTTGCGGGTCGGCAGCTTTGCCACAATCGCGGCGCCTTCCGGCGAGCCGGCCTGGACGACAAAGCCCTCGTCAATTTCGGTCAGGAGGATGTCGTAGCCGCCGTGAACCTCGGGCCCGGTGCCCATCGAGGTGCAGAAACAAGTGCTCGACGACGTCGTGCACTGGACCGAGACGATGAACGCGGCCGCGCGGCGGGCTCGGAAGTCCTCGTCCGTGAACTGCCCGCCCAAGAAGACACGGTCTTGAACGTTGAGGGCGGCCAGCTCGCAGGCACGCACACCCAAGAATGCCATCGGCGTGACTTCCGGGACCGGCTGATCGAAACCGAACGTGGCCGTTCTGTGGGCCGTGGCGATCGGCAGGTTTGCCGGGAAGGTAAAGCGCTTCCAGGACGTTGGGCCCACCGTGTAGCCGAAGACCCGGTCGTCGGTGCGGCGCTCCAGCCGGTAGCGTCCGGCGGACTGCTCGTCACGCCAGCCGGCTGGCAGGTCGGCGGCCGAGTGGATGTCGTCGTAGACGATCGCGCCCTCGCGAACCGTCGGGCCGATGAGTCGACGGCCGGTGGCGCGAATGCCGTCGACCAGCGAGGCGAGGTCCGTCCGGGCGAGGAACCACTGCCTGGCCGCTGCCGTCTGGCCGGGGGCGGGGCTTGTGATCACGACTCGGATGACCTCCTGGCAGAGCGTTGGAGAATCCGGCCGTTGACCGGCGTCAGCGGGCGAACAAATCGAGGAGCTGAAGCCTGGTCGCTCGGAGGCGTCGGCCGACTGCCTGGAGGACACGAGGGTAGAGACTCGCCGCCAGGGCGTGGTCTTCCTTCAGGGCTGCCCGGAGTTTCGTCCCGTCGATGACGAGGGCCTGACTGGACTGGGTTGCGACGACTGTGGACTGGGTCTTTGTCGAGTCCAATACGGCCGACCAGCCGAAGATGTCTCCAGGTTCAATGCTAAGGATCGTGACCGGACCGCGACCCGGGACGTGGGTCCGCAGGGCGAGACGCCCGGAGAGCAGGATCCCCATGTCCGTGGCGTCCTCTCCCTCCTGGAGGATCACCTCATCCGCCTCGAAATCTTGAAGTGTGCCGAGCCTCGCAAGGCGCTCCTGGGTCTCGGGCGCAAGCTCGGACCCGAACCATGTGTGGTTGAGTATGGCGATGACAGCAGCGTAATCGTCCATTGCGCCAGCATGCATTTCTGACTTCGATGTCCGGGAGTGCCATCAGCCCGTCGGAGGCGGGCCATTCGGCACCGTCGCCCGGGTAGGCTCGGAGAGCCCGGGTCCAGCTAGACTGGAGCGGATTCTCCGCAGCCGGAGTTGCCAATCAATGAAAGCAAGCCGACGGGTTGTCGCGGGTATGTCTGGAGCGTCACTGGCGCTCATCGGAATCGGCGTCGCGGCCCTTGTCTTCGACTCGGGCTTTTCGGGAGGCGGCATGGCCTCTCGTGGCTCGGCAACGAGGCCTCTGGCGAGCGGCACTCCGCGTCTGAGCGCGTCGCCGACAATCGCCCCATCGCTAGCCCTCGGCAGCGGCATTCCGGGCACCCAAGAGCCGGTCGGCTCCGCCCCACCATCTGCCTCTTCCCTGCCCACGATGCACCCCACCGGCTTCGCTCAGACGGACGTCGGCTTGACCTACTATGCCGACGACGGTTCGACAGTCCAGGTCAAGCCTGTGCCGGGACTCGAGGTCCGACTGCAGACCGGCAGGGCCATCTACTACGCCCTGGCTGCCAACAAGCTCGGTCTGAAGGCAGGCTCGTATGCGGGCGAGTTCGTGCCCCTGGTGACCATGGCCCAGGCCAACGGTTCGAACGCTGCTACGGGCGCCATCGTTTTGGCCGGCCCGGCCGTGAGCCGTCTCATCTCAGACAGGCTGGCCTCGATCGAGACGGAGTCGGATCGTTGGATAGTGGCCCTGCCCGTCGACATCCGGACGTCCAAGTCGCCGGTCGAGGTCAGGTTCGATCGATTCGGCCTGGCGGGGTGGTCCAATACGCCGCGCGTGGTCGTTCACTTCAGCGGCTCGTTGCCGGTGGTTGAGGCGGTCCCGACCAACGGCGGGTTTCACGTTTTCGTGGAGCAGCTCGGCGTTACAGCCTGGCAGGTGATCGATCCTGTTCGACTCAGCCTTCCGCCTGGCGCCATCGATCCGGCACACCCCATGAACCAGCTGCTCATCTACGGCGACGGAACGCCGGCGATCCAGCGCGACGTGTACTTCAATGGGCGGGCGGCCGTCGGGTCGCCCATGGTCTCCGTCTCGGGGGACGTCAGCGTCTCGCTCGTTGTCGACGGCAGCCGGGCCGAGCTCGGGCCCGACAGGATCCTGATGATCGGCGACGTTCCGGTCTTCGTGGCTTCGGCCTGAGTCCCGTCTCGCGACCCCGCGAGTACTCCGGAGCCGGAGCCCGCGGCGCCCCAGGCGCCATTCGCAGGCAAGCCCCGACTATCGGACCTTGGTTACCTTGAAGTCGAGCGTGCCCGACGGAATCTGAACCCGGATTGTCTCGCCGGGCCGCCTGCCCATCAGCGCTCGCCCGATCGGCGACGTGTAGCTGATCTTGCCGGCCGCGGCATCGGCCTCGGCCGAGCCCACGATCGTGAATGTCTCCTCGCCGTGGCGGTCAGTCTCTACTACGACGGTGGCGCCGAGCGTCACCTCAGCGCCACTTTCGGCGCCGTGCTCGATGATCACGGCGACCTTGATCATCTGCTCGAGCTGCTGGACTCGGCCCTCCAGGAAGGATTGCTCCTTGCGGGCGGCCTCGTAGTCGGCGTTCTCGCGGAGGTCGCCAAGCTCGCGGGCCGCCTTGATGCGGGCAATTACCTCGGGTCGGCGCAGCGTGGTGAGTTCATCCAGCTCGGCATTGAGGGCGGCGAGGCCCTCGGCGGTGAGATGCGTCTTGGCCGAGGCTGGGCGAGAGTTGGCGGCGGTCTTCGACGAGCGACGCACGACGGGTTTCTCGATGGCCGAGGGCCCGGTCTGCGGCATCGGCTTGACAACCACCTTGCGGGGCGTCGTCCTGGTGCGTGAGGGCTTGGCCAGGGCGGCTGGTCGGGTGGCGCTGCCCCTGATACGGGTGCTGCTCAACTCCATCTCGTCCTCGTTGGCGTCGGGCAGAACGGTGATCTTGGTGATCTTGACCGGCTTGGGGGCTCCTTCGTCGTGGAGGGGTGAGGTCAAGCCGTGCTGTCGACCCTGCCCACCGGGGGCAACGTTGTTCGCATACGGCAGCGCCCCAGAGGTCTTGACGAAGGCCTCGATCAGCTGGTCCTCGTAAAGCTCCGGGTCCGACGTGGGAGCCCACCAGATACGGGCCTTGCCGAGGTCGTGGAGGGTCTTGAGCCAGTAGCCGGTCGGTTGCGGGCGTCGTTCGCCCAAAGGTGTCTTGTACATGCTGGTGAGGCGGGCGGCGACGGACTTCAAGCTCGATCCGATGAAGAGGATCGACTGGCCGGGCAGCCAGAACGAGGCGAGGCGAGTCTGCAGCTCCGCGACCGAAGGCTGCTTGCCGTCGAGGCGCAGGTTCGGCGCGCGGGAGAGCCACTCGCGGATCGCGTTTGGGTCTACCGCGACCTTGGGCTGCGGGGCGGGCAACTCAACGATGAAGACGCCCGGGCCGCTACCGCCCACGGGCCGGCCCCACAGGATTGGGCCCTCGACGGCGAGGCTATTGGCGAGCAGCAGTTCGCGGCCGCTGAGGAGAGGGGCTGGGGATGATGAAGTCGTCACGCGTGAACCGTGCCTTCCTGGTGCCCTGTTGTCAAACGGGCGCCTCGGCGGCCGTCGGCGGATGAACCAAGGCCCCGGTGAAAGCCGAGGCCCTCGAGTCCCTTGCGGGAGGCGGGTTAGCTGGCCAGGGTCGGATCCTCGGGCACTGGGATGCCCAGCAAGAGCGGCAGCCCCTCGCGGCTGGTATAGATCGGACGGTAGCGATCGGTGTTGTACATCGTGGCGATGTTGACCGAGCGCGGGCCCTGGTCTGGGTTCGGGAGGGGGGAGTGGCTGTACTTGCCGCCGCGGATGGCGACCATGCGGCCGCTCACGCCGTCGGCGATGAGATTCATGGCTACGTTGGCGAAGGTGATGCCGACCATCGAGTCGACCGCGTCCGGGTCGCCGGAGCGGAGATCGTATGTAAGCTCGCTGGCCAGCGTCTCCTCGCCGGATCGGGCCTGGATCTCCGAGGCGAGGACCTCGGCGATGTTGGCCTTGTGCTTATGTCCGAAGGAGTCGGCCGGGCCGTACTCGGCCATCTCGCCGCCCTTCCACATCGCGCCCTCGGCGGCGATGGCGAAGGAGTAGTGGCTCGGGTTGTTCTTCTTGTCGGCGACCAGCAGCTCGACCAGGTGGTCGAGATCGAACTCGAACTCGGGGATCAGGCAGCGAGCGCTGGCGACGTAAGCCGTGTACAGGGCCGTGAAGCCCGCGTCGCGACCGAAGATGCGGAAGACGCCGATCCGCTCGTGAGAGCCGAGGGTGGTTCGCTGGCGGTTGATCGCGTCCTTGGCCCGGGTGATCGCGGTCGAAAACCCGATGCAGTACTCGGTGCCCTGAACGTCGTTGTCCATTGTCTTGGGCACGGCGACCAGCTTGATGCCGTTGTCGGCGAGGATCTGGCTGAAGCTCAGAGTGTCGTCGCCACCGATCGGGATGAGGTAGTCGAGGCCGAGCTTCTCGATGTTGTCGAGGACGACCGGCGTGAAGTCGTAGACGCCCTCCTTGACCTCGAGCTGCGCGAGACGATCTGGCGCGATGTGCGCCGGGAGCTTGCCGGCCTTCATCTTGCGAGCGTTGGTTCGGGACGTGTGCAGCCAGGTGCCGCCGGTTCGATCGATTGAGCGGGTGTTGGTGCGATCGAGCGGAACGATGTAATCCGCATCCAGGCCGGGGCCCGGCTTCATGTGGGTCAGGCCTTCCCAGCCGCGCCGGATGCCCACGACTTCGTAGCCCAGTTCGGTTGCTCGATAGACGACGCTCTTGATAACGGAATTGAGGCCGGGGACGTCGCCGCCTCCGGTGAGGATGCCGATGCGCGGGGTTCGACTCATGCGTGCCTTCCGTGGATGTTCAGGCGCAGCCAAAGGAAGCGGCCGCGCTATTGACGACCCGTACATCTTAAGCCTCGCGGGCCCTTGGGCGGCGGTCCGAAGGACACGAAACGGCAAGGAGGCGTCACAGGCGGGACGAACGCATGGCCCGAGTCTCTGGCGACGAGTGGTGCGTCGGCGCGCGCCCGCCGTTGGAGGCGTGGAGTGGCCGGCTTAGGCGCGGGAGCGAGAACCGGGCCCGTGGGTCGGCTTACGGCCCGAAGCGGTAGCGGAGGAAGAGGTCGTCGCCGGCGCGGCGGATCGCGGAAAGCGTCGCCCAGCGCCCAAGGCCGCCGCCGAAACTCGTGCCCTCCACGAGCCCGAGACGATGGACAGTGGCATCGCGGCCGGCCACCTGGGGGGCCATCGTCAGGAACAGCTCGTCGACGAGCCGCGACCGCAGCAGCTCGCCGAACAGATGAGGCCCACCCTCGCACAGGGCCAGTCTCGCGCCCGTGCCGCGGATGACTTCGAGGAGCGCTCCGGCTGGAACCCGCGCCCCTTCGCCGACAACCTGGATTCGAACGTTCGGCGGAAATCGTAGCCTGGCCAGGTGGTCGGCGCCGTCCTGGGTGGTGACTAAGATCACCGGCACGTCGGGTGCGTTCAGCCCGGAGTGCGTCGCGTCAAGGTTGCCGCTGGCGGTCACGATGATGGTGGTCGGCTGGGGCGTAAGCCAAAGCTCAGAGCGCCAAGCCGCGAACGCGTCGGTGAGGGCGGGCTGAAGATGCGCGGCGGTCCAGACATGGCGACGGCCCACGCGCAGCGTGCCTGCGCCGACAACCACTACGTCGGCCAGCCCGCGCAGTAGGGCCATCATGTATCGGTCTGCTTCTGAGAAGCCGCTGATCTCGCCGCCGCCGGTGTTCGGCTCACTCGGGCCAAGAGCCACCACGCCGTCCAGGCTGGAGACGAAGTTGGCGACGATCGTGGGCCTATCGAGTTGGAGGTTGACGGTCAGGTCGCCTTCGTATCGCTCGGCTAGTGCCGGAGGCAGCAGGCCCCCCCGGGCGTCGACCGCAGCGATCGGAGCCTCAGGTGCGGACCAAAGCGGCTCGAGGCGTAGTCCTTCGCTTCGGCCGGCCATCGCATCACCTCTATCGCAGGGGTCTCGCTGGAATCAACTCCATCGTAGAGCCCCGCGCCCGGCTACGGCCACCCGAACGCACCCTCCACTCGATGCTCGGTGGGGCGGCTTTGCCTCGGCTGCCCGAAATCAGCGCATCGGCGGATGCATGATTAGGGCATGCCTGCAGGAAGCCATGCCAATTCGCGGAGTCTGATAGGGGTCGACGTAGGTTCGACGCACATCAAGGCTGCGCTCGTGACCCCCGAGGGTGGCGTCATCCACGCCGCGCGGAGAGTCACAGAGACCCACGCTGTACGTGGCGGTGGCGCATTCCACCGTCCCAGCGAGTTGCTCGCTGCCGTGTCGTCCGCCATCGCGGAGTGCGTGGGCGTGGCCGCCGCGTCGAACGGGCGGAAGCCCGTGGCCATTGGCATCGCCAGCATGGCCGAGTCCGGGGTCCCGGTAGATCGACGTAACGCGCCGGTCGGCGACATCCTCGCCTGGCACGATCCGCGCCCGGAGCGTCAGGCAGCCTGGTTGGAGCGGCAGATAGGCGCGGCCCCGCTCTTCGCCCGGACGGGCCTGCGACCGGACCCCAAGTACACGCTCTCCAAGCTGCTCTGGCTGCGCGAACACAAGGCGGCCGAGTTCACGCGCTTGCGCCGCTGGGCGGGCGTCGCGGAACTTGTCGCGCTCGACCTTACGGGGCACCTTGGGACGAACGCGTCGCTCGCCTGCCGGACGCTCGCTTTCGACGTTACGGCGCGTGCATGGGACGCCGAGTTGCTCGCTCTCGCCAGCCTTACGCCCGGGGAGATGCCGATCGTGCTGCCGCTCGGCCAGGCGGTGGGTGGACTGACTGTGGCGGCCGCCACTCGGCTGGGGCTGCCGGCGGGGACGCCCGTGGTGGTTGCGGGCCACGATCATCTGGCCGCGGCCATCGGGGCGGGCGTAACCAAGGTCGGCGATGCGCTCGACTCGATGGGCAGCGCCGAAGCCACGCTGCTCGTTACCGCAGCGCCAACCCTGACCGAGGAGGTGCGCCGGGGCGGCTTCTCGACCGGCTGCCATGCCGTCGATGGGCTGGCCTACGTGGCCGGTGGGCTGCAATCGTCGGGGGCGCTCGTGGAGTGGTTCCTTGACACGTTCCTGCCCGGGGTCGAGGGCCGGACAGACGACCCGGGCGACCCGAGCGACCCGGGCAATTCGAGCGGGCCGGGTCACGTGAACGGGGCGGGGGGGCGGGGCATCGAGCCCGAACGATACGCGCACTTCATCGCTCTCCTCGAGCAGGCCGGCTCCGGGCCGGTGGAGCCGATTGTGCTGCCGTATCTGCGCGGGCGGACGGCGCCACATTACGACCCCTCGGCCACTCTGGAGATCGTGGGTTTGCGCGAAACGCATGGCCTGCCGGACCTGGCCGCGGCCGTGGTGGATGGTGCCGCTTATCACGTCCGATGGATGCTCGATGAGCTTGCCCGCATTACAGAGACGCGGCTGGACCGCGTGAAGCTGACCGGCGGCGGGGCCCGGAACCACCGCTGGGTGATCGCCAAGGCTGCCCTGGGCCCCGGCCGTCTGGAGGTCGTCCGGACCGACGAGGCCGCCGCGTTGGGTGCGGCCCTGGTGGCCGGCGTGGCTGGCGGGGTGTACGGGTCCGTGGCGGATGCCCTGGCCGACGCCTCGCCCTTTGATCGCGCCACGGCCTCGGCCACGACCCGGGCCCGCTACGACGCCGCGTACCTGGATCGCTGGCTGCCGGCCGTTGTCACGCGACTCCGCCAGCGCGGTCTCTAGGGGCCGACCCGTCAGATGCATCGGCGCGGAGGCGGCCCTGTTGCGCCGATCGGGCGCGACTACGCTGGCTCATCGGCGCCATTCGCGGCCGTGTCGACGCCACCCGGTCTGCACGCCGACCGCTCGCCCCACGAAGGAGGCACCATGTCTCGGCCTGTCCATTTCGAAATCACGGCCGACGACCCCGAACGGGCCGTCCGCTTCTACGAGGCCGCTCTCGGCTGGAAGATCAGCCAGATGGGCGACGTCGACCGCACTGAGGGCGGAATTCCATATTGGCTGGCCAATACCGGCGCAGGCGACATGGGCATAAACGGGGCGATCAAGGAGCGCGACCCTTCGGGTCAGGCGACGATCATCACAGTTAGTGTCGAGGACATGGAGGCCGCGCTCGAAGCCATCAGGAAGGCCGGCGGCAGGGCGGACGGCCCGATCGACGACATCCCGAACATCGGCCGCTTCACATATGCCTACGACACCGAAGGCAACGCCCTCGGGGTACTGCAGCCGCTGCCGCGTCAGTAGGCGGCGCCGCGCCTCAGTGGAACGCGCCCGACTCCGACCGGACCAGCTCGACCAGGTTGCCGAGCGCGATATTCACATCGACCGTGTGGAGGCCCCAGCGCTGGTCGCTCGGCGAAACCGCCGGCCGCTTGTCGGACGCGCCGCCGATCCGATCGATCTGCAGCCACGACGCCCCGCCCGAGTTGACGCAGTGGGCGCTGTACAAGTTCGGGTAGGCCACGAATGGAGTGGCTGCCGTCAGGGTCGGGGCCGCGCGCCCCCGCAACAGCGTTAGGCCAGCCGTCGGGAAGTAGGGCTGAAGCGTGGCAGTCCCCCCGCCCGGCGCGGCCGGATTGACGCACAGAATTTCGAGCTGGCCCGCGTTGCTCCGGCCGAAGGGGTTGATCGCGGTCGCAATTCGGCCGAAGACGGCATCTGCCGGCGGCGTCTTGTCGAAGCTCGAGTAGGCGACCACGCAGCCGGTCTGGCTCGCCGACGAGCAGGCCGGGATGTTGGCGAAGTCGCCGCCTACGGATTTGCCGGTCGGGACCGTCACGTTGCCGCCCATCAGAAGGGCCGAAACGAGCAACCGGCGCACCTCGGGTTTGGCGTCGACTTCGAACTTGAGAAGAGCGGTCAGCATCATTGCGCCCTGGCTGTGGCCGACGAAGACGATGCCCCGACCGTGGTTGTAGTTGGCCATGTAGGTGCGGAACGCTGCGGAGACGCCGCTGTAGGCGCTCAGGGCCGAGGCGTAGCCGATCTTGCTTGGCTGGGCGATGCCGGCCAGCGTCAACTGGGGGTACATCGGGGCGTAGACACGGCAAACCTGCGAGAACCGGGCGGCCTGGGCGATGGCCACGCCGGTCTCTTCGGGGTCGGTGGTCAGGTCGGCGTTTACGCCCTTCTGACGGCTAACGGTGGGGTAAACGTAGAAGCAGTCGATCGGCGGGTCGGCGGCGGGCGCGGTCGGATCGGGCGATGCGATCCCCTTGCTGTCGATGGATGTCGTGGCGAGGCTGCCTTCGCAGGGGTTGTTCTTGAGGCCGGGTTTGCACAGCCAGATGGTGTCGTCGGGGACGGTCGAGGGCGCAGCTGAAGCGGTCGAACCGAGGCCGGCCGAACCGGGGGCGCTTGGCCAGGTGACCGGGCCGGCGATCTGCATCGAGCCGGAATTCGTGGCCGAGGGCGCCGGCGTCGTCATCGATGTGCCGCACGCCGCGGCCGTCAGGATCGTGGCCAGGGCTAACATGAGGATCGATCGTCGCATTCGGGCATGGTCGCCCCATTTCCGCAGGATGTCCAACGGCCCAAAGGTGCTAGCTGCGGGAGGGCTCGGTTCGCCCTGCGACCCGCCCGGTAGGGCAGGGGACCGGCGACTGGGCGCGGCGTAGACTCGTCCAATGAACTGGTTCGTCGATCCCAAAAAGATGAAATTGCCCTCACCTGACAAAGCCCTGTCGGGTCGCGCGGAGGCCATGCCCGTCCCCGCCCGCCACGCCGTAAACGGCGCACCGCTTCGGCCGCCATATCGCGCCGGTACCGAAATCGCCGAGTTCGGAATGGGTTGCTTCTGGGGCGCCGAAAAGCTCTTCTGGCAGCTGCCTGGAGTTGTCTCGACATCGGTCGGCTACGCCGGTGGCTTCACGCCCAACCCGACGTACGAAGAGGTCTGCACGGGCCGGACCGG
>JANYJI010000119.1 GCA_025358525.1 Chloroflexota bacterium | reverse complement strand
GCAGAGCACACCGACCCCGCGATCGTGCGCCGGCTCTACCCGGACGCCGACAAGCTGAAGCGCGAAGAACAGCGCCGCATGGAGCTGCTCGAGGCGCACTGGGATACGCCGCTGGAGGAACGCTCGCTACCGCAGTAGCGGGTGGCGTCCTGAGACTGCTGTAAAAGTGAAGACGGCGTAGGCTCCGAAGCGGACCTTAGGAAGTTCGCATCAGGAGGACTACGCCGTGCAAGCAAGGATAGCCCCGAGTGTCCATATCGAGGCGCAGATCGAGCAGCTGTTGCTCGAGCGACTCGAGAACGGAGGCGAGGTCGATGAGATCGAGCGCCTGGGCAGGCTCGGTCGCCTCGGCGCCCAGCTCGTCTTTCAGCGGGCGATCGAAGACGAGGTCGAGCGCTTCCTGCAACGAGCCCGCTTCGAGCGCGCACCCGATGCCCGCGGTTCCCGCAACGGCCATCGGGAGCGAGTGATCGCGACCGCGGAAGGTCCGGTCGCAATCAAGGTTCCCCAGGTCCGCGACAGCCTGACTCGCTTCGTGAGCTCGGTCATCCCCGACTGCCGGACCGCGATCCGGACACGACCACTCGAAGCGCTCGTCATCGGCGCCTACGTGCGGGGTCTCTCGACGCGCGATATCGAGAGCCTCGCGACCGAGGCAGGTCTACCCCACATCAGCCGGACCGCCGTGTCCGATGTCTGCCGCGAGTTGCGTGACCGCTATCGAGCCTTTCGGGCCAAAAGCCTCGCCGGCGTCCACCTGTTGAGCTTGATGCTCGACGCAATCTATCTGCCCGTCCGGCCTGACGGGCCCAAGGAAGGCGTCCTCGTGGCCTGGGGCTACACGCTCGATGGTGAGCGGGTCCTGCTCGATGTCTGCCTGGGCCAGCGCGAACGAACCGAAGACTGGCTCGATCTGGGTCGTGGTCTGGCCGCTCGTGGTCTGGCGAGTCCGCTCCTGGTCGTATCCGATGGAGCACCCGGACTCATTCGGGCCATAACCGAACTCTGGCCCGACGCCGACCGGCAGCGCTGCACGGTCCATCGACTTCGCAACGTCCTGGCCAAGCTGCCAAAGAGACCCCTCCTCCACGAGCGGATCCGGCGAGCCTACTGGGCGGCGCTCGATGGCGCGACAAGTCGAGGGGAGGCCGAGAGCCGGCTGCGGGCCATCGTTGGCGAGCTCGAGCGCGACTACCCGACCGCGGCCGCCTGCCTGGCCGACGATCTGCCCGCGCTCACGGTTCATCTGGCCTATCCGCTCGCCCTGCGCAAGCGACTGCGCTCCACGAACCTGCTGGAACGCTCGCTCGAAGAAGTCCGGCGGCGGACCAAGGTGATCGGCCGGTTCCCGGGCGAGACGAGCTGTCTCACCCTCGCCTGGGCGGTCATGGACCTCGTCATCGCCGGCGCTCGCGGTCTTGCTCTATCCGGTCCAGACCGTGGCGCCATCGCTTTGCTTGTCGCCGCTCGCTCCATTCCCGACCGCGAGCAAGTGGCCTAATCTATCGGAGCCGAGGAGCCTACGCCGTCACGACTTTTCCAGCAGATCCCGGACGCGACCGCGCGGCCTCGCGTGGCGACAGTCGACTTGCGTAAACTGTGCGGGCTGCAACCGCGGAGAGGTGGCAGAGCGGTCTATTGCGGCGGTCTTGAAAACCGCAGACCGGAAGGTCCCAGGGTTCGAATCCCTGCCTCTCCGCCACGATTTTGAGCGTGAATCGGCCATTGTTAGCCCAAAACAGGTCTGTTCTGCCCGAAACCGGTAGCAACAGCCGGTAGCAACAGGGCAAGAGGCCGAACGATGCCGAACGGAACGCAGCGGTTACAGAAATGCCTGCTCGATGGCATAGCCCGTGGGCAGGGGAGCCCCTGACTGTCAATCTGAAGGGCTGGTCGTGAGGAATTCGGGAATCAGCAAACCCTAACTCGAACCATGCAAGACAATCCTCAGCGGAGCCCTGGGTCGTTCGCGGAGCAGATGAAGCAAGTCGACAACCCCCAAACGCCAAACCTCCCACTCCTCGGCCCTTCGGTTTGTGCAAAGTGAAGCGAACGGCTCTGCCGAGGGGAGGCAGAGCCGATCGCAGGCAGATGTGGAGTTGAGGACCTATGGGCAACCCGCAGGGCTAAGACCCCCGCGTTGCGCGGTTCATGACTCCGTCGGAGCTAGACAGTCACCGCCTAGCTTTCGTTGCTACTTGGTTCGGATCTGTGCCGGCTCGAGAAGGAGCGACGCGTCCATGCCGTTCTTGGTGTAGTCGGCCGCGACGGTGCCATTGGCCTGGAGAACGGTCATGGCGTCATAAAGTGCCTGCAGGAGCTTGGTGTCGGTCTTCCGGACGGAGAAGCCTTCCACGAGACCCAAGATGTCTTCGGACACTCGGATCGCAAACTGCGGGTTCGTCTTCATGAAAGCCTGCAGCGTGAGCAGGGAGAGATTCCCGAAGTCCGCGCGGCCGTTGGCGACGGCCTGAACAATTCCCGAGGAGTCCTGGAACGTCTGAACCGACAGTGGCTTGCTGGCGCAGGTCGTCTTGTTCAGTTGGTCGACGTCCAGCTGTGCCGTACCGCCGACGAGGATCGCGACGCTATGTCCGCACAGGCCCTCGACGGTTGTGACGTCGGCGAAGTTCGTCTTGAGAGACATCCAACCGGTGACATTCTTCTCGAACGTCACGAAGTTGTTCTGCTCTGCGCGAGCGGCGGTGTAGGACATGGCCGAAGCCTGAATGTCCGCCTGGCCGCCGGCGATCGCCGGGATGATGCCGGAGAACGCGATCACTTGGAGCTTGCTGTCGAGCCCCAGGCAAGTCATGACGTCTCGGATCACGTCCGCGTCGCCGCCGATGATCTTGGTCGGATCATTGGGGTCTGTGTACTCATCCGGCGGGGAATCGCCATCAAGCGCGATGACGTAGGTCTTCGTCTTGAGGTCTGCGTACTGGGTCGCCAGTGACGCGCATGTGGTCGTAACGGCCGCGCTCGGCTGGCTTGAGGTCGTTGCGGTCGTGGCCTGTGTCGTTGGTGTTGCCGGTGGCGTGGTGGGAGCCGGTGTCGCGGCTGCATTGCTGCAGGCGCCGAAGACCAGCATGCCCGTCACTGCCACGGCCAGCACCTTACGCGTAGCCATCTTTGAATCCATTGCTTCCTCTTTCCCATATCAGGCTTGCGTCGTCTCGGGAGGACGCAAGCCCCTCCGAACCCCCCGGCTAGGTGTCTTCGACTTCGTCAACCCATGGAGTCCTCCTGCGAGTTGGTTGGGCCACTGCTCGCGGTGCCGTTGCGCGGTTAGTCAGATCGGGCGAGATGGCGTTGGTGGTTCCTGTCCGCGGACTGGGTTTGGGGTAGCGACTCGAAGGCTGGCCGCCAGCTGGCGCCGACCATCGATGACGGACTCGGTTGCCCCCAAGGATTGAGATATCTCCGCCGCGGCTTCCATCACGTACGAAGCCACGCCCTCGACTGCGAGCCGACTGAGTTCAAAGGCGGGGGCCGAGATGCTCACCCCGCCGACGACACGACCGAGAGATCCGAAAACGGCCGCGGCGATGCACCGCACCCCTTCCTCGTTCTCTTCGTTGTCGACGGCAAAGCCGGCCGCGGCCACCCGTTCCAACTCGAGGTCCAGTTCATGGAGGTCGGTGATGGTGTGAGGCGTATGCGGAAGAAGGTCCGACGAAACCAGAGAGCGCCTCGCTTCCGGCGGCAGTTCGGCCAGCACGGCCTTGCCCATGGCGGTGCAGTGGAACGAGAGCCTCATGCCGACGGTGGATGCCATGCGGTACGCGCGCCTGGCGTCGAGCTTGTCGACGTACACGAGATCGGAGCCCGAAAGCACACCGAAATGGACCGCAACTTGAGGAAAGCGATCATGTAGCGCCATCAAGGAAGGCCGCGCATGGCTGGAGAAATCCAGCGTCGAGAGGACCCGGCCCGCCAGGGCTAGGATCTTTGGGCCCGGTTCGTACGCGCCGTTGCCGCCGCTTCGAGCGTACCCTCGACGGACCAGGGTTCCCAGGATCGCGTGGGCGTTCGACTTGCTCACCCCGGACTCGGCTGAGATCGTCGCGAGCTGGGCCACCGGAGCACTGTTCACGAGCGCCTCCAGGACCGAGATCGCCTTGTCGACGGCACCGTTGGGCTCGCCGGTTCTATTGGACCTGCGGTCGGCAGGTTCCGATCCGATCCCGTCGACCGAGTTCGCGTCAGTCGTTGTTGGCATGCCCGGACCTCCCCAGTGCCGCAGCCACGGTGTCGGCGGTGACCGGTTCACCCTTCGGCCGGACTGAGCGCACGATTTCTACGGCAGCTCTTGTGGCAAGCACCACGGCGCCGAGGGTATCGGGCTTGAGCAATGCCGGCGGGGCAATCCAGGTGCCGGCGCATGCGAGGACGTTCGGCTGCGAAAGGTAATCAGCGAGGTTGGCGGCGGACACGCCGCCCGTTGGCACGAAGCTGACGTGTTTGTACGGGCCGCTCATCGCCCGCAGGAAGTCGACGCCGCCTAGCACCCCCGCCGGAAAGAGCTTCAGAACGCGGAGTCCGCGATCGAGATTCGCTTCTATCTCCGAGGGCGTCGCAACGCCGGGGAACATCAGTCCGCCGCGACCCAGGACGTAATCGACGACCTGAGCGTTGGTGCCGGGCGCAACGATGAATTGGGCGCCTGCATCCAGCGCGGCTTCCGCTTGTTCGACCGTCAGGACCGTGCCGGCGCCAACCAGCATCGACGGCCTCGAAGTCCGGACTTCCCGGATGGCTTCTGAGGCGCCCGCGGCGCGGAAGGTCACTTCGATGATCGGCAGGCCGCCTTCGAGCAGTGCGTCCGCGAGCGGCACGGCCATGCCTGGTGTCGGGAGCTGCACCGCCGGGATGAGGCCGAGGTGCCACAACACGTCAATGAGGTGCCCCGCGGGCCTCTCGCCATCAGCTGAGGTCGTAGCTGGGATCATCGTTGCTGCTTCCTGCATTTCGTACAGACGAACGTAGTTTCGTTACCGCGAATGGCCTTCACTCTAGCCGTCCCTGTCAAGTGTGCCTGGTGACCCCCCTTTCGAGCGGGAATGGGCTCGGTTCGCGGGAGCTAAGGAGGGATTCGCACGGCCTTGACAAGCTGGGTAGACTTTTCCCAATTCGCGCTCACTAAACGGCGTTCAGTCGTACGAAACGGGTAGGACGGCATCTTGCAGGCTTCTGCGTAGCCTTCCGGCCCGGCTTCGTAATTGGGACCAACCAGAAGTCGAGGACTCGATGCCAGCGCTTGACGAACCCGTGAAGATCCCCGAGGGGGTGACCGTGGCGGCCATCTGTGACGTTCTCGACAGCCTGGGCTTCCGAAGCCAGGCCATGCACCAGCGGATCCGGCCCCTAGATCCGGACCACGCCACATTCGTCGGGCGTGCTCGGACGGTGCGATGGATGGAGTGCGACTACATCG
>JANYJI010000252.1 GCA_025358525.1 Chloroflexota bacterium | reverse complement strand
TAGCGCCGGCCGTCCTGCCACTCGTCGTCCTGCTCGGCCAGGATCATGCCGACGAGGCGGATGACGCTGGCTCGGTTGGGAAAGATGCCCACGACCGCCGTTCGGCGCTTGATCTCCTTGTTGAGACGCTCGAGCGGGTTGGTGCTCCGGATCTGGCGGCGATGGGTCTCGGGAAACGCGAAGTGGGCCAGGATGTCGGGCTCGGCGTCGAGAAGCAGTTGGGCGACTGCCGGGAACTTGGTCCGCAAACCATCGGCGATGTGGCCGAGCTGGTCGTGGGCGGCACCTTCGTCGGGCTGCTCGAACACGGCCCGGACCGCGCTGTCGATCATGCCCCGGGCCGATCGGGGCACGAGATCCTGGGCGTTGCGGGAAAAGTGCACTCGGCAACGCTGCCAGCCCGAACCAAGCAGCTGCTCTCGGATCGCCTTGACCAAGCCTGCGTGATCGTCGCTGATGACCAGGCGCACGCCGTGGAGGCCACGGCCGACCAGGGAGCGGATGAACGCCGGCCAGGCGCTGCCCTCGTCGTTGCCCGCGGAGAGTTCGATCCCGAGCACCCGGCGCTCGCCGGTCATGGCCACGCCTGTCGCCACCAGGGCTGCCATCGATACCACTCGGCCGGCCTCACGGACATTGAGATACGTGGCGTCGAGGAAGACATAGGGATAGGCCTCGATCAAGGGACGCCGCCGGAATGTCTCGACCTCGGCGTCGAGTGCCGCGCAGATGCGGCTTACTTCGCTGCGACTGATGCCGGTGATGCCCAAGCTCGCCACCAGATCGTCGACCCGGCGCGTTGAGACGCCGAGAACGTATGCCTCCTGGACGACCGCGAGGAGGGCTCGTTCGGCCCGTCGGCGAGGTTCGAGGAGCGAGGGAAAGTAGCTGCCGTCGCGAACGCGCGGGATCGAGAGATCGATTATCCCAACGCGGGTGTCCCAGCGGCGCTCGCGATACCCGTTGCGCTGCGTCAGTCTGCGGTCTGGTGCCCGCTCGCCCTTCGGCACGCCCGTGAGCTCAGTCACCTCCGCTTCCATCACCCCTTGCGCGAGCAGGTGGACCGCCTCGCGCAGGAAGTCACCGTCGCCATCCTCGATCGCCTTGCGAACGCCATCGAGCAAAGCCATGCTGTCGTCGGCCATCGTGGTGTCCCTTTCGTCGTCGGTTTCTCACTTCCAACGACGCGAGGATGACGCGGTGGCCGTTTCTTTTCACGGCCTACCTGCTGTTACACCAAGTCTGGGGACACGACCCATCCACGCCGCCCGCGAGATCTGTCTGGATCATATGGAGCAGGCTTGCCCCTGAGCGATGAGGCCTGAAGGGTGAGTCAGCGATCCCCGATGGTGCGCTCGTATTCGCGGCCTGCTATACGGCGTCGATCGTGCTGGGAGAGGACGCGCTTGCGCAGCCGGATCGACTTGGGTGTCACCTCGACCAGCTCGTCGCCGCCAATGAATTCGATCGCCGCCTCGAGCGTGAGTTCGCGCGGCGTAGTCAGCCGCAGCGCCTCGTCGTGCGAGTGCGTGCGCATGTTCGTCTGCTTCTTTTCCTTGATCGCGTTGACGTCCATGTCTTCGTTGCGCGAGTTCTCGCCGATGACCATGCCTTCGTACACGTCGGCGCCGGATCCGATGAAAAACTGGCAGCGCTCCTGCAGGTTGAACATCGCGTAGGCGTTGGATATGCCCGAACGGTCTGCCACGATAACGCCGGTGGTGCGATGCGTGACCTCGCCCGCCCACGGGCCGTAGCCCTCGCCGATCTGGTGCATCAACGCGGTGCCGCGCGTATCCGTGAGCAGTTGCCCGCGGAAGCCGATGAGGCCCCGGACCGGGATCACGTATTCCATGCGAACTCGTCCGTCGGCATCCAAACTCATCTGCTCCAGGCGACCCTTTCGGTCGGCCAGAGCGTGCTGGACCGGGCCGATGAAGTCCGGCGGGATGTCCACGGTAATCCGCTCGTACGGCTCCTGAACCTCGCCCTTTACCTCGTGCAGGATGACTTCCGGACGACTCACCTGCATCTCGAAGCCTTCGCGTCGCATCTGCTCGATCAGGATCGCCAGCTGCAGTTCGCCGCGGCCGCGAACCTCGTACGTGTCAGCCGAATCGGTGGCCGAGTATTCGATCGACACGTTGCCCAGAACTTCCTTGTCCAGACGGTTCTTGATCTGGCGAGTCGTGACGAACTTGCCCTCACGCCCGGAGAGCGGCGAGGTATTCGCGCCGAAGGTCATGTGCAGAGTCGGCGCGTCCATGTCCAGGCGAGCCATCGGCCGCGGATCGCCAGGGTCGGTAATGGTGTCGCCGATCGTGACTTCCGCGATGCCTGCGAGGGCGACGATGTCGCCCGGACCCGCTTCTTCGATGTCCACCCGTTCGATGCCGTGGGCCGTGGTCAGGCTGGTCACGGTTCCGGTTAGCGTCACGGTCCGGCCCGGCTCGATGGATCCGGCCGCAGTCTCCGGCTCTTCCCGAACGATGACAATGCGCTGGCCCATCTTCACGCTACCGTTCCAGACGCGTCCGACCGCCATGCGACCGACGTAGTCGTTGGCCGAGAGGTTGGTGACCAGCAGCTGCAGGGGATGACCTGGTGTGTACTGGGGCGCCGGCGTGTGCTGGATCATGAGATCGAATAGCGGCCTCAGATCCGTGCCCGGATGGGCCAGGTCCATCGTCGCGGTACCGGCTTTGGCGTTGGTGTAGACCACTGGAAAGTCGATCTGGTGCTCGTCCGCGCCGAGGTCCATGAACAGCTCGTAAACGGCATCCAGCACCTCGGGCGCGCGGGCGTCCGAGCGGTCGATCTTGTTGATGACCACGACCACTGGCAGGTGGTGCGACATCGCCTTCTGGAGGACGTAGCGCGTCTGCGGGAGCGGCCCTTCGGCCGCATCGACCAGCAGCAGAACCGAGTCCACCATGTTCAGGCTGCGCTCGACCTCACCGCCGAAGTCGGCGTGGCCGGGAGTATCGACGATGTTCAGACGGATGCCGTCGTGGTCCACCGCGGTTTGCTTGGCGAGAATCGTGATCCCCTTCTCCCGCTCAAGGTCGTTGGAGTCCATGACGCGGTCGATGAGGACCTGATTGGCCCGGAACGCGCCGGATTGACGCAGCATCGCGTCGACCAGGGTTGTCTTGCCGTGGTCTACGTGTGCGACGATGGCGACGTTCCGAATGTCCAGGCGCGTGGCCTGTTCGGGCTTTTCGGTGGGCAGGGCGAGGCGAGGTGAGTCAGTCATGGGCTCAAGGATTGTCGCACAAGTCGGCGATTCGCAACCTTCACACTGCCTGGCCGCCGCGCGAGACCGAGCATCGCCGCTGCGGACCCCTCGATTGAGTGGCGCTAAACTCGCCGCCAGGAGGTCCCCGAAATGACGGTCGCTGCAATCGTCCTGGTCCCCGATGTCACCGCGGCCCTGTCCAACGCGGACGGCGAGCCAGTCATCCGACGCCTTGTCCACGCCGCTTGGGCCGGCGGGGCGTTCCCGATCGTGGCCGTCTGTGTCGAGCCATCGGCTGAATTGCGTGGCGCGCTGACTGACCTGCCGGCCGTGGTTGCGCACCCGGCGGACGGTCAGACGCCGGGAAGTGCTTGGTTCGTGGTTGGGGTGCGGGCGGCAATTGCGGCGGTTTCCAAAACGACAGCCGCTTTGCTGTGGCCATTCCGGTACGCGTGGGTGGATCCGGAGACGGTGACGTCGCTGGTGGAGGCGTCGGGAGTCACACCGGGCTCGATCGTTCGGCCGTCCTTCCTTGGACAGCCAGGTTTCCCGATCCTCGTGCCGGCCTCGCTGACAGCGCGGCTGGCTGAGAAGGTGGGCCTGCACGGCTGGGAGGCCGTGGCGGAACTCGTTGCCGAGGGAGTGCCGCTGCGCATTGTGGAAATGGGCGACCCCGGGATCATCCACGACATAGGCACCCCGCGAGCCGAATTGCCCGGCTACCAGGGCCCCACGGGACCGGCAGGCGGACCGCCACCGGAATGGAACGCGGCGCTCGCGGCCCAAATCGAGAGTCCTGCGGAGGGATAGCCCGCAGCGGGCGTGGGGCGTCTCGTCTCGAGGCGCTCGGCCCCGGCCCGCGGCGGGCGGCGGGCGGTCCCAACC
>JANYJI010000063.1 GCA_025358525.1 Chloroflexota bacterium | reverse complement strand
GTCGACGACGATGCCTTCGAAGCTGCCCTGGAGCGTCAGCGTGGATATCGCATGAGCCGTTTCAAGCGCATCGTGGAACGGTTGCGCGAGCTTGGCCTTGCCGTCGACGAACAAGTGGAGCGATACCTGGCCGAGTCCGGTGCAGCTCCTGGCGCGTCCCTCGGCCGCCCCCAAATTGCCCGCTGCCTGGTGACAGCCGGCCACGCCTCGTCCGTGGACGATGCGATGCAGCGCCTGCTTGCCCGTGGCCGGCCCGGGTACGTGGCCCGAGACGGGATGGGGCCGATGGCGGCCATCGCCGCGATTCGAAAGGCTGGCGGCCTGGCCTCGCTGGCCCACTTTGCCGATGCGCCCGAGCGGCGTGAACTAGTCGGGGAGCTCAAGGAAGGCGGCCTCGGCGGCCTCGAGGTCCACTACCGCCACTTTGACGCCGAGACGATCGCGCATCTTGACGCCCTGGCAGGCGAGCTGAGCCTGGTTCGGACCGGCGGGAGCGACTACCACGGCGACGGCGAAACATACGCCCAGGCGTACGCCAACCTGTACGTGCCCGATGCCGACGCAACGGCCCTTTTTGCCGCCCTCGGTCGCCCCGGCGTGGAGAGCGAGCCAGGAGCGCAGGCTCGATGACGGTTCGCCCGCAAGACACGCCTGGCGCACCCATGTCGCTGCGGCCCCGTCTTCTCGGCGGCGCACCCGCGGCCCCCCCGAGTGTCGACCCGGGCGTGGCCGAGTTTCGACCCGAAACCCACAGTCTGCCGGGCTTTTTCATTTGGACCCTGGGCTGCCAGATGAACCAGAGCGATTCCGAAGAGATGGCCGGCCAGCTGCTCGCGGCCGGCTGTCTGCGCTCGCCGTCGCTAGAAGCGGCTGATCTTGTCGTCATCAACACCTGCGCCGTGCGTGAGCACGCCGAGGCCAAGGTGATCGGCCGCCAGGGGTTGCTGACCGCTCTCAAGCGCGCCCGACCGGGCATGCGGGTCGTTCTGACCGGCTGTGGCGTCCGTGAGTCGGAGCGCGATGGCCTCGCCAGACGCTTCCCGGCTGTCGACATGTTCCTGCGTCCGGACGAGGAGCCGGAGCTGGCGCTGCGCCTGGGGCTCGTCTCCGCTCAGGCTCCCATCGGCCTGCAGACTGTTTCCACCGCCGCCACAACCGTCGTCAGCGGTCGGCCCGTCAGTGCGGCCGATCGGTTGGCCGCCTCGCGCTCGACAGCCCTCGCCGAGGACCGGGTCGCCCGTTCCTCAACGCTCTCGGCCTGGCTGCCGATCGTCTACGGCTGCGACAAGACGTGCACCTACTGCATCGTCCCGTTCAGCCGCGGGCCGGAGCGGAGCCGCCCATTCGACGACATCGTGGCCGAAGCACGGTCCATCGCCGAGGCTGGCTTCGTCGAGCTGACACTGCTCGGGCAGAACGTCAACAGCTACGGGCACGATCTGCCGGCCGAGGAACGCTTCGCTCACATCGAAACCGAGCGGTCAGCGGGGCGGCGGCTGGACCTGCAGTCGAGGCCCGACCTGGCCGAGCTGCTGTGCGTCATCGATGGCATCCGGGGCGCCGACGGAGGTCCGGCGATCTCGCGCCTGCGCTTCATAACTTCGCACCCGTGGGATCTCTCCGACCGACTGATCGACGCCATGGCGTCGTGTGAGTCGGTGGCCGAGCATCTGCACCTGCCCATCCAATCCGGCGACGACGCGATGCTCCAGCGGATGGGCCGGCAGTACACGCTGGCTCACTACAAGCTGCGGCTGGCACGAATTCGAGAGGCCGTGCCCGGCATCGCCGTCTCCACCGACGTGATTGTCGGCTTCTGCGGCGAGACGGAGGCCGAGTTCCAGGCCACCCTGGCGGCCCTCGAGGAGATCCGCTTCGACACCGTCTTCGCGGCCGCCTACTCTCCAAGGCCGGGCACTCCGGCCCTCCGCTTGGCCGACGACGTTCCGCCTGCCGTCAAGCGCCGCCGCCTCAACGAACTGTTGGCCCGCCAGCACACGATCGGCCTGGAGCGTAACCGCGAGTGGCTCGGTCGCGACGTGGAGGTACTCGTGGAACGGATCACTCCACAGCGCCAAGTTGCGGTCGTGTCCATCGCGCCTGACGACGCCGATACGGCCGCCGAACCCGGCTTGGACTATGCCGGCGTGGGCGTTCCGGACCTGGCCGGCACGGCAGGGGAGGGGAGCGTGGCGCTGGCTGGCAGGACCCGTCACAACAAGCTCGTCCACCTCGCGGGCGACCCAGAGCTTATCGGGCGCGCCGTGATCGTCCACATCGATTACGCCGGTCCGTTCGCGCTACGTGGGCGCGTCGTCGCCACTCCCATCGGACCCAGCCCCGGCGTGGCCACGACCGTCGTAGAGTGACTGGCGCGCTGCTACCGCCGCTGGTCGTGGTGGCCGGCGCAACCGCCACTGGCAAGACTGCTCTCTCGCTCGCCCTGGCCGAGGCCTTGGCAGGCCGCGGCATTCCCGCGGAGATCATCTCCGCCGACTCGCGCCAGGTGTACCGCGGCATGGACATCGGCACGGCCAAGGTCACGCCAGAGGAACGAGCCCGTGTGCCGCATCACGGCCTGGATCTCGTGGATCCGGACCGGCAGTTCAGTGCCGCGGATTTCGCGGCCCATGCCTCAGCGGCGCTGGCTGGGATTGCCGACCGCGGTGCAGTCGCGATCCTTGTCGGCGGCACCGGCTTCTACCTCCGGACCGTGGCTTGCGGCTTGGCCGTGGATGAGCTGCCCTGGGATGCGGAAGTGCGCGCCGGCGTGGAGGCCGCGTTGGCCTCTGGCGGTCTGCCCGCGCTCGTCGAGGAGCTTCAAAGCCTCGCCCCGACGCGCGCCGCTGTGGTGGATCTCCACAACCCGCGCCGCGTGGTGAGGGCCCTTGAGATCGCCCGGCTCCAGGGAGACGTGCCACTGCCGCAGCCGCGAGGATATGGCCGTGCAGTTCTGTGGGTCGGTCTGAGCGTCGAGCTGCCCGTCCTGCGTGACCGCATCCGGAGCCGCGCCCGAGCCCAGTTCGAGGCCGGCCTCATCGACGAGACGCGCGCCCTGGTCGCCTGTTTCGACGCCTCAATGCCCAGTTTCTCCGGCATCGGCTACGCGGAGGCCCGGGCCGTCCTGGAGGGCCGCCTGGCGTACGACGACGCGATCGCCGAGGATGCCCGCCGCAACCTCCTCTTTGCCCGCCGCCAGGCCACCTGGTTCCGCCGCGAACCAGACGTCCACTGGCTGGACTCGACGCTCGAGCTGCCACTCGCGGAGGCCTCCAGCAGAGCCCTGGGCTACCTGGCGAGCCTGAGCCAGGAGTAGAAGCGCGGACGCGCAGTGCGCGCCCCATTTGGCCGTTCGGCTATCCTGGCCGAGTATGACGAAAGACATGATCGATCTCAGCGCGCCGGCAGAGCGCGCCTTCCTCGTAGCCGTGGATACCGGCGACGATCCCGGCTGGACGGCCGAGGAATCCATCGCGGAGCTGTCGGCCCTGGCAGACACCGCTGGGGCTGAAGTGGTCGGTGCCGAATGGCAGAACCGCCGCCACGTCGACCCCAACTATTACGTCGGCAAGGGCAAGGTTGACGAGCTGGTCGCGGCCAGGTCGGAGACCGGCTACACCGTCCTGATCGCCGATGACGAACTGTCGCCAGCCCAGCAGCGGGCCCTTGAAGAGGCCGTCAAGACCAAGGTGATCGACCGCTCGCGCCTGATCCTAGACATCTTTGCCCAGCATGCCCAGACGCACGAAGGCCGGCTTCAGGTGGAGCTGGCGCAGCTCGAATATCAGCTGCCGCGACTGACCAAACTGTGGACCCACCTGTCGCGCACCGGTGGCGGCATCGGTACGCGAGGCCCGGGCGAGTCGCAGCTCGAAACGGACCGGCGGCTCATTCGCGACCGTATCAAGAAGTTCAAGGAACGGGTCGAACAGGTCGCTGAGCAGCGACGGACGGCCACCCGTGCCCGCGACCGACGCATGATCCCGACCGTCGCGATCGTCGGCTACACGAACGCCGGCAAGTCGACGCTCCTCAACGCCCTCGTCGGTCAAGTGGTCGTCAAGGCCGAGGACCGCCTTTTTGCCACGGTCGACCCAACATCGCGCCAGGTCAAACTCGGCGAGGGTCAGTCTGCCATCGTCACCGATACGGTTGGTTTCATCCACAAACTGCCCCACCAGCTCGTCGACGCCTTCAGAGCCACACTTGAGGAAGTGACGCGCGCCGACGTCCTGCTGGAGATCGTCGACGCCTCGGACCGCCACTTCGCCGAGCATCGGGCCACGGTCCAGCAAGTCCTTTCGGAGCTGGGAGCAGGGGACAAGCCCCGCCTGGTTGCGTTCAACAAGGCCGACCTCATCGAAGCGACAGCCCGCGACGGCAACACGCCGGCGCCCGCTATCGCCGGCCAGGTCCTCATCTCGGCAGTGACGGGCTACGGCATGGAGA
>JANYJI010000058.1 GCA_025358525.1 Chloroflexota bacterium | reverse complement strand
CGACCCGGTCCATGTGCGCCCGGCCGACCTCGTCGGCATCGGGCCAGAGGATAACGGTGCGTCCGGTCAGCTCCGCGAGGGCAGCATGCCCTGGCGTCGCGGAGGCGCCAGTGACGGTGCCGACCGCTGGGATGCCGAAGTCCCGCAGAGCCGTGGCTGCTTTCTCGCCTTCACACACGACGACGACCGCGCGTGAGTCGAGGCTCTCGATCCCATAGAGGGGAAGATCCGCTAACGGCAGACCTCCTAGTCCTTTTGTCCCGTCGGGCTGCTCCCACCACATCTGCTTTCCGTCTCGGCTATCGACCCGACAGTGGACGGCCACAAGCTCGCCTGTGGCGTCGCGTATCTCGTACCGGGTGGTTCGGAAAGGCGAAGTGACGGGAGCCAGGGTCATGGCCTAACGAGCTCCCGTGGCCGGCGTCCGACCGGCAGCTCGATCACACGGCGCACCGTGGTGTAGTTCCCCCATGAACTGGTGCCCGTGCGGCTATGCGGGGAGCGGCGATGGCCGGTGCCACTGCCAGTCGGGTGTGGCGGAGCGTTATGCCAATCGTATCTCAGGGCCGCTCCGGGACCGGATTGACCTTTGGGTCAATATGCCGCGAGTCGAACCGGACGAGTACATCAGGTCGGTCGCATCGGAGGCGTCGAGCGTCGTGGCGGACCGCATTGCGGAAGCACGGGCGCGCCAGATCGCACGAAGCGGCGTCCCCAACTCAAGACTCAGCGGCCGGACCCTGCGGGCTGCGTGCGCGCTGGGACCGGCGGAACAGGCCCACGCCGTCCAACTGGCGGAGCTCGAGGGCTGGAGCGCCCGGGGAATCGAGCGGCTCCTGCGAGTGGCGAGGACGACTGCAGACCTCGCTGGTTGCGATCGGGTCGAGGCCACGCACCTGGACGAGGCGGCGCGGTTCAGAGGACCGTCGGATCGCCGGATCGGCTTCGAGGCGGTGAGCTGAGCATGCTTGGAGTACAGGCGCTAGGTCCAATCGTGCCGCGCCGAATCGCCGAAGAGGCGCCCGCCCGTCGCTCCATCGCCCTGGACGATCGGCTCACAGTCGAGCGAGATGCGTGGGTTGTGCTGCTGGCCGTGCCGGGTTTGGGGCCCGTCACCTTTAGCGCCCTCCTGGCGGCCTTCGGCTCGGCCCGGGCGGTGCTGGAGGCGGCGTCGTCGTCTGACGGGCCAGAGCGACTTAGGGAGGCTCTGACAGACCGTACCGAGGGGTCCTTGCCAGAATTGAGCAATTCGATCTGGAAAGGGGAGGGCGAGGGCGCCCGGCGCGTCGCTTGGGACCCTGGCGCGCCCCAAACCGGCCCAGCCCTACGCGCCGGCGGGGAAAGTCAAACCACTATCGCGGTCCGGCGAACGAGTCTCGGTGCGGACCTGGCCCGTCGCATCTGCGATGGAGTGGCGGACGGAGGCCAAGCCGTGGAGCGGGTCCGCTCTCTTGGGCTGACCGTCGTCACGCTGGAGGAGCCGTCCTACCCGAATCGGCTGCGCCTCGTAGATCTGCCACCGCCAATTCTCTTCGTTAGGGGTTCTGTGGAAGCCATGGCCGCCGACCATGCGATCGCCATCGTCGGTACACGTCGGCCCACGGACAAGGGCCGGCTGATCGCGGGCTGGATCGGCTCCGCCGTGGCGAGAGCCGGAGCCGTGGTGGTGTCTGGGCTAGCCGTCGGCATTGACGGCTCCGCCCACGCCGCGGTAGTGGCGGAGGACCGCGCCACGGTGGCGGTTCTGGGGGGCGGCCACGCTCACTTGTTCCCGCGAGCCCACGAGCGCCTAGCCGACGCAATCGCCGCTGCCGGAGGCGCGGTGGTCTCGGAGTTGCCACCGGACACGAGCCCGAGTCGCGGCGCGTTTCCGCGTCGCAATCGCCTGGTCAGTGGCCTCTCCGACGCCACTGTGGTAGTCGAAGCTGGCCGTCGGAGCGGTGCCCTCATCACCGCCGGATGGGCCCTTGAACAGGGCCGAGAGTGTTTCCTGGTGCCGGGTCCGTTCGATGCGCCGACGAGTGCCGGCTGCCACGCTTTCCTGCGGAGCTTCCCGGGCCAGGCGCGAGTGGTGTGCGGCATCCCCGAGCTTCTGGAGGACCTCGAGCTGGACGGTAGAGGTGGAATGCGAACCGCGGATCAGCTGCCGCCAGGGTCGCGCGATGGTCGGCGCGGCGAGCCTGGATCGTCCATTCCCGGCGCTGGAAGAGCGGCGTTGCTGGCCTCTCTGGCTCCGGTCGAGAGGGCCCTGGCCGAGATGCTCATCGAAGGACCAGCCTCTGCGGATCATCTGGCACGTCGCACGTCGCTTGGTGCGGCGGCCATTCTGAGCGCTCTCACGCTGCTCGAACTGCGGGGCCTGGTGGCGGGCGCGGGCGGACGCTACGTGCCCACAGGGTCGCTCGCGGGGTGGTCTGGCGACCGCTCAAACGGGCCGAAGCGCCGCGATTAAGTTGTGATGTCGACCCGTAAACAATCGAACGTGCGTCACGCTCAGACGGCACAGCCGATGACCGCCGAGCTCTGCGCTAACGCCTCTGCGGATTTGCCGTACGTTCTGGGCCGGTGTTACCCTCCCGGCGAGTCATCAATCGGGACACGGATCCCGCTGCCACAGGAGCGTACTGTTTGCGGAAAATTGTGGCCGCTGCGCTGGCCCTCCCATTCCTCGCCTTCATCACGGCTTCGGCGGCAGTTCGCAAGTCCGCCTCTGTGAGACTGCTGCTCATGGCAGGGTCGGTGGCCATCCTGGTAGCGGGATTGCTGGTTGGCCTGCCAGCCAAGCAGGTGGCTGGGACAGGCGCCCCCACATTTGCGCCCCTGTCCCCACAGGCCGACGCCCATCGAACAGACACCAATCTCGCCCTCGACGTGCCCTTCCAGGTTCAATTCACCAAGCCTATGAACGAAAACTCGGTCGAGGCGGCCCTGGCGATCAGCCCCAAGGTTGATGTCGCCTTGAAGTGGGATGCGACAGCCCAAGTCCTGTCCCTGGCACCGAGTC
The DNA here is from genome assembly GCA_025358525.1 of Chloroflexota bacterium. GTDB lineage: Bacteria > Chloroflexota > Limnocylindria > Limnocylindrales > CSP1-4 > Fen-1039. The sequence goes on along the minus strand of JANYJI010000058.1, from coordinate 16,853 downwards.
CGCACTGGGAGCCGTATACCAACTACCAGATCGACATTGCCGGAGCTGCCACCGACCAGCAGGGCTTGGGCCTGGCAACGCCCATCCACGCGTCCTTCGACTCCGGCTCGCCGACCGCGGGCACAATCGTCGCGACCCAAATGGGCGGCGATCTGGCCTCGCCAGGCACAGCCTTTCAGCTCACGTTCACCCGGCCGGTCAGGCTGGCGACGGTATTGGCCAGGCTTGGCATCAGTCCGCAGGTGCCGGTGACGATCGTTGGAGACGATCCCACGGACGTTGCCTCGCAGGTCTTCACTGTGACTCCCAAGCAGGCCCTGGCCTCGGACCTCACTTACGTCGTCAGCATGGGTGATGCCGGCATCGATGCCTCTGGGTCGCCGCTCCAGCCAGTGAAGCCTCTGCAGATTCACACAATGACGACGCCTGAGGTGGTGCGTTTCCGTCCTCAGCCTGGGGCCGTGGCATTGGACACGAATCAACCCGTCTCGGTCCGGTTCACTGTTCCAATGGACCGGACGGCGACAGCGGCGGCTTTCAGCGTGACCGTCAACGGCCGCGCCGTGGGCGGCAGTTTGTACTGGGCCGAAGATGACGCAGTCCTGGTTCTGACGCCGCGGTACCCCTTCAAGGTCGGGTCGACGGTCGTGGCCAGGGTCAGTACCGCCGCCAGGGCGGTCGGCGGCCTGCACATTTCTACGGCCGCGTCGGCCACCTTCACGATTGCCAAGCCGCGGTCCGCGAGCATCCCTTGGACTGGCGGAGTAGCAGTGGCGAGCGCGCGCTGGTACTCCTCCGAGGTCTACTACCTGAACCTCATGAACTGCACTCGGATAGGCCGGTGGGTCACCAGAAGCGGCTCGTGCAGCACCGAGACGCACCACACGTTGCCGGCCCAGGACAGGCTTTCGCTAGACGCCGGCATCTCCAACAAGGTATCTCGACCGTACGCCAAGTACATGGCCGACAACCGCCTTCTGGATCACTATTTGAGAGGCACCTCGCCGCACTCCCGTTTGGCCGCGCAGGGTTATCCGGGAGGATCGTGGGGCGAGAACATCGCCTCGCCCAGCACATCCGGGCAGGGCGGCATGATCGATATCGAGATCTTCTACCAGAACGAATACTGGTGCCGCTGCGAGCACTACCTCAACATCATGAATCCATACTTCCATCGTGTCGGCATCGGGGTCTGGGTGTCTAATAGCGTCCGCGTCAGCATCGACTTCTACGGCTGACGCCTCTCCCGCCGATACATTCCATATACCCGTCACTTTGAGCGGATAGCCGATGCTCCGCGACGTCGTCATCCACATCCAGAACGAGCAACCGATCATGGCCGATCTCCTCAGCGAGCCGGCCCCGTCTGATGTGGCCTTGATTTGCTCCAACCTTCGGACCATGGCCGGCAAGAAGCCTGTTTTCGTCGACATGACGGATTCAACGTTCGTAATCCCGCTGGCTCAGGTTCGTTTTCTCGAGATTCGCAAGTCGTCGATGGCGGCGATGGCGGCCGAAAAGGATGAGCAAGCCGCGCTGGCTGGGCCGGCCCGGCTGAACGATGGGGGCAGCGGCGAGGATCACGCGGCTGCCCTCGCAGCTGAGTCCGGAATTCAGGCCGTTCGAGCGGCTATGTCCGGACCGTCTTCGGACGAGATCGACCCTGAGCTGTTGCGTCGAATTCGTGAGGCCTGAAAGGCTCTCGTGTCCCGCGATCTGTGGACGACCACGGCGCACCTGGTGCCAGTCGGCCAGCCCCGGCCGGGCCGATGAACCGACGAAAGAGCCCCTGATGCTAGACTCCCGCCGATGAGCGGCAACCTTGTGATCGTCGAGTCGCCTGCGAAGGCCAAGACGATAGAACGCTATTTGGGCCCGGGCTACACCGTGCTCGCCTCGTACGGCCATGTCCGAGATTTGCCCGAGAACCCCGGCAAGAACCAACTTGGGGTCGACGTCGAGCATGACTTCACGCCCGTATACGAGGTCGTGGCGGATCGCAAGAAGCAGGTTTCGGCGATCCAGAAGGCCGCCGCCAAGGCGGATCTCGTGTACCTCGCCACAGACCTCGATCGCGAGGGTGAGGCAATCGCCTGGCACGTGGCTGAGGCGGCGCAACTCGCCCCAGATCGGACTCGGCGAGTGACCTTCTCTGAGATCACCGAAGCCGCGATCAAGAAGGCCTTCGCCGAACCCCGGACTATCGACCAAAACCTTGTCGATGCCCAGCAGGCCCGACGGGTCGTAGACCGATTGGTCGGCTACACGCTGAGCCCCCTGCTATGGCGCAAGGTCCGGGCCGGCCTTTCTGCCGGTCGTGTTCAGTCTGTCGCCGTCCGTCTCGTCGTAGACCGAGAACGTGAGATTCGAGCCTTCAGCGCTTGCGAGTACTGGACGCTCAAGGCCATGCTCGTCGCCCCCAATGGCGATACTTTCGAGGCCGATCTGGTCCGTATCGATGGCAAGAAGCCCGAGATCGGCGATGGTGAGACGGCCGAGCGACACGCGGCTGCCATCCGCGCCAGCCGTCCAGTTGTCACGGATGTCACAGTCAAGAAGACGAACCGGACTCCCGCACCACCTTTCACGACCTCGAGCCTGCAGCAGGAGGCGAGCCGCAAGCTCGGTTTCTCGCCTAAGCGAACAATGAGCGCGGCGCAACGCCTCTACGAGGGCGTTGAAACGAACGAAGGCCAGGTCGGCCTGATCACCTACATGCGAACCGACTCGGTCGCGCTGTCGAGCCAGGCAATCGCCGAAGCGGCTCGGGCTATCGAGGCCCGTTTCGGACTGGAATACACCACACCCCGAGGTCGCGTTTTCAAGACCAAGACGCGCAACGCCCAGGAGGCTCACGAGGCCATTCGCCCGACCTCGTTCGAGCGCGATCCCGAGGCGGTCTCCAAGCACCTTGGCAGTGACGAGGCGCGCCTCTACCGGCTCATCTGGCAGCGTGCAATCGCCAGCCAGATGGCGACGAAGGAGCAGGAAACTACGGCGGTCGAGCTCCGCGCGAATGGCGACCAGGCCTCGGACAACTACGAGCTGCGTGCCAGCGCGACCCGAACGACCTTCGATGGCTTTTCGCGGGTCTACACCGAGGGCACTGACGATGTGGAAGAGGAGGCCGAGTGTCGCCTGCCGTCGCTCGTCAAGGGGGAAGTCACGACGGTCGAAAACGTCGAATCCCGGCAGCACTTCACGGAGCCTCCGCCTCGCTTCACTGAGGCCAGCCTCATCAAGGCCATGGAAGAGCACGGCATCGGTCGTCCGTCCACCTATGCGGCCACGATTTCCACCATTCTGGATCGCGGCTACGTCAAGGTACTAGAGCGGCGCCTGCACCCGGAGACGATCGGAGAGGTCGTCACGGATCTGCTTGTCGGCCATTTCGGGGAGTTCGTCGATCTGGAGTTCACGGCCCGGATGGAGGACGAGCTCGACGAGGTAGCCAGCGGCAAGCGGGCCTGGGTGCCTTTTGTCCGGGAGTTTTACACCCCGTTCCACGCTAGGATCGAAGAGAAGACCAAGGAGTTGCGGCGGGCCGACTTCACCACCCGGCCGACCGATGAGGTGTGCTCGGAAGGGCATCCCATGGTCATCCGACTCGGCCGCTATGGCGAATTCCTGGCGTGCTCGCTGTACCCCGAACACAAGGAGACGCGAGAGCTACCGGGCCTCGGAGATGGCGCGAAGACGACTGGCGATGGCAGCGCCGGTGTCTCGGGCGAGTCAGCGCCGCCGGAGACATGCCCAAAGTGCGGGGAAGCTGAAGGGGGCGTTCTGGTTCAGCGCCGGGGCCGCTTCGGACCTTTCACGGGCTGTGGGCGGTACCCGGAATGCGACTACATCAAGAAGGACGGTCCGCCGCCGCCAGCACCACTGCCGTTTGAGGTTGCCTGCCCGACCTGCGGCAAGGGCCATCTGACCACGCGCCGTGCGCGTCGCACCGGGTCGCTCTTCTGGGGTTGCTCGAAGTACCCGACCTGCCGATTCACGACGTCGCACGAGCCTGTGGGCGCTGTCCACGACGTCGACAACGGACCGGTTGGGCGCGCCGGCGACGCCGCACTTTGTCTCGTCTGCGGTGCGACCATCGACATCGCGGGCATCGACGATCTGGTGGGCCAGAAGCTGGCGGGCGGTGATCCCAATCCGGCCGCCCTGGCGCGGCCCTCGTCCGGCGGCAAGAGCGGCGCTGGGCGGCGCACAGGCCGCGCCGCTTCAGGCGCTGGCGCTCGAACCGGCTCCGGGCGCAAGCCGGCTGGGACGCGCGCAGCGGCCGCACGTCGCGCGGGATGACCCGGCGGGCTGCGGCCCATTCGACACGCCAGCCTGGGTCTGACGTAATACCCGACCAGGCCGCCGCTGACTCGGCGGGTCAGCCTGGCGCTGATACCGCGTCCGGACACGCTGCCGCCGAGAGGTTCTGGCACGCACTCGAGGCACGAGGTTCTTCGCCGCACACTATTCGCTCGTACCGAACCGGTCTCGAAGGCTACCTGGAGTGGCTCGCCGGCCACCGGCACGACTGGCGTGAACCGTCGCGCACGGTGCTCCGGTCCTACCTGGCCGCCCTCATTGAAGGGCATGACAAGCGAACCGTGGCTCAGCGGCTGGCTGCTTTGCGGTCGTTCTACCGGTTCACCACGCGTCAGGAGCTGACCCCCGGCAATCCGCTGGCGGCACTCGCGACGCCTCGCCAGCCGCGCCGCCTGCCGGCCGTCCTGACCGTGGCTCAGACGGAGCGGCTGATCGTGGCCGCCGAGGAGGGTACAGCCCAGAGGAGCGAGGTTGGCATGCTCGATCGCGCCGAACTCGGTTCCAGAGGAGGACCGGTCGATCGTTCCGGCTGGTCGGCCCGGCGAGCGGCGCTGGCGCAGGCGCTGGCCCTTCGCGACGTGGCGATCATCGAGACTGCCTATGCGGCCGGGCTGCGAATCAGCGAACTGGCGTCACTGACGGTCGGCTCCGTGGATCTGAAGCGGGGCGAGGTCCGCGTCACGGGCAAGGGCCGCAAGGAGCGCGTCTCGCTGCTAGGGCGGCCGGCCATGGCCGCCCTGGATAGATACCTCGACGAGGGACGGCCGGTGCTGGCGGCTCGCGCCGGCATTGCCGCACCCGGTGGTAGCCCCAGCGGCGGTTCCACGTCGCGTGGCCGCGGCTCTGCCGAGCGTTTGAGCCACGATGCCACGGTTCTCCTCCTCAACCACTTGGGCTCACCCCTAAGCGTGCGCGGCATCAGGTTCCGTCTGGAGCGACTGCGTGTAGCTGCCGGACTGCCGGAGGGAGTCTCGCCCCACACCCTCCGCCATAGCTTTGCCACGCATCTGCTCGATGGCGGCGCCGACCTGCGCGTCGTGCAGGAGCTCCTCGGCCACGAGAGCCTGGCGACGACCCAGATCTATACCCATGTTTCGCCCGCCAGGCTGCGGGCCGCGTACACTGCTTCCCACCCTCGGGCGACGCTCTCGTCCGCAGGCGGTGAGGCCGCCGGTCACTCGGGCTTGCCGACGTCCGGTGTGTCGTCCCCGTCTGGAGCGCCCGAGCAGTAGGCCGAGTCGGGGCTTTCCTCTGATCTGGCAGGTCGGTCGGCGACGGTCGGTCGCCACCTACAATCATCCGGGAAAGCCGGCCGCAGCCGGCGATCGTCGGAGCCACAGGAGATCAATGCATGCCCGAGCAGTTCACGGCGGACGTCCCTCAGGGCCGCGGCACTGCCCAGACGCGTGCCTCCGTCGTCGACCTCGCTCCGACCGACACTGCCTGGGACTCATTCGTGGCCCGCTCGAATCCGGGCTCGTATCTGCAGACGACGGCCTGGGCTGAGGTCAAGGCACCCAACGGCTGGACGCCGCTGCGGTTCATGGGCTCGAGTATTGGCGCGCCTCAGGCGGGCGAGTTCGGGACAGACGATGAGGAGACGACATCCGGCGCTCAACTCCTGATCCGCAAGCCGCGCCTCTTTCCCTGGGCATTCGCCTATGCCCCGCGTGGACCTGTCTTCGAACGCTGGGACGCCTCGATCCTGGAGGCCTTTACCGGCGCGCTGCGTCATGCGATCGTTTCGATGCCGATGCGGGTGTCGCATGTTCGGATTGAGCCGGAGATCGAGCTGAACGGTCCAGTGGACATCGATGGCGCCTTCCGAGTGGCTCTGCGGCGCTGCGGCTGGAGGTCAGCGACGCCGATCCAACCGCCGCGTACCCGTCAGGTTGATCTTCGGCCGGATGAAGCGGCCCTGTGGGGCGACCTGCGTAAAAAGTGGCGTCAGTACGTGAACAAGGCCCGCCGACGCGACGTGCGCGTGGTCGAGGCCACGGCGGACCGGCTGCCGGAGTTCTACTCGATCTACCAGGAAACGGCCAGGCGGGCCGGTTTCGTGATCCGAACCTATGAATCCTATGTGACTGTCTGGCGTGCGTTCGACAAGCTCGGTATGGCCCGGCTACTTATGGCCGAGGGTCCTGACGGCGTCGGTCTGGCCACGCTCTTCCTGCTCAGAGTCGGGGATCGCGTGGTCGAGCCGTACGGCGGCATGACCGAGGCCGGCGCCGAATGCCGGGCCAACTACCTCCTGAAATGGGAAGCGATCCGGACGTCACGCGAACAGGGCGCCACCAGTTATGACATGTGGGGCATCTCGCACGAAGGCATCGAGCACTTCAAGGCGGGCTTCGGCGGTCGCGAGATCAAGTATGTAGGGGCGTGGGATCTGGTCCTCGATCCGGCCGGTCGCCTTGCCTATGACTCAGCGCAGGTGATGCAGGATCGACTCGGGGCGTGGCGTCACGGCATTGGCGAGGTGCGTGGCCGGCCACACGCCCCGGCCGAAGAGGCGAGCGAGTGACGTCGTACGACGGCGAGACGGCCTCCCAGCCAGGCTCGAGATCGGGCGACGCAGCATCAACCGAGTCGATCTCTGAGTTGTTTGCGGCCGCGGAGCCGTCTGCGGTGCGCCGGCTGGGCGAGTTGATTCAGCGTTTGGAGGCCTCCGGCCGGCTGAGGACGGTCCGTCCGATCACACGCGTTGGGGAGGGCCAGGAGGGCCCGGCGCCCGGCTCGCTCGTCGTCAGGGGGGTGACTTTTGACTCCCGTCAAGTCGGGGCCTCTTCGGTCTTCGTGGCAGTTCCTGGCGTCCACTTCGACGGCCACGACTTCGTCGTCGCGGCTGCCACGCTCGGGGCCGCAGCGGCCCTCGTGGAGCGACCCGTACCGGCCGCCGCAATCCCCCAAATAGTGGTCGATGACGCGCGCCGCGCTCTCGCCACGGCCGCGGCCTGGTGGTATGGCGACCCCAGCCGCGAACTGGGCATCGTGGGCATAACGGGTACGGACGGGAAGACGACTACTGCGTTCTTGTCGGCTGCCGTGCTGGAGGAGTCGGGCATCTCGACCGGTCTGATCACCACCGCGGCTGTGAAGGTGGGTTCGGTCCGGGCGGCCAACCCGGAGCATGTCACCACGCCCGATTCGCCGCAGCTGCAGCGGACTCTGCGGGCCATGGTCGCCGCCGGGAACGTCGCCGCGGTCGTAGAGACGACGTCGCATGGTCTGGCCCTGGCCCGTGTCGCGGAAATTGTCTACAACGTGGCCATCTTTACGAATCTCACCCACGAGCACCTCGAGCTGCACGGCACGTTTGAGGCCTACCGTGACGCGAAGGTGAGCCTCTTCAGCGGGCTGGGGGAGGGGGGCGACCCTTGGCTGACCACCACTTCCAGCGGGGCCACCGCGCCCGGTGGCATGGGCTCGGCAGCGGGCGCTGATGGCATGGCCGGCGCTCCGACCAAGCTGCCGCCCCGGCTTTGGCCACGCACCGCGATCGTCAACGCGGACGACCCGGCGGCGCCGATCTTCATCGCCGCGGCTCAGAAGGCGGGAGCCGCAATCGTCACCTACGGCGAGTCGGCCGGGGCCGATGTGCGTGCCGTTGCCATAGCCGAAGATGCCCACTCGCTGCGGGTGGACATTGCCACTCCTCGCTGGAGCGGGCAGGTGGAGCTGCAACTCGCCGGCCGCTTCAACGCCTCCAATGCCGCCGCGGCCGTGGCCCTCGGCGAGGCCCTCAGTCTTGACCCGGAAGCCATACGTCGGGGTTTGGCGCGGGTCAGCGGCGTTCCCGGCAGAATGGAGCGAGTCGACTGCGGGCAGCCGTTCGAAGTCATCGTGGACTACGCGCATTCCCCGGCGTCGCTGCAGAAGGTCCTGGACGTGCTCGCGCCGGTGGCCGCGAAACGGGGTGGTGGACTCATCGCCGTTTTTGGTTCGGCGGGCGAGCGCGACGTCCAGAAGCGGCCGATGATGGGCCAAATCGCGGCAGAGCGTTGCCGCCTCGTAGTGGTCACGGACGAGGACCCGCGAGGGGAGGATAGCGCGGCAATACTTGACCAGATCGCCGCCGGGGCCGAAGCGGTCGGGAAGCGGCGCGACATCGATCTCCTGTGCATCGCCGATCGTCGCGCGGCAATTGCGGAGGCGTTCGGCCAGGCCAGGCCAGGCGATGTGGTTCTTCTCGCGGGCAAAGGCCACGAGCAGTCGATCATCATGGGCGACGGTCCAAGGCCCTGGGACGAACGCGCTGAGGCCCTGCGGGCGCTCGGCGGTCTCGGTTTTGGGAGCGAGTAGGGCGCCGTGGCGCGTCTGGTTGGGAGGCTCTAGCCAATGCGATCCTGCTTGATCAGACTTCTCATGACCGCCGCGGTCATCTTCGCCCTGGTCTGGTTCGGGCTGCCATTCGGCGCCAGCTGGCTGGCCACGAATGCGCTCAACGCCGTAGGCTTCACCGGTACCAACACCAGGGTCGAAGTGAAGGCGGATTTGCCGCCTCGGATCCTGACCGGTCATGCCGACGCCATCCGCCTGACCTCGAGTCAGGTTCGCATGGGAGGCCTTAACGCGGCCAGCGTCGACCTGACACTGGGCGGTGTGGAGCTGTTCGATCGCAAGATCGCCACAGTCCAGGGAACGCTCAGCGGCGTTCGCATGCCCGACCCCAACGGTCAGCCGGTGACCATCGAGACGGTCGTCGTCGATGGCGACTCCAGAAAAGCGATCTCGACCCTGACGATCTCCTACACAGAGGCCGCGCGCCTCGCCGAGTCCCGATTGGCGGCCTACGGCGTCTCGGCCACCACCGTGTTCGTAGCCCCGGACAAGGTCGTGGTGACGGCCGGCCGTAAATCGCAGGTGGGTCACCTCAAGGTGAATAGCGGCGCACTCCTGCTGGTACCCGATGGCGATGCGCTACCGACTGTGATCCTTATCGGCCCTGGCAATGGCAACCCCTTCGAGCTGTCGTTCGCCAGCGTCGGAGCCGGGTCTGTCACGCTCGACGGAACGATCGACCTGCAAACTCTGCTGGGTATGTAGCCAGGGGGCCGAGCCGGGATCAGCGGGTGCTCGGCTGGTAGACTCATTTCGATGTCTATGGAACAGCCAGATCCTCCGGCTGAGTCCGTGGGGACCGTTTCGCGCCCCAAGTCAGCGCGCTTGCCGCTCGCTGAGCGGCTCAAACTCGGCCTCGTCGTGCTCCCTAGCAGTGAGTCCCGCTTCCGGCACGTCCGCGACGCCGTAGGTCGCCACTATCCGCAGGCTGATCTGACGCCGCTCCGGCGCGCTTTCGAGGTTGCCGAGCGAGCCCACCACTCGCAGGTACGGTTCACCGGCGAACCGTATGTCACACATCCCATCGCCGCGGCCCAGATCCTCGCCGACATCGGTATCGATCCGGTTGCGATCGCGGCCGCGCTCCTCCACGACGTGCCCGAGGACACAGACTTCACCCTGACCGACATTGAGGAGCAATTCGGTCAAGAAGTCGCCCAACTCGTCGACGGCGTGACCAAGCTGAGTAAGTTCAGCACGCACACTCATGAAGAGCAGCAGGCCGAGAACATCCGGAAGATGTTTTTGGCCATGGCGGACGACATTCGGGTCGTCCTCATCAAGCTGGCCGATCGCCTCCACAACATGCGGACTCTGTACGCGCTGCCAGCCGATAAACAGGTCCGCATTGCCCGCCAAACCCTCGAGATCTACGCGCCCCTGGCGGAGCGGCTCGGCATCTGGACGGTCAAGTGGGAACTGGAGGACCTCGCCTTCAAGACACTCCAGCCCGAGGCCTACCGCGAGCTGGCAAAGGTGCTCGCCACGCGCCGCAAAGGCCGCGAGGCTTTCGTTCATCGCAGCATGGAGGCGCTCCGCCCGGAGCTCGTCCGGGCCGGGATCGAGGCCGAGTTGTCGGGTCGGCCCAAGCACCTGTACAGCATCTGGCGGAAGATGCAGCGCAAAGGTGCGGATATCGGCGAGATCTACGACGTGTATGCAATCCGAGTACTGGTCGACGAGATCAAGGATTGCTACGCCGCCCTAGGCGTGGTCCACTCGATGTGGCGTCCGATTCCGGGCCAGTTCGACGACTACATCGCCGTCCCCAAACCGAACCTCTATCAGAGCCTCCACACCGCCGTAATCGCCCTGGATGGCCAGCCTCTCGAGATCCAGATCCGGACGCACTCAATGCACCAGGTCAGCGAGGTCGGCATCGCTGCCCACTGGCGCTATAAGGAGGGCTCGCGCTCGGACCGCGAATACGACCAGAAGCTGGCCTGGCTGCGGCAGGTCATGGACTGGCAACGCGACGTAGCGTCCGCCACCGAGTTCGTAGAAGGGGTCAAGCTCGATGTCTTCCAGGACCAGGTCTTCGTCTTCACGCCAAAAGGCGATGTCAAAGATCTGCCCGCCGGCGCCACGCCGCTGGACTTCGCCTACCGAATCCACACCGACGTCGGCCACCGCTGCATCGGGGCCAAGGCCAACAATCGGCTGGTTCCTCTCGATTACAAGCTAAAGAACGGCGACATCATCGAGATCGTCACGACCAAGGTCGCACATGGCCCGTCGCGGGACTGGATGAACGTGGCTCGCACCAGCCACGCCCGGGAGAAGATCCGGCAATGGTTCAAGCGTCAGGAGCGGGACGAGAATATCGCTCACGGGCGAGAGTCGCTAGAGCGCGAACTGAGGCGCCTGGCCAGGACAAACCTTGGCGCTGTCGGCCAGGACCGCCTCCTCGAAATCGCCCGGGCGTACCGCTTCGACGACATCGATGACTTCTACGCCGCCGTCGGTTATGGCGCCGTGGGGGCCCAGCAGGTGGTTACTCGTCTTGGTGTCGTCGACGATGCCCAGCTGGCCCTCCCTCCGACGGCCCCGCCGCCGAGTCCATCTCGTCAGGGCGGCGTCCGGGTCAAAGGCGTGGGGGACTTGCTCATTCGCTTCGGGAAGTGCTGCCACCCAATCCCCGGCGACCCCATAACCGGCTTCATCACCCGCGGCAAGGGCGTCACCGTCCACCTGCGCAACTGCCAGACCGTGGTGGGGGAGCGCGAACAGGCGCGCATCATCGAGGTCGAATGGGAGAGCCAGGTGCAGCAGACCTACCCGATTTCGATCCGCGTCGAGGCCTACGATCGGACCGGTTTGCTATCCGACGTCAGCCAGGTCGTGGCCGAGAACAAGGTCAACATCGTGGCTGCGAACGTGGCCATTACGCCCGACCGTACCGCGACTGTGCGGGCCACTCTGGAGGTAGCCTCGGTGGCGCAGCTGGCCCGAGTGATGAGCCGCCTCGAGCAGCTGAAGGACGTGATTTCCGTCCAGCGCGATTTCGGGTAGCGTCGCCGTTGGTTCCGGTCCGGTATAGTCAATGAGTCGGTCGCATATCCGTCACGCGGTCGCCGCTCCGGGAGATCGAGCCCCGGGGGAAGCCGATCAGAAGGGAGAAGTCCGTGCCTGACGAGTTCATCTACCCCGAGGCCATCAGCTCGGACGTCCTGAAGCAGCTCTTCGAAGAGGCATATATGGAGGTCACTGTCGACACGGACGGTGACCTAATCGTGAAGGACAACTACCGCTGCTACCTGCGCCCCGACGCGGACGGCCGTTTGATCTCGATCTACGCCATCTTCGGCGCCAGCCCGACTGCCGCTCAGGCCGAGAAGCTGGCCTACGTGAATCGGGTCAACGATCAGGTCAAGATGATCCGCGCCTCCGTCTCCGCCAACGGCAAGTTCTTCTACGACTACTACCTCTCCGTCGAGGGCGGCATTTCTAAGCGCTCGATCGTGATGGCCGTCCGACGCTTCTTCTCCTGCCTTGGTTCGGCCCTGCACGAGGACAACGCAAACGTCGTGACCTGATCGGCCAGGCCCAGTCACGACGAGGCTCGGCTCGGCTTCGAGTCTCGTCTTCACCTTCCGTCCACCGGACTGACCAGCACGCCGCAGCCAGGACTGCCTGATGCCGACCTATCGAGCTCCCCGGGGAACACGAGATCTGCTGCCTGAGACTCGGGCAGGATTCAGCCGGCTGGAGGGAATCGCGCGTTCTCTCGCGCTGCGCTACGGCTACCGCGAGATGGAGATCCCACTCTTCGAACAGGCGGCCGTCTTCGAGCGCGGGATCGGCGAGGCGACCGACGTCGTCGAGAAGGAACTCTTCCGGATCGCGCCGCGGACTGAGGACTCGGAGTCATGGGCGCTTCGCCCAGAAGCGACGGCCGGCATCGTTCGAGCCTACGTCCAGCACGGAATGCAGGCCTTGCCGCCGCCCGTGAAGCTCTCCGTGGTTGGACCGATGTTCCGCTACGACCGGCCTCAGGCGGGTCGCTACCGCCAATTCTGGCAGTGGTCGGCTGAGGCGATCGGCGATCCGGGACCAGCCGTCGACGCTGAGGTCGTCGAGATGGGCCTGCGCTTCTATAAGGAAGCTGGCCTGCCCGACGTCCAGGTTCTCCTCAACTCCATCGGCGACGCCGCTTGCCGGCCGGCCTATCTGGAGACGCTCAAGACCTACTTCAGCGGCCATGAGGCCCAGCTGCCCGCACTCGATCGGCGCCGGCTTGACACGAACCCGCTCCGCCTGCTCGATTCCAAAGACCCGGCCATGACCGCGCTGATCGCCTCGGCGCCCAAGATGATCGACCGTCTGTGCGAGGCGTGCGCCGCGCACTTCACTTCGGTTCGGGTGCACCTCGACGCGCTGGGTGTGTCGTACAGGCTCGAGCCCACCCTGGTGCGGGGCCTCGACTACTACGCCCGGACCGCCTACGAGTTCTACCGACAGGGTGCCGAAGGACAGCAGCAAGCCCTTGGCGGTGGCGGCCGCTACGATGGCCTGGTGGAGCTGCTCGGGGGCCGACCCACGCCCGCGATCGGCTTCGCCTTGGGACTCGATCGCGTTGTCCTCGCTCTTGCAGAAACCGGCGCCACGGTCAGCCACGAAGCGTCGCCGCTGGCGGTGATTGTCGGCGCCGATCCGGCGGATACCGTGTCGCGTCTGCGAGTGGCGTCGCTGCTGCGCTCCGAGGGGCTCTCCGTCCGGGCCGAATTGGCGCCGCGCAAGCTGGGCCGGCAGCTCGAGACCGCCTCGAAGGAGCAAGCCCACTTTGCGGTCATCATCGGCGACGAGCTGGCCGATGGTCACGTGCAGCTCAAGGATCTGAAGGCCGGCACGCAGCACCTGGTTCCGCTCGCCGATCTGGCTCGGGACCTCGCCCGAGCCGAGAAGACTCACCACCACGGCTAGGGCCGCCGATCCAACGGACCCTCGGTCGGGGCGCTCGGTCGACGCCGGTTCGGATACGATGGCTGCTATGAGTGAGCCCAGCCAGCCGATAACCACACCACAAGCCGCCTTCGGCCTCGCCACCCCGTACCGCGATGTCACGTGCGGTGAGTTGGGCGCGGCTGACGCTGGGCGTGAGATCCGGATCGCTGGTTGGGTCCATCGCCGGCGCGACTACGGCGGTCTCATCTTCATCGACCTGCGCGACCGCTACGGTTTGACTCAGATCGTTATCAACGAGGCGGAAGCGCCTGAGGCGGCTGCCGTGGCGGGCAAGGTTCGCAGCGAGTTCGTCCTCGAGATCGCCGGCAAGGTCGCCCGCAGGCTGCCGGGCACCGAGAACGCCAAACTCGGCACCGGCGAGATCGAAGTCCAGGCCCGCTCCGTCACCATCCTCAACGAGGCTCAGACGCCGCCCTTCTATATCAACGAGCCCGACGCTCCAGTCGAAGAGAGCGTGAGGCTCCGCTACCGCTACCTCGACATTCGCCGTCAGCCGATGCTGGAGCGCCTACTGCTGCGGTCGGAGCTGGTGAAGGCCGTCCGGGACGCCCACCATCGGGCCGGCTTCGTCGAAGTCGAAACGCCCATCCTGATGAAATCCACCCCCGAAGGCGCCCGTGACTTCATCGTCCCGAGCCGTCTCCAGCCGGGCAGCGTCTATGCCCTGCCGCAGAGCCCCCAGCAGCTCAAGCAGCTGCTCATGGTCGCCGGCCTAGACCGCTACTTCCAGATTGCCCGCTGCTTCCGTGACGAGGACCTGAGGGGCGACCGCCAGCCCGAGTTCACCCAGCTCGACCTGGAGATGAGCTTTGTGGACGAACAGCGGGTCATGGACTTCGTGGAGGCGATGATCATCGATGTCAGCCGCGCCGTTGTGCCGGATCGGCCGATCCGGCAGCTGCCGTTCCCGCGCATCGATTACCACGAGGCGATGGAACGGTTCGGCTCGGATAAGCCAGACCTGCGGTTTGGGATGGAGCTGGTGGACCTGGTGCCGGCCCTAGGGGAGGGAAGCACGGGTTTCCGCGTCTTCGACGAGACTCTGGCCCAAGATGACGCCTCAGGCGTCACCCGCGGGCGCGTCAAGGCCATCGCCGCGCCGAGCATGGCTGATGCCAGTCGCTCCCAGATCGACGAACTGGTGGCGTTCGCGCGGCGTTACGGCGCTAAGGGCCTGGCCCACGTGGCGGTGGCCGCCGACGGAACCGGTCACTCGCCGATCGCCAAGTTCCTTGGCGACGACCGAATCGCGGCGATCGTCAAGGCCGCCGCGGCCGCGCCCGGTGACCTGATCCTCATCGTCGCCGACTCCGACCAGGAGACCGTGGCCCAAGTCCTTGGCCACCTACGCCAGGAGCTCGGTTTGCGACTGGGCCTGGCTGATCCTAAGGTGCTGGCCTATTGCTGGGTTTCCCACTTCCCGATGTACAAATGGGACAGTGATGGACAGCGCTGGGACGCCACCCACAACCCCTTCAGCGGCGTGGTCCCCGAGGATGAGAAGCTTTTAGTGACGGTTTCAGGCGATCCCTACAAGCCCTCGCGCCAGGATCCGGCCGGTAAGGCTCGGGCGATGCAGTACGACATCGTGCTGAACGGCTGGGAGTTGGGCGGCGGGTCGGTCCGGATCCACAAACGCGAGCTTCTGGAGCGCAGCTTCGCGTTGCAGGGCTACTCACTCGACAAGATGCGCGCGCTGTTCGGTGGCATCCTCGAGGCCTTCGACTACGGAGCGCCGCCTCACGGCGGCATCGCCATGGGCATTGACCGCTGGGCCGCGCTCTTCGCCTACCAGACGAATATCCGAGAGGTCATGGCCTTCCCGAAGACGCAGTCGGGCACAGATCTGATGCTTGAGGCACCCGCGCCGCCGGAGCCTGCGCAGTACTCTGAACTCGGCCTTCGCTTCGTTGGCACGGAGACTCCCGACGGAGACCGGGCGGTTGCCGGCCAGGAGGTCGGGAAATAGGGCGTCGGGTTGAGGCATCGAGCCACGGACCTCGAATAGATCTCTGACACACGGAGGGTTCTGGCAGGTGATGGACGGGAAGATGGTCCGCTGCTTCCGCTGCCACGAGGTCTTTGACGCCAGCGCTGGGCCCTGCACCAAATGCGGTACGCCGTACATGCCACCCCGGACGCAGCCCAGTGCCGCGGACGGTTCGTACGAGGAGCGCTACGCCGGGAGCGAATTCGTGGCTCGCGCGGATCCTCCGGCTGCGCCAATGCCTCAGCGGCGCGGGTACAACAGGCTGTGGATTGGTGGTGGCGCTGCACTGATCGTGATCGCCGTGGTCATCGCGGTCATCTTCATTGGGATGGATGACAGGGGTAATAGACCAAACAGCCAGCTGGTTGTGCCGTTGACTCCGAGGCCCACGCCTACGCCAACTTTCCCACCCTCGATGACGGCGTTGATGGGCCATCTCAACGACAAGAACCTGAGCGCCCACGTCGTTGTGGTAAGCCGCGTCCAGGTGAATGCACGCATATCTCGTGCCGGCACCACTCTTGTGTCATTCGACGGTCAGATCTCGGGACCGAATGAAGGCGGAATACTCAAGCAAGGTGGCGTGACACGCGAGGTCAAGCTGGTGGATAGCATCGTCTACACGCGAGTAGTTCCCACCGGAACCTGGCAGATCTCGCCGTCAATTCAGTCTTACCTGATTATTGCCCCCGTTTTCAGCATCACCAAGCCGGAGATGATCCAGCTGGTCGAGCAGGAAACCAAGAACGGGCAGGTATTCAATCATTTCCAGACGACGAGGTGGTGGGCGCCCGATCCATCAAGGCTGGCGCTCGCGGACGTTGGTAGTCTCAGCCCCGGCCTGGCCCCGGACGTGAATGTCCTCGACCTCTGGGCCACGGCCGATGGCCTGCCGGTATCCGCCACCTTCTCGGGCACTAACTCCGCGTCAGACGGAACGAAGCTGGTCGACATCGAGGTGAGCTACGCGTTCGACCAGGTGGGCATCCCGGTCTCGATTGGAACGCCTGAGCCGAGTCCCTCGCCGTCCAAGAAGTAGGGCCTGCTAGCCGGCCGGTTCGGCGGATCGCTCGGCCTGCGAGGCAAGTTCCGCGTTCCACTCTGGCGGCGTTCCAGCAGCAGAGTGGGCCGGTCCCTGATAGTCCGGCAGGGCTGAGCGCGACATCGACATGTCGTGGACGATACCCGGGTCGCCCAGCTCGAGCTCGCGCATGGGTGCGCCAGCCGCGAC
>JANYJI010000017.1 GCA_025358525.1 Chloroflexota bacterium | reverse complement strand
CGTTCCCAGCCCCGTCGGGCCGTCGTAGCCAGCGACGCCGTTGCAGAGGTAGTTGGCGGGGACAATTACGCTGCAGCTCTTGTCGGTGACGTCGTTGTTGCCACCGATCACATCGTTCAGGGCGGCGGTGTCTCCATAGAGGTAGCTCGCTGGATAGGCCCCTACGGCCGGATCACCGGTCAGGGCGAAGGTGGCCGCGATGATCGGCGACGCGGCGCTCGTGCCGCCAAACACGAACCAGGCGCCGCCGACGAAGACCGATACGCCGGTTTGAGGATCGGCAACTGCCGAGATATCCGCTTGTGTTCGATGCTCCCCGCACCCGGTATCGTGCTGCCAGGAGGGCTTGGGCTCATACAGAGAGCAGCCGCTCCCCGCTCCTCCGTTGGAAGAGTTGCCCCAGGCCGACTCGGTCCAGCCACGGGCGCTCCCGTCGCGCCTCAAACTGGTCCCGCCGACCGCGATCACGTATGGCGAAGCGGCCGGGTATTCGACGCCGGAGACGCCGAAGGGGAAGCTGCCGGAGCAGTTGTAGCCGCAGTCGCCGGTTGCCGCAGTGATCGCCACGCCCGGGTGGTTGAAATACTGCGCGTCGTAATTGCTCTCGCCGCTGAACTCGGGACCGCCATAGCTGTTCGACACGGCGATCGCGCCCATCGCCACGGCGGTATTGACCGCTATCCCGAGGTCGTCTAGGTAGTCACTTTGGGCCTCGACGAGCAGGATGTTGCAGTTGGGGCACGCGGCCGAGACCATGTCGATGTCCAGAGCAATCTCCTGGCCCCAGCCCGCATCGGCCGCCGGATACGGGCCGGCGTCGCCGCTCTGGTTCACCTTGCGGAAGCAGCCGTTGGCTGTCGTGCATGGGGGTAGGCCGTAGTAGCTTCGATAGGAAGCAAGATCGGCCTCAGCCGTTGGCAGGTCGAATGCGTCTACCACGGCGACGGTCATCCCGAAGCCATTGGTCTCCCACGGTAGGGCGTAGGCGCCTTGAATATCGGCAGGACCGTATGCCGCCGGCGGCGGCGCCAACAGGCGTGAAACAGCCGATGCCGGGAGCGCCGCCATATCCGTACGACGAAGGGCGAGACATTCGGCAGTGCCAGGCGTTGCCGGGGGGCAGACAGCCTCCACTTTGGTGCTCTGCGCGGCGCTCGAGGCAGCAACCGAGTTCGCCCCGAAGGATGTAGCTGCCAGAGCGCACAGGACAACGGCCGTCGCGATCCGTCGCGTCATCACTGAGATCCTGACCACCACTGGGCGCTCCACAGCTGCACGACGATCGACGACTGACGGTCCACTAGGTTACGAAGATACCCGGCCCTACGCCAAGCCCACCCCGCTGAGGGTGCTCGCCACAGTCGCCGCTCGCTACGGCAAGTAGTAGCCGGTCACGTCCAGAACGAGATCGGTAGTGTTACCGGCCAAAGAGATGTAGGTCGCACTTACGGTGCCACCGGAACCAAGAGCAACGGCCAGGCCGTTCGCCTTGGTCTCGCCCGTGTTGAAGTTGAGCGTGGAGGTTGTGGGACTCGGCGTGGGGTTCGGTCCCACGAAGACCGCCCAGGCGTAAGTCGGGTTGACGACCGTGACGTTGCCCGTGATGCCGGTGGCAGTCGTAGGAATGCCGCCACGGCCTGTGACCAGGAACGTCCGGGGGGCATTTGCACCGAAGGCGCCGGTCAGGCCGTTGGCGTAGCGGCTGTCAAGCAGGCGCGTCGGAGTCAGGGGCACGTACCTGGCACCGGCACTACCGGCGGTGTAATAGCCGGTCACATCGAAGACGAGATCGGTCGTGTTGCCAGGCTTGGACATGAAGGTAGCGCTCAGGGTGCCGCCGGTGCCCAGGAGGACCGTCAGGTTGTTGGCCTTGGTCTCGCCCGTGTTGAAACTGAGCGTGGAGGTGGTTGGGCTCGAGGTGGAATCTGGCCCCAGATACACCGCCCAGGAGTAGGTCGAGTTGACGACCGTGAGGTTGCCCGTGACTGCCGTGGCGCCAGCGGGCACGCCGCCCCGGCCTGTGATTTGGAACGTGGCGGGCGTGTTGGCGACGAGCTTATCCGAAAGGCCGTTGCCGTTACGAGAGTCGAGCACACGGGCAGGCGTCAGCGGGTGGTAGGTGGCGCCACTCATATCGGGTGTCAAGTAGCCGGTCACATCGAAGACGAGATCGGTCGTGTTTCCGGCGCTCGACATGTAGGTCGCACTCAGCGTGCCATCTGACCCGAGCGCGATAGTCAGGCCGTTACCTGTGATCTCACCTGACTTGAAGTTGATCGTGGAAGTCGACGGATACAGCCTTGGGGCCGGCCCGAGGTAGACCGCCCAGGAGGAGGTCGAGTTGACCACGGTGACGTTGCCCGTGACCGCCGTGGCATTCGACGGGACCCCGCCACGACCCGTCACTCCGAAGGTCCGGGGCGTGTTGGCGACGAGCTTGCCGGATAGGCCATTGCCAAAGCGGGTGTCGAGGAGGCGCGTCGGTGTCATCGGGTGGTAGGTGGTGGGGAGGTAGATGACGACGATTGGCGCAACCAGGCCGACATCATCGGTGGACAAGCCCGGCATCGAGACCATGGATCGGTAGTACGGGTCGCCGTCACTCGCGGGATGGTCGAGGTCCGGGTCGATCTGGGACGTGTACCCGGAATTCCGCGTGCTCCCCCAACTCGTCACGTGGTTGTGGAAGTTGGGCGCCCCCCTCCACAGCTGGTCAATGGTCTCGTGCTGGGAGAAGAGAGCGTCGATGTACGGGGAGAGGCTGCCCAGGCCTTCAGCAATCACGGTTCGCGCGTTGCCGCGGAGGAAGCCCGAGGCATAGCCGTCGACGCGCGTCTGAGCAACCGCGAGAGTCGGAGTGCCGCGACCCCACTCGCTATCGCCCGAGGCGTAACAGAGGTGGTTGAGGAGCACCACGGCATTGGGGGCCAGGTTTAGCTGGGCCATGTAGTTCTCGCCGTAGTACTTGGTGACGTTGTCCGAGCCTCCCGTTGGGGCGTTCAGGCCCATGCCGTTGTCGCCGTTGGGTTGCAGATAGCTCACATACGGGTTCGGGTAGCCGCTGCCATGTCCCAGGTAAACCAGGACGCTCGCGCCTGCAGCCGCCGCCTGAACGGCCGCCCACGTCGCGTTGGGCGAGTACACCTTGACGATGTTGCTCGTGTACTTGGCGAAGGTGGCAGCCGCTTCGTCGCCGTAGGCGCGATACTGCGCCGTCGTGCCCTGGACCGCTCC
>JANYJI010000214.1 GCA_025358525.1 Chloroflexota bacterium | reverse complement strand
TTCGTCTGGATGGACGTGAGCGACCGCGCGATAGGGCGTAGCCTGAGGCGGTTCGTCTCGGGGAGCGGCTACGTCAATGAACGACAACCCGGCAGGTGGCGAGGTTCGTATCACGCGCGCCGTCATGGGCGCGTTACGCGAGCGCAACCTGTCCGGGTTCGAGATCTGGCAGTGGCTCGGACCTGTTCCCGGCCCCAACGGTGAGCTGAGCGAAGACACGATCTACCCAACGCTCCACCGTCTCGAGGAGCGGCGCCTCATCGAGGGCTCGTGGCAGGAGGAGCAGGAGGGGACGAGGCGGAAGTATCGGATCACCGCCACGGGAATGCGGCTGGCCAACCGCGAGGGCTGGGGTCCGATCGCCTTCGAGCCGTTCGGCCGAACTCGATATGGCTCTCGCAACAGCACCGGGAATGCCCAAGGATCGAGCGGTCACGGGTCTGACCAGAACGGCGGAGGGTGGGCCTGGCCGACCGGAACGCCTCCCCCGATCGGGTCCGCGGCTCAACCTGCGGTGTCGGCCGATGCGGTTGCTGTCGACACATACCTGGACTCGCTCCAGATCGCGCTCCGACTCTCGCCTACCTACGGCAGCGACGTTCGCCACGAAATCGCCGATCACATTGCCGACGCCTCGGCCAGGCTGACGGCTCTCGGCAACAGCCCGGCTTCGGCCGTCGCCGAAGCCCTAGAAGCGCTGGGGCCGCCGGCGGTACTGGCCGACCGAATCGATGAGGCTCAGCTCACACGGCGGCAGCTCCGCCGGGGCCTGTCCTGGGGCAGCGCTGCGGCAACGCTCACGGGCTTGGTCGGCTTCGCCGTGGCCTTTGATGTGATCGACATCTCTGTGCCGTGGATCGTCGGCCTGATCGCCCCCATCGCGAGCCGGGTCGGGATCCACATCCACGCCCCTGCCACCGCCGAATGGGAAACACAAACCTTCGCGATCGCCCTCTGCCTCGGGGCCTTCCTGAGCGCTCGGCGAAGCATGCCGTTCCTGGCCGATCGCTCCAGGCAGGCCAACAGCGCCGTGTGGCGCACCTGGGCAGTCGCCGGTGGACTGCCTCTGATCGCCGTAGCGATGCTCTGGCCCGTCGCCCTGGACCCACTTGCCGGCCTCCTCATGCTTTGCCCGCCGCTGGCTTGGGTACTCGGGACTCGGCGGCCCGCGCGACTCTACGGCGAGACGATCACGGCCGGAGGCCTGGCTCTGTGCATAGCCGTCGTGACGGTCCTGACGTTCCTGCCAGGTGGTCGCATCTGGTTCTACGACGCGACGCCCCGGTCCGCCGTGGACGTCTCCCCTGCCAAAATCGCGACCGCCACCCTCGTGTGGGCCGGTCAGCCCGGCTCTCCACACCTGCAGGTCACGGTCGCGAACCTGCCCGCGGGCTGGCACGACGCCGCGGTCCAGCTATGGCCTGCCGCTCGGATCGGGCCGATCATCGTCCCGGATTCCGCCGCCAGCGGGCCCATCCTCGTGGTGCCGTCCGGCGGATTTGTCGATTTCGCGACGCTGCCGAGTGGCCGGCCCGATTGGTGGGTGGCCGTGACAGCAGTGGGGCCCGACGGCCGCGCATACGTCGTCGACGACGAAGTCCGCTACGGGTACCCGCACACGACTCGCACATCCATCATCGCCTGGCTCACCGGCCTGTTCTAGAGTCGGCTCGGGTGGCCACTCGTATGCGTCCGCCCGCCGGGCCCGCGCAAGGGCCTAAACTTGAGTTCGACCGAAAACGCCCGCCTACCCCCGCGGAGAGAGCCCACTATGCCTTACGACGCCCCTAGCCCCCTGCCCTACGACGTTCCCAGCGATCCGGCCAAGCGCCACAGCGCCGCCCTGACCGACGGTCCCGATCGGGCCGCCGCGCGCGGCATGCTCAAGGCCATCGGCTTCGACGACAAGGACCTGGCCCGGCCGCTCATCGGCGTGGCCACGACCTGGATCGAAACGATGCCGTGCAACTACAACCAGCGCCGGCTGGCCGAGCACGTCAAGGCGGGCATCCGGGCCGCGGGCGGGACGCCGATGGAGTTCAGCACCATCGCCGTCTCGGACGGGACGTCCATGGGCACCGAGGGCATGAAGGCCTCGCTCATCAGCCGTGAAGTCATCGCTGATTCGATCGAGCTCTGCGTCCGCGGCCACATGCTCGATGGCGTCGTCTGCCTGGTCGGCTGCGACAAGACGATTCCGGGCGCGGCGATCGCTCTGGGCCGTCTCGACCGCCCCGGCCTGATCCTCTACAACGGCACGATCTATCCGGGCGTGTACAAGGGCAAGCGCGACGCCACGATCGTCACCATCTTCGAGGCGGTGGGTGCCTACCGGGCCGGCAAGATGTCCGCCGAAGAGCTGTACGAAATCGAGTCGGTCAGCTGCCCGGGCGCGGGGGCGTGCGGCGGACAGTACACGGCCAACACGATGTCGATGGTCATGGAGATCCTGGGCCTCTCGCCGGCTGGCCTCAACGGCATCCCGGCCGAGCATCCCGACAAGAACGCTGCTGCGCACCGTTGCGGCGAGATCGTCATGGACCTCATCCGGCGCGATGTCCGGCCCAAGGAGTTCGTTACCCGGGCGTCGATCGAGAACGCAATCGCCTGCGTGGCCGCGACCGGCGGCTCGACCAACGCGGTCCTGCATCTGCTCGCCATCGCGCATGAATACGGCCTGAAGCTCGAGATCGACGAGTTCGGCGAAATCGCCGATCGGACGCCGATCGTCGGCGACATGATTCCCGGCGGCCGCTATTCCGCGGCCGACCTGTTCGAAGCGGGCGGCCTCTCCCTGGTAACCCGCGAGCTACTCAAGAAGGGCTTGATCGACGGCGGCACGCCGAATGTCGATGGCGGGACGGTCGCCTCGGCGGCGGCGGCTACGGTCGAAACGCAGGGTCAGAAGGTCGTCGTGCCGATCGAGACTCCGCTCAAGGCCACCGGCGGCCTGACCATTCTCCACGGCAGTCTGGCGCCCGACGGCTGCGTCATCAAGCTGGCCGGCCACGAACGCCGCTTCCACAAGGGCCCGGCCCGCGTCTTCGAGAACGAGAACGCCTGCTACGACGCGGTCCGCAAGCAGCAGATCGAGAAGGGCGACGTGATCGTGATCCGGTATGAGGGTCCGGTAGGCGGGCCCGGTATGCAGGAGATGCTGTCGGTCACGGCCGCGCTCGTCGGCGAGGGGATGGGCGAGCACGTCGCACTGCTCACCGACGGCCGCTTCAGTGGCGGGACCCACGGCTTGATGATCGGCCACGTGGCCCCGGAAGCGGCGCTGGGCGGCCCGATCGCACTGGTCGAGGAGGGCGACGAAATCGTCATCGACGTCGATCGCCACGCCCTGGATCTCAACGTGGCCGCCGACGTTCTGGCGGCGCGCCGTGCCCGCTGGACTCCGCCGGCCCCGCGCTACAAGAGCGGCGTCATGGCCAAATACGCGGCCATGGTTTCGTCCGCCTCGCTCGGCGCAGTAACCACGGGCGAGCGCATGACGGAGCGCCTGAAGACGTCGACTGCGAGGTAGGTCGGCGGTCCGTTCGGCGCGGATTGCGGATGGGGCGCCCGGTCCGCGGTCTAGAAGGCGCGGACGCGGGTGGGATGAATTCGGATGGAGGCTGAGAAGTCGCGGGACGTCTCAGCCTCGTCCAGTTCCCAGTGCTTCAGAGGCTCGTGAAACTTGGCGACCATGGCCGGGTTGGCGCTCCATGGCGGCGCGGCCGCGTCCACCTCGGCGGTGCCTTCGAAGACCAGGATGTGGTCGCCGTACTCGTCCGTGTTCAGCCCGAAAGAGACCTGCGGGTTGGCGGCGATATTCCGTATCTTGGGCGCATCGGGCTTGCTGTATACGAGCACGGTTTCGCCGTCCCATAGGAACGATACGGGCGAGCTCTGGGCTCGGCCGTCGGCGGCGACGGTTGTGAGCCAGCCGACCACGTCCTCTGCCAGGTGCTTGCGAGCCCAGGCGGCCGAATCGGCCTCGAGAGCTTGCCGGATACGCTGCGCTGTGAATTCTGTCATGGCTCGCTCCTACGCGTTGGCGTACACGACAGCGACCGAGAACTTCGTCTCGTAGCCGCTGCCGTCGCGGCCAAGAAAGGTCCCGGCGTGTCGCACCGGCTCGGCGGCGGTCGAGACAATCCGCCAGCCGGCCAGGGCGCGCTGCTCAGCGTCCTTGGCGATCGCCTGGTACATGGCGGCCGGGTCGATCTCAGCTCCCACGTCGCCGGACATATAGACCACGATCGACTGATTCGGTCCGGCGGTGAACTCGGTCTGCGTCATTAACTGCTCCTCTACATGGCGGCGCTCATCAGAGCCCGCACTGACAGCTTGGCGCGATTGGCGATCATCCGCTCGCCCGGAGCCGCGTCCCCAACCTTGCCGTTGAGTCCGCGAATCACAGCCAGCGGCGGAGGCGGAGGATAACCAGCGTTGCCAGGGCGAGACCGACTATCAGGAGCGTTACCACCCAGAACAGCGCCGGATTGTCGGCCGAATAGGGCGGTTTGATGTTCATGCTCATGAAGCCCGCGATGGCGCCACTCGGGAGCAGCAAGATCGAGACGATGGTCAAGGTCTTCACGATCTCGTTGGTGCGCTGCGCCGTCCCCGTCATGTAGACGTCGAACGAGCCGAGCAAAAGCTCGCGGCCGTTCTGGACCGCGTCGATAGCCCGCTCGAAGCGCTCCGCGACCGCGCTGAAGGGCTCGGCGACGTCCCCTTCCGCGATCGCGGCGAAGTCTGGCCGACCTAGCGAGGCGAACAGCTCGCGGTGAGCCGAGACCATGCGGCGGAGGCGCGCGATCCTCTGGCGCAGCGCGATGAGGTCCAGCAACAGATCGTCCCGCACGTCCCGACGCAGCGATCGGGCGTCCAGACGATCGATTGCGTCCTCGATCGCATCGACCGCCGCGAAGTAGCCGGTGACGACCGCGTCGAGGATCGAGGCCACGAACGATGCGGAATCGATGAGACCGACGAGCGTGTCCGCCTCGATCCGACTGTTTATGTCGTCGAGGAAGGCGATCGGCTCGGCATGGACCGTGATAACGACGTTCTTGCCGGCAATAATCGTCAGCCAGTGCGCCTCCTCGCGGCCATGCCGGCTGGCAATCGTGGCCACGGCGAGCCTGAAGTACGACCCGTGCAGTGCGATCGTCGCCTCGGCCAGAACCTCCTTGAGCGAGGCCGTGGTGGGAGGCTCAAGATCGAATCGCTTGACAAGAGCGGCCGCAGCGTCCGGGTCCATCGGCGCAGTGGCGTCGATCCAGAGCAGCTGACGTTCGGTGGGCTTCCTGGCGAGGGCTGCGTCGAAGCTCAGCTCATGGTCGGAACGGTCGGCGTCGAACAGACGAATGCGGCAGCCACGGGACCCGTCGGCCCGACTCATCGGTGGAAGCCTTTGCCGCTAGAACGACCTGGCCAGGTAGTCGCCGCGAGCCACGGGTCGTCGGCGGCGAGAAGCACGGGAAGGGTGCGCGAGGGATCGGCCATCGGGCTACTCCGTTCGCCGGCCCAGCATCTCGGGGACGGATCCACATCAGCATATACGTCGGCCGGCGGGTCTCCGCCTGACTGTCGTCGCCGGCTCGGTATAGCGCCGATTTTGCAGCCTCTCACTGGCAGTGAGGCCTTACCGCCGCCAGGTTGGGCACGTCGATGGCGCGGCCATGGCACGTCCTGGGTATCTCGGTCATGATCTTTGGCAGGTGTCTCTGTTCGATTGCTAGGTCGGGGGACTCCCTGTGGAGGTAGGCGTGACTGGCGAGATGGGCGACGGCGGGCCGGAACGTGAGCTGTCGGAGCTCGTTGAGTTGCTTCGATCGCTCATTCGCATCAAGAGCGTCAACCCGCCCGGCGACGAAATACTGGCCGCCCGACACCTGGAGCAGGTTTTCTCCGAGGAGGGCATTCGGGCCACGGTCGTGGAACCGTTCCCCGGCCGCGGCTCCATCGTTGCGCGAGTCCACGGCGACGGCAGTGGCGGCGACCCGCTGCTGCTCCTCTCGCACCTGGACGTGGTGCCGGCCGAACCGAAGGGCTGGAGACACGACCCGTTCGGCGGCGACCTCGCCGACGGCTACGTCTGGGGGCGCGGCGCCGTCGACATGAAGTCGATGGTAGCGATGGAGGTGCAGGTGATGCGCCGCCTCGCCCGGGCCGCCCGCGACGCCGGTCGAAGCCCCGCCACGGACCCAATCCCCGGATTGCGTCGCGACGTCGTCTTCTGCTCCACGGCCGACGAAGAAGCTGGTGGCTGGCATGGAGCGGGCTGGCTCGTGGACAAACACCCCGAGTGGCTGCGCGCGGCCGGAGCACTGAACGAGGCCGGCGGCATCGCCATTACGTACGCGGGAACGCGCTTCTATCCGATCCAGGTGGCCGAGAAAGGCTTTGCCGTCTACACGATCCACGTCAAGGGACGCTCGGGCCACGGCTCCGTGCCAACAGAAGACAACGCCGCCGTACTCGCCGCCCAAGTCGTCATGCGCCTCGCCGAGCCCGGCCCCACTCGCCTTACCGAGGCCATAACCGCCTCTTTCAGTCGCGCCCTGCCCCACCTCCCGGCAGCCGCCCAGGCCGCGCTGAATGGTCTTGCCTCCGCGGCACCGGCCCGCATCGAGGCCACTCTCCGCGACCTGTGCGACCCGGTCCTGGCCCGCACTCTCTCGGCCGTGATACGCGACACGGTGTCCGTGGGCATCGTCAAGGCCGGGCTGAAGTACAACATCATTCCGGGCTCAGCCGAGATCGTGATCGATTGTCGAACGCTGCCCGGCACCGACGAGCCGTCCATGCGCAAGGAGCTGGGCCGCCGCATCGGCCCAGACCTGCTGTCGCGTGTGGAGATCGAGTTGCAGCAAGTGGGGCCAGCGGTTCAGGCGCCGCTAGACAGTCCGCTCTACCTGCTCCTAGAAGATGTCATCGCGAGCCGCGACCCGGACGGGGTCCCGCTCCCGTTCCTGGCCCCGTTCGCCACTGACGCCAAGCATCTCGCTCGCATTGGCGTACCGACCTACGGCTTCTCGCCACTGCGAGTCGGCCCCGGGGACGGCCTGCTCGAGCTGATGCATGGTGAGGACGAGCGGGTCAGCGTTCAGGCGCTTGCCTTCGGCCTGCCGGCCCTCTGGGACGCGGTAACTCGCTTCTGCGGCAGTCCCGCTGCGGCCTGACCCGAGCCCCCAGGTTCGGGCTTTGGCATCGCCGTTCGCCCAACAGCCCGGCCAACGCGGGCGGGTTGGCCCCCAATGCGGCGGGCCTTGCGGCCCTACTCGCCGTCTGGCTTGCCGTCCAGAATTGAGCCCATTGGTTCGCCGCCGGCGTCGTCGGGTGCGACAACGCCGTGGCACCGTCACTGCCTACGCCGCGCAAATCGAGCAACGGGCGACCGATCGTGGGACATCCCCGCCCGAGGCGTCTTTTCGCGCCGCCTGGCCAGAAGTCGGGAGAGAAATGGGTCAACAGTTCGTCGTTCAGTTGCCCAATCGACCAGGCGAACTGGCCCGCCTGGCCAGGGCCCTCTGCGCTCGCGGCGTAAACATCGTCCAGATCCAGCAGAGCACCGCAGGCGATCTGACCTGCGCCCATATCTACACCGACTGCTGCGACGACGACACGACGGAAGTCCTGCGCAGCATGGGCTACCCCTTCGTGGCCGGGTCGGGCCTAACAATTGAGATCGAGGACACGCCCTGTGCCTTCGGCGAGGTAAGCGACCTGCTCTCTGGAGCCGGCGTCAACCTCAATGGCTGTTGCGTCGTCGATCGAGCCCACGGCCTCGCAACATGGGCCCTCTCGGTCGACAAAGAAGACCTGGCCCGCGAAGTCCTGGGCCTGCCCGCCCTGCATGACCTGGCAGGCGCCGCGCGCTAACCCCGTCACCGGCAAGTTTCGGGCTCGCGGCCCAACTGCGGGCGGAGCCCTACCGAGGCCGCTGCTTGATCAGGCGTCCCCGGCGCGAGATGGCGTGAGTGGAAAGCGCGGCCACGCCCATCGCCACGACCGCTCGCTCCGCAGCGGGCAGCGGCCGCACTATCGACAGGAATTCCTGGGCGCGGGCACGATCCACCCGGCCGAGCAACGCCTGGCCACGCCCCGTCAGCCTCAGGGTGCGCTGTCGTCGATCCTCGGAGTCCTGGCTGCGCTCGAGAAGCTGCCGGTGCACCAACCCGTCCACGAGCCGGCTAACCGCCGAGGGCGATCGACCAAGCGTGTCCGCCAGGTCAGCCACCGTCATCGTTCCGCTGTCGGCCAGGGCGTACAGCGCCGCCAGCTGCGTAAAGCCCAGGTTCAGTTCGCCGAGCTGAGCCGCGAAGCCGATCACCAGGTCCCGCCAGATGGCGCGGCCCATTGCGATCCGATCCGATAGCTCGCGCGGATTCTGGAGTCGGCTGCGGGCCGCCTCAACAGGTGCCGAGAGCAGTTCCCTCGCCGCCATCTCGACCGCCGCGCGGCTCGGTACGGTCAGCGTTGGCATACGAAGGAATGGCCGCCGCGGCCCGCGGATGAGACGCAGGGGCGCCGGGTCGCTCCGCCGCACTGGTGCCGCGGCTGCCTTCGACGCCACGGCCTCGGCCGCCTTCGACCCCACCGCTTCGACCGCCCGTCTGGCGCGGGCGAGGGGGCCATCCGGAGTGGCAGGGGCGGGGCGATCCATTTCCCCCGGATCGACCCGCCAGGCCTTTTCCGGCGCGTCTGGGCCTGCCGATCCGGATCGAGTGGGTTGTGGCGACCCGGCTTCGGGAGGACGCTGGAGGGTGCTCGGTAGCTTCGGGCGGAACTGCGGCATGCGCTCGAGACTACGCTCAAAGTGAGATACATGCAATCTTGCACCTATATTGACCGTGGCAGGGTGGAGTTGGTTTACCCTCTAGTTTCGAACAGATTGATGGATCGTCCTTCGGGCCGATCCTGCCCATTCGCCAGCTGCGGCTCTGCCAGTGTCTCCATACACACAGACGAGCCAAGGGAGACAACAAGCAGCAAATGGACCGCATTGCATTCGTTTTTCCCGGCCAGGGATCCCAGTCGGTGGGAATGGGAAGGACCCTGGCCCAGGCCTCGCCTGCCGCTGCCGCCATCTTCGCGGAAGCCGACGACGCCCTGGGTGAGTCGATCAGCAGGCTTGCCTTCGATGGCCCGGCCGAGCAGCTGGACCTGACGGTCAACGCTCAGCCGGCGATCGTGGCCGTATCGGTCGCCTTCCTGGCCGCTCTGCGCGAGCGCTGGGCTGCCGCCCACGTGGCTGCCCCTGAGCCCGCTTACATCGCCGGCCACTCGCTTGGCCAGTACTCCGCGATGGTTGCCGCTGGTGTCATCTCATTGAGCGACGCGGTTCGACTCGTGCGAGAGCGCGGCAAGCAAATGCAGGCAGCCGGTGAGGATCGGTCGGGAGCGATGGCCGCGATCATCGGCCTGGATGGCTCCCGCATCCCAGAGTTGCTGGCCCTCGGCGAGCCTCACGGCAGCGTGACCGTGGCGAACCGCAACTCCCCCGGCCAGATCGTCATCTCCGGCGATCGTGGTGCCGTGGAGGCCGCCATCGCCGGGGCTAAGGATCTAGGCGCGCGCCGAGCAATCGTGCTGCCAGTTTCGGTCGCCGCCCATTCCTTGTTGATGGCCGCGGCGGCCGAAGGGATGAAGCGAGTCCTGGCGCCGATCGCCTTCGCCGATCCCTCCGCTCCACTCCTGGCCAACGCCGACGCCACTCCTATCACCACCGGGGAGGGCGCTCGCGGCGAGCTCATCGAACACCTTACTCGCGGTGTCGATTGGGTCTCGGCCGTACAGCGCATGTCGGCGCAGGGGGTCACCACCTTCGTCGAGATCGGTCCCGGCAAGGTCCTGACGGGGTTGATCAAGCGAATCGCACCCCAAGCCAACTCCATAGCCACCGACGAGGCGACGGCACCCGGCGGCATCACCGTGCCCTTCCTCGATGACTCGTCCGTCGCCTA
This sequence comes from Chloroflexota bacterium, assembly GCA_025358525.1. Lineage (GTDB taxonomy): Bacteria > Chloroflexota > Limnocylindria > Limnocylindrales > CSP1-4 > Fen-1039. The sequence continues at coordinate 1,578 of JANYJI010000214.1, read as the reverse complement.
GTCAACCGCCCGCCTGCGGCTGCGCTGCGGCGGTGTCAAGCCCCAGGAGGATCACACTAAGTGCGCAAGCCTGACTACACCAGACGAATTGCCGTGACGGGAATGGGAGTTGTCAGTCCCATCGGCAATGACACGGACGCCGTCTGGGAAAGCCTCGTCAACGGCAGAACCGGCATCGGCGAGATCACGCACTTCGACACCACTCCCTACGAGCACAAGGCCGGCGGCGAGGTTCACGACTTCGACGTCACCAAGTACTGGAATTTCAAGGATGCCCGCCGGACGGACACCACCGTTCACTTTGCCGTGGCCTCTGCCCGAATGGCCCTCGCAGATTCCGGGCTCGAAATCACCGACGAGAACCGCTACGACGTCGGCGTCGTATACGGCTCCGGCGGAGGCGGCCAGGGCCTGTTCATCAACAGTCAGGCGATCTGGCGCACAAAGGGCGCCCGCTCGGTCAGCCCTTTCTTCATCGCCAACGGCCTCGTCGACGCCAGCTCCGGTACGATCGCAATCGAGACGGGGGCCAAGGGTCACAATTTCTGTCCAGTGGCGGCCTGTTCGACCGGCACAACCGCGATCGGCGAGGCGGCCGAAGTGATCCGCCGCGGCGACTGCACGGCCGTCATCGCAGGCTCTGCCGAGTCGCCGATCCTCGAGCTCGTCCACGTCGGCTTCACTAACATGCGCGGCCTGGGGACCCCGCTGCCAGGCCAACCGATCAGCACGGTCTCCCGCCCGTTTGACCGCACCCGGGACGGATTCGTGTTGGGCGAGGGAGCGGGCACGTTGATTCTCGAGGATCTGGAGCTGGCCAAGGCGCGGGGTGCCCGAATCTACGCCGAGATCGTCGGCTACGGCTCAGCCGCGGACGGCTTCGACATGATCGCCCCAGCCCCGCACGGCGAGGGTTCCGCCCGGGCCATGAAAATGGCCCTCGAGCGGCGCGATGTTCCGGCCGACGAGGTCGACATGATCAACCCGCACGGTACCTCCACGCCCATGGGCGACAGCCGCGAGAGCGAAGCCATCTGGACTGCTTTCGGCAGCCACACGCCGAACATTCTGATCTCGGCCACAAAGTCGATGACCGGCCACATGATGGGCGCCGCGGGCGCCTTCGAAGGCGTGGCCACCGTCCTGTCCATCTACCACCAGACCGTGCCCGGCACTCTCAACTACCGCGAGCCCGATCCGGAATGCAACATCTCCATCGCCACGGAGACGATTGAGAAGCCCCTGCGCTATGCCCTGTCCAACAACATCGGCCTGGGTGGCCACAACGCAGCGGTCATCTTCAAGCACTACACCGGCGATTAGGTTCTGCGCGGGTCCGTCATGCCCCGAACTGGGTGGGCCTGAGCCTCAACCCATGCCGAAACATCGTGTTGTCTGGCCGCGCCGTCGCGGAGTACGCTTGCCAGGCCTTCGTATTGCCCGGGCGCGACGGGACGATCTCATTGGCCGCTCGGTCGAGGAGAGACGATGTCGCGCGATCTGTCTGTGGCATGGGAACTCCTCACCGCCGTCACGCGTGCACGCCAGCAGCTGGCAACAGCCCGGCCTCTGATCTGG
>JANYJI010000205.1 GCA_025358525.1 Chloroflexota bacterium | reverse complement strand
GCTGAGGCCAGCGCCAGGTTGGAGGCCGTGCTGGCAGCCAGCCACGTCTCGGCATCCCAGCTCATGACCCAGCTTCTTCCTACGATCACCACGCTCGCGATCGGGACCACTGCCTGGGCGGCGTTCGCGTTCTTCGGCAAGCGCCGTCGCGACCAAGACGCCCCGGCGGACTCCATGGTCGCCGCTGCCGCCGCTACTGGCTGCGATGGGAAAGCCGCCGCAGGCCTGCGCGTGGTCGATGAGTCTCTCCTGCCCCGCTGGCGCCGGCCGTCGCTACAGCAAGCGCGCAAGACGGACCCGCTCCGGGCCGGGGTCGAGGCATCGCACATGTCGTTCGAGGCTGCTGGGGTAAGGCCGCTCGAGAACTATGAGCGCCGCAGCATCGGCTACCGACTGGTCCGCCTCCTCGACTCGCCTGACGAGCTACGCTCGACTGAGATCGGCGTTCTCGACCAGGGCGATGAGGTCCAGCTGCTGGAACGCCACGGCGCGTACTGGTTGGTTCTTTGCCCGGACGGCCGACAGGGCTGGATCCATCGAATGACCCTGGCCGGTCCAGTCCCGGTCGAGCCGGACGCACCGGAGCCCCAACCCGAGCCCGAGCCGATGCCCCAGTACGGTTTCACGGAGTCTGAGGCGCCTGAGCAGGTCCACGACATGGTCGCCGAGGACTCCGAATGCGACGGCCTGCTCGAGGCCTACATGAAGACTCGCGGCCTGCCGGAGGCCTCACTCGCAGCAGCTACCTCGCCCTCGGCCGAGCCTTCTTCCGAGCCGACTCCCGCCGTAGGATCAGGACGTGCTGGTGGGCAATATTCGGCACGAAAGACCTCGGGTACCCGTAAGGTCTCAACCTCGTCCCGGCCTGGTACCAAATCGCGTCGCCCTTCACGGTGAACCCGGCGCGGGTTGCCCGATCTGCGAGATCGGAACCCGTGAAGATGTATCGCCCCTCCTGATAGGCATCTCGGACGATGACCACCGCGTACCGGTCCAGCCGCAGGATGCGCAGTAGTTCGACGAAAATCTGCTCCATTCGGTCAAGGAATGTCTCGTAGTCGGCGCTGTTGGCCAGATCGCCATCGTGCTCGGAGACCATCGCGTAGTCGGTCCGCCGGTTCGAGTGCTGCGCGGCGAGCTTTCCACCGGACATCGTGATCGGCAGCTGGATGTTGTAGGGCGGGTCGGTGGCCACGAAGTCGATGCTGTCGGCTTCCATCTCGGGCAAGAGGCGCAGCGAGTCGCCGAGACGCATCTCCAGTCCGGACGGGTCGAAGCCGCGTTCCCCGACCGGGTCGGCCGACCCAATATCCGCCAGGACGGGCCCCCTTCCGTCGCGTTCGGATGCCAGGTCGCGGATCAATGAGTTGTAGACCTCGACCCAGCGCGGCTCGATCTCCAGCCCCAGAGCGCGTCGCGGGCCGCGAGCGATGGCCGCCCCCAGGAGTGTCCCGCCGACGCCGGCGAATGGGTCGAGGACCAATTCTCCGGTCGAGGTGAAGAACTCGATCAGCTTCGCCATCAAGCGGGGAGGCTTATTGGCGCCGTGCTGCTTGCGGGCGGCATGGCCCAGTTCGGAGGGGTAGGCCGTCCCCCAGACGGACTTGGTGAAGTAGAGCCACTCCTCGCCCGAGAGCTCATTGAGGTTGTTGTTCGGATGTCTGGGGCTCACCAGTCGAGCTTAGCGGTAGCGGGAATGTGGCGCGGGCCCAACGCGAAGCGCCAACTGGGCAGCCCGGTCCGAGTTCGGCGCTGGGCCTGCTACGAAAAATCCGCCCGCCCGTTGTACTGGATCCGGTTACCCTTGTGCCGTCGGGGGATACAGAGGCGTCGCGCTGCGCGGCGCCCGCTCTCTGGGACGTCACATAGTGAATAAGACAAGCCACGACGCAAGCGGCGCGCGCCGCAGCTTCGACGGACGCTCCCCGCACCGGCAGATGTGGAGCGAACGTTTCGTGGGTCGTGAGGGGCAGCTCGAGCGGATCGCCGTAGGGCTTCAGGGCGCTGTCGACGGCAAGCCCAATGCGCTCGTTCTGTCGGGCACGGCGGGCCTGGGTCTGAGCCGCCTCCTGAGCGAGACGCGGCGACGAATCGGTGCCCTGGCCGAGCCATTCGCTTCGGTCCACGGCGTGGCTCTCCCAGCCACAGCCGGCGTGCCGTATGCGCCGGTCACGGCCGCCCTGGAGAACCTGCTCCATCCTTTGTCCGATGACACGCTCGCGGCCCTGGTTGGGCCCGCAGGCGACGCCCTTGCCAGGCTGGTGCCGAGTATCCGGCCCCGCCTAGCCCAGCTGGAACTACTGTCCGATCGGCCGTGGATCGCCGCCACCGAGTGGCGCGAAGCGCGCATGTTCGAGGCGGTGTTGGGGCTCCTGGAGCGTCTCGGCGAGCGGCAACCAGTTGCGCTATTGCTCGAGGATTTGCACCACGCCGATGCTGCGACTCGCGGCCTGGTCACCTTCCTTGCCCGCGTCACTCGTGGCCAGCGGGTTATGCTCCTCGTAACCCACCAACCAGACCGCCTCCTCCGCTCCGATCCACTCCTGGCGACCCTCTCTGCCCTTGCGACCTCGCCATCGGTCGTCACAGCCGAGATTGCCCCGCTGGAGCGCTTCAACCTTGCCCAGCTGATCGAGGCGATCGAGGGCGGGCGGCCTTCATCTACGACCCTGCTGCTGGTGGTTGAACGATCTGGCGGCAATCCGCTCATTGCCGAGGAGCTGCTGGCCGCTCGGCGCGAATTGCTGGGCGTCTCGTTGTCTGGCTCATTCGCGCGACTGGTTACGGCTCGGGCTGCTCTGCGTTCGCCGGAGTGTCGCCGAGTGTTGCGCCTTCTCTCGCTGGCCGGCTCGACGGCAAACATGCCCATGCTGTTGGCGATGGCCGAGGAGTTCGAGGCGCGCTCGCCCGCCAAGCCGCCGCGGTCGGCCACCGGGATGCACCCAGGCGATGGCCTTGAAACGGACATTGCCGCCGGTGTTTCGGAGGCGCTGGAGTATGGCTTTTTGATTGACACGATAGAAGGCTCCCGCGTCTCTGTCGGCAGGACGGGCGCCGGGGGCGGACGGGCGGGGGAAGCACACGGCGCGCAGCAGCAAGACCGAGACGGGCTTGATGGTTCTCGGAGGGCTGTTCTCGCAGGGCGCGAACGCCGGGACCGGGAACGACCGGACCGCGAACGCCGGGACCGGGAAGGGCGCAGCGGCCGCAGCTGGGGCGACCCTGGTCGCGGCAGTCATCAACCCGGCCGAGACGCGGCGCAGCAAGCCGAAGGTGACCGTCGCTTCGGCTTCCGCCATGAACTGATCGCCGAGGCCATTGCGGCCGACCTTCTGCCCGCGACTCGATGTCGATACCACGCCGCGCTGGCGGCGGCCTACGACGACGAGGCCGATCCCCATCCGGCCGCCGCCATGGCCCATCACCTGGCCGCGCACGAGTTGGCCGAGGCTGGGGCGACGGCTCTGGAGGCCGCAGCCGCAGCCGAGGCGATGGATGCCGGAGCGGACGCGCTGGCTCACTACGAGCAGGCCCTGAGCCTGTACGAAACCGTAAGGCCGGACGAGGGCGTGGCCAGGTTTTCCGACCTCCACGTGCGCGCCGCGGAGGCGGCCTTCGCGGCCGGATACCCGGCCAGAGCCGCAGCTTACGCTCAGGCTGCCGCGGCGGCGCTCGACGACCCCCATGAACGGCCGGCGCTCGGCCTCGTCATGGAGCAACTAGGCCGCTACCTGCGTGCTTCGGGCGATCACGAGGGCTCGCTGGCGGCCTATCGCCGGGCAGTCGACCTGGTTCCACCGGAGGCCACGCCAGCCCGCGCCCGCGTCCTGGCCTCGCTGGCTCAGTTTCGGATGCTGGGAGGCGTCTTCTCCGAGGCCAGGCGCTACGCTCAAGAGGCCGTCGAAGTCGCAACTGAAGTCGGCGAGGATGCCCGTCAGGAGCTGCTGCACGCGGCCTGCACACTGGCTGTTGCCGACGCCTGGGGCGAAGACCCCGAGCCGGCCGTCTGGAAGCTGCGCCAGAACCGTGACGAGGCCGCAGAGCTCGGCAGCCTCGATGACCTGTTCCGCGTCTACGCGGACCTGACCACCGTCCTTGATCTCCTGGGCCGGCGAGAAGAGGCCATCGCCATCGCCTATGAGGGGATCGCCGGGGCGGAACAGGCCGGCCAGGCCACCGTCTACGGTAACTTCCTGCGCGCCAATGCGGCCGACTCGCTCTTCTTCCTGGGTCGCTGGTCGGAGTGCAATCGTCTCTGCCTGGACGCTCTGAACTGGAATGCGGTGGGCATCGGGTACCTCACGCCGCTCCTGACTCTGGCCACTCTCGAGGTGGCGGCGAACGCCGGCGAGTCGGCCGGGCGACTCCTGGGCCAGGTTCTGCTGGCTATCGAAACGGTCCAGGACCCGCAGTTCTGCGTGCCCGCCCATCAGGCAGCGGCCTCATACGCGCTCTGGCAGGAGGACCTTGTCGATGCCCACAGGGCCGCCGAGCGTGGCTGGCTGCGTGTGAGCGATACAGAGGACTGGCTTCTGATGGCCCGCATGGCCGCGACCTACCTGGAGGTGGATTCCGCCATCGCCCAGGACGGCCAACGCCGTCGCGACTTCGCGGCCCTCGCTATAGCGCGTGAACGGAGCCTCCCGGTGGTGCTCCGGGCCGAAGCCGTTGTTCGTGCCTGCGGCGTCTCTCCCAAGACCGGCTCGCGCCAGCAGGCCGACTTGGCCATTCGGACGGCTCGCGCCTTTCGCTCCCGCGTCGAAGGTCGTGACGATCCGGCAACGTGGCAGCAGCTCGCAGCCGACTGGGCCGATCTTGGCAATCCCTATGAGTCGGCGCGGGCTCGCTGGCGCGAAGCCGAGGCTCTGCTCGATCAGGCGCGTGGCCGATCGACTCGAGGAGTGGCTCGCGAGCCCCTGGTTGCCGCGGCCGACGCGGCGTTTAAACTCGGAGCATGGCCGCTTTTGCGGGCCGTGGCGGAGCTGGCTCGACGGGCGATGATCCCGCTACCCAAGGAAGTAGAGGCCGCCCTGCAAGGCCGACTTGAGCCGATCGGCGGCCCTGGCAGGTCGGCTGCCCCCAGGCTGGTGGGACGGCCCGGATACGGGGCGCCCTCGACGCCCGCCAGATTCGAGGCCGGGCGCGTGGCCGATTTCGTAGTTCCCGGAAGCCAGCCCGCGCAGCACGATTTCGGCCTCAGCAAGCGTGAGCTGGAGGTTCTTGGGCTCATCGCGGAGGGCCGTAGCAATCCCGAAATCGGCCGCCGGCTCTTCATCACCCGCAAGACGGTGGCCGTCCACGTCAGCAACATCCTGACGAAGCTGGGTGTTTCGGGTCGAGTCGAGGCGGCGGCTGCGGCCATACGCCTGAGCCTAACCGGCCGCGACTAGAGAGCATGGTCGGAGCCGGCGAAGCTTTATCGCTGGCCAGGCAAGAAGAAACCCGGGAACTGAGAGCCCGGGCAATCTTCGCGGTTGGCTGGTCTACCAGCGCTTGCCCACGGCAAACTCCTTGGACTGCTTCTCCGACTGCTGCAACCGGGATGAATGCAGCTTGAGTAACAATAGATCAAATCCCTTAGGATTCTCAAGCGGCAGTCTGTAAGGGTCAGTACCGACTCCTCGTTGGGCAGTTGCGGACGGCGGCCCGAAGGCCGCCGTCGTCGAGGGGCGAGGCTGTGTGGCTAGAGAGCCTTGACGGCCGCTACAAGCTCCTGGAGGCCGCGCTTCGCGTCGGCGAAGAACATGCCCGTCTTGGGGTTTACGTAGAGCGGGTTGTCGATGCCGGCGTAGCCGCGACCCATCGATCGCTTGACGACGATGATCGACCTGGCTCGGTCGACATCGAGGATCGGCATGCCGAAGATGGGGCTCGAGCGGTCGGTTCGGGCGGCCGGGTTCGTGACGTCGTTGGCGCCGACCACCAGAGCCACGTCCGTACGCTCGAACTCGGGGTTGATCTCGTCCATCTCCCTAAGCTGCGGGTAGGGCACGTTGGCCTCGGCCAGCAGCACGTTCATGTGGCCCGGCATGCGGCCGGCCACCGGATGGATCGCGTACGAAACGTCGATGCCCCGAGCCTCGAGCAGGTCCGCCAGCTCGCGAACGCCGTGCTGGGCTTGGGCCACGGCCAGGCCGTAGCCGGGCACGATAATGACCTTGTTGGCATAGGCAAGCTGGATCGCCGCATCGTCGACGGAGACCTCGCGGACGGTACCGCCCGCGCTCGTCAAGGCGGATTGCGTGCCCTCCCCGGCGCCGAAACCGCCGACGAGGATGTTGGCTATCGAGCGGTTCATGGCGCTGGCCATGAGCCGGGTCAGGATCGCGCCTGAAGCCCCCACCAGAGCGCCGGCCACGATGAGCATGACGTTGCCTACGACGAACCCGGCCATCGCCACGGCCGTGCCGGTGAACGCGTTGAGTAGCGAGATGACGACCGGCATGTCGGCCCCGCCAATCGGCAGAACCATCGTCACGCCAAAGATTAGGGCACAGGCCAGGGCCGCCAGCAGCAGGAGGGTCAGAATGCTGGGCTCATATGTAACTGCGCCGGCGCCCGCAAGGATCATCACGATCGAGACGCTCAGGCCGGCCACGAGGAGTAACCAGGTGAGGATCCGACCACCCGGGATCAGGATCGGCTGGCCCTTGATGCGGCCCATCAGCTTGGCCGAGGCGACAAGTGAACCCGTGAAAGTCACCGAGCCGATGATGACGTCGGCGATGATGAAGAGGGTCCGCCAGCCGTCGAGGCCCGGCACGCCGCCGGCCAGGACGCGGTGGCCGTCCCGGGCGATGAAGTCGGCGAGGGCCAGCAGAGCCGCGGCTCCACCGCCCACGGCGTTGAAGAGGGAGACGAGCTGAGGCATTGAGGTCATGGCCACGGTCCGGGCCATTCGGAGGCCCAGGCCTCCACCCAGGGCCAAGCCCCCGATCAGGACGACCCAGTTGCCGAGCCCGACGCCGCCCTGCGTCACGAAAACGATCTCGGCTGAGATGGCGATGACCATTCCGCTGGCCGAGACGCGGTTGCCCGTTCGGGCCGTGGCCGGCGAGTTCATCAGGTGCAGGCCGATGACGAAGAGGGCCGCTCCGGCGATGAAGGCGAGTTGGACGAGATGGCCGATGTTGCTGGCGTTCATAGCGTCTCCCTCGTCACCGGGCGGGCTTGTCGGTCGAAGGGACCGGACGCCGTTTGAACATCTGGAGCATTCGGTCCGTGACCCAGTAGCCACCAACCACGTTCGCGCCAGCGAAGGCCATAGTCACAAAGGCGATCAGGGCGGCCAAAGGATTGTCCGCAGTGGCCGCCAGCCCGATCGCACCGACCAGCACGATTCCGTGGATCGAGTTGGTGCCGGACATCAGTGGCGTATGCAGAGTGGCGGGGACTCTGCTGATGACTTCGAAGCCGAGCAGAATCGCCAGCACGAAGACGGTCAGGTTCTCAATCAGGACGTCGATAGTCATGCCTGGGCGCCTCCTCGCGTCACTGGCTGCAGGAGCTTCTTGGTGGCCTCCTGGACCACCTGGCCGCCGTATGTGATGACCGTCGCAGCGGTGACCTCTTCATCGAAGTCGAATTGCAGTTCGCCATCCTTTACAAAGTTGAGCAGCAGGTTGGATATGTTTCGGGAGTAGAACATGCTGGACCCGGTAGGCATTGATGCCGGCAGGTTAAGCGGGGCGTGGATCTGGATCCCGTTCGAGGTGGCGACCACCTTGCCGGGTCGCGACAGTTCGCAGTTGCCGCCGAGTTCGCTGGCTGCCATGTCGACGATGACCGAACCGGCCCGCATCCGTTCCACGGCCTCTGCCGTGACCAGTACCGGCGGTCGCCGGCCGGGGACCTGGGCCGTGGTGATGACCACGTCCTGATTGCCGATGATGTCGTTGAGTTCGGCTTGCTGGGCGGCCTGCTCCTCGGCTGTCAGGGTGCGAGCGTAGCCACCCGTGCCCGTGCCGTCGATGGCGGCCTTGAGGGTCACGAACTGCGCGCCGAGCGACTCGGCCTGTTCCTTCGTCTCTCGGCGAACGTCGTAGGCCTTCACCTGGGCGCCCAGTCGTCGAGCGGTGGCGATCGCCTGCAGACCGGCGACGCCGACGCCGAGAACGAGAACGTTGGCGGGCTTGGCCGTGCCGGCTGGGGTTGTCAGCAGCGGGAAGTAGCGGCCAAACGCGTCGGCAGCCAGGATCACCGCTTTGTAACCGGCCACGTTTGCCTGCGAAGAGAGGGCATCCATGCCCTGGGCGCGGCTCAGAGTCCGCGGTATCGCGTCGAGGCTGACGGCCGTCAGGTTCTGCCTGGCAAACTCTGCCATCGCGGCCGGATCGAGCAGCGGAGCCAGCATACCGATGATGACCTGACCCGTGTGGGTGTGTGCCATCTCGTCAGGGCTGGGTGGATTGATGCGTAGGATGATGTCGCAGTTGGAGTAGAGCGTCGGGGTGGCCACAACTTGCGCGCCCGCTGCGACGTAGGCGTCATCTGGGAAGGCGGCTTCGGCTCCCGCGCCTCGCTCAACGAACACGCTGATGCCAGCTGCTCGGAGCTTGTCGATGGCCTCGGGAACCAGCGCCACGCGCCGTTCTCCCGGTGCGATCTCCTTGGCGACGCCAACTTTCATATCGATATCACCTGCTGTACGCGTCATGAATCGGTCCCTGAGGGCGAGTGCGTCCAGCCCAGGGCGCCGGGCCTTCGTTGTGCGGCCAGGCGTCCCGCCACGAACGCCAGGGCGCTCGATTCGACATCCGGCGATCATCTATGACGCTGCCCGTCTGGGTGACGTAGAGCGTCGGGAACGCCCTCGAAGTCTAGCCGGGCTCGGCCGAGCCTGTCGCGATTCGGGGCTCCATGAGCCTGGCGGACCCACCCAGATGGGTTGGCGGTCCGCAGTGTGCAACTGCCACTCGCGCGCGGGGCCCAAGAACCGCCTGTCCTGGAGCCATGGTCCTGGCGAGGCTGTAGGCCCGGTCTTCGCTCCTCGCCCGGCTGGTATCGCGCGGCCCGCGCGTGTACAACCAGGCGACGCCACCGTCGCGAGCCTAAAGTCGCGCCGATGGCACACCTCGGATCAATGTGAATCCAGGCCTTCCCCAGGTCCCGACCGAACCAGGCATACATAGCCGGCTGTCGAGCCGAATGCATTCCAATTCACCATCTAGTCATACAATGCTAGAGGCGTATAGTCGAGACTGATGGCGGGAATGCCCCGTGTCTGCAATTGTTCCTAAGCTGGAGAGATGAAGAGATGGTCACTGTCCGGAAGGTCGATCCTGGGCTTATGCACAAAGGAAGCCGAGGGCCTCGCGAGTTGAGCCCTGCTGCCCGTGAGCGCGAACAGCAAGGGCGCCAGTTCAAGCGCCTGATCGCCCTGCTCAAAGGACCCGAGCAGGTCTTCGAAGTTCGTCTCGATCCCAATGAGAAGCCAATCACCATCCGTCAGCGATTGCTCCGAGTCGCCTCTGACGCAAACGTTGAGATCGCCGTTCGAAAGCACGGCGGCGGTTTTCTCGTTGGCCTGCTCACACCTGAGCGGCGGACGAATCGTGGTCGCAAGGCCGCCGCTGCGACGGACGCCGCGAGGGCGCCCAAGGGATAGCGTGGCGGAGTCGCGGTCTGCGACTGCCAGGTTAGTAAAACGGGATCGACCGGCGCATGCTGGCTGCAGGTCGATCGGGAGGCGTCCTCGATGAGCGACGAGCTGGCCGACTCCGGCCGTGACAGCGAATCGCCGGTTTCGGGGAGCGAGTCGATCGTTGAGCCGGCCGGCAACCGCAGGCGTCTGGTCGAGATCCGGTGCGGCTTCGCCGAGATGGCCCGCAAGGAAGCCGAGGCAGCGGAGGCGCGTGCCCGGGAGGCCCGCCAGGTCTCAGACGAACAGGCAGACGGGCTGGCTCCCCTCCTTGCAGCTGTCGATCCCGCCGCCACAAAGGCGTCCAAGGAGAGGGCGCATGGTGCATTCCGGTCGACCGTGGGAGCCGCGCGGAGCCGCGCCCAGGTGGAGACGGCTGCCAATGTCTGGCTGCAGGAGATAAACGAGATCAACAGCCAGCATCGGGCGGCTCAGGCCCGAGTCAAGCGCGACCGCGAGACGGTCGATGCGCTTCGATCTCAGGCCGACAAGCTCGAACATACGGCCGAGTCTGCCAGGGCGATGGCCGATGTCGCGGCCGAGGCGTGTCGCATTGCGCGCCAGACTCTGGCCCGAATAGGTGAGCCCGTGCTTCCCGGGCCGGTGGTCGATCAGTTTGGCGGCGGGACCACCCAGCCCGCTGCCGAGGTGACCGTAGCGCCCGTCACGGAGTCCGCCCTTGCCGGCTCCGTTGGCACGTCAGCCGCGGCGTCGATAGTGGCAGGAGCGACTTCCGCGCCAGCGGCGTCGTCTCCGGCGATCGCCCGTGCCCGGCGCACCCTGGCCGATGCCCCCGCGCCCGAGGAGCCGGACGAAAGGTCGCCCGCGGACTGGCTCATGATCGACCTGCGCGCGCCTCACCCCCAGGCCATCGTCCGCCTGTTGCGCAGGGACGACCGGACGATGAACTCACTCGTGGAACACCTGGCCAGCACTGAGCCGTCGGCGCAGAGCCCTTGGCGGCTGCTCCTGTCGAACTTCGTGGACTCGGTCGTCGCGGCTGCCATCGATGACGCCTGGTTCGAGTTTCCGCCGGGCAACCCATTCTGGGACCAATTCACCTCGGAGCAGGCTCGAGAGGTGGCCCGAGGCCTTGCCGCCCTCGGGTTTCGCTACGACGGCTTCGGCGCCTTTGCGGACGGCCGCATCCCGAGCCAGCGGGACCTGGCTTTGGCAGTGGGTTCGACAGACTTGCTGCCAGCTCGGGTCCGCAACTGGCCCAGACCGGAGGAGGCCGCCGAACTGTACGAGACCGTCCGAGTTGCCACGGACTCCTTCATCGCGGTTCGGGCTCCCACTTTGACGCTGGGCGAGCTCGTGAATCTCCTCGGCCGTCGGTCTGAACTGCTGGCCGATCTCTGGAACGACTGGCAGCGTGTTCGGCCGCACCTCTTCTCGACCGAGTAGCTGACGAGCGCGGCTCGTTTGTCCTGATCAGCAGGGACCTGGCCGGGGAATCTCGTGGCCGACGCAACCAGTTTCGCACGCCAGGCGGGCGTGGCTAGGAGTGGGTCCCGGAGGCCTCGGCGGTGAGACCTTCCTCGACGTCGGCGTTCTCCGCAGGATCCTGGTCCAGCACCACAAGGCGATACGCCTCGGCCGCGGTCACACCGCTTAGTGCTCCCTGTTCGGCGAGTCGGCCGCGAATCCTGGCAAAGACCGCCTCCGGGTCGTGGAGCTGACTAGAGTGGCAGCGCAGCGCCTCGATCTTGCGGTCTGCGGTGGCCGTCACGTCGATCCAGGTGTCGGCCTGGTTGGACCACATCAGGTACAAACGCCGAACTTTGTGTGCGGGCAGGCCGGCATTGGCCAGCCACGGGAAGGCCATCGGGTTGCGAGCCGCCGGGTAGACGGCATCGACTGCCGCCATTGCCGCAGCTCGGTGGTCGGTGTGGTTGATCCCGCCCCCGCCATGGATCACCACCTCGGGATCGCCGCACAAGACCGCATCGGGCTTGAACGTTCGGATTTCGCGGACGAGCATCTCGCGGAGAGGCAGGTCGTTGACGAGACTGCCGTCCGGCTGGTGCAGGAAGGTAACGCCGGCATAGCCAACGATCTTGGCCGCCTGGCGCTGCTCTTCCTCGCGTGAGCGGGCCAGCACGAGCGGGTCGAGAGCGGGGTCTTCGCCGCCTGCGTCGCCAGACGTGCAGCAAACCAGCCAGCCTTCGGCGCCGGCGTCGATCCAGGCCGCGGCCGCTCCGGCGGGCCCAAAGTCGGCATCGTCCGGGTGGCCGACGATGACCATGAATCGGTTCGGCTGCCAGGTGTGAGCCGTCACTATCTTGTCAGTCATCTCCCTAACCGGCTTCCTCCGTCAAAACACGTTGTCGAGTGGCACCGTTGGCGAACGTGCCCTCGTGGCGAGCCGTGGAATTAATACTTCGCATCTTGCTGAGTGGAGTTATCATGCCGCCCGAGGCTTCGCTCGTCTCCCCCCACGGGCGAAGCCTCTCTGCTTGCCCCGGACTTTACGTGGCATTGCCCTGGCAGACAGCTGAGGGGCTGGCGGCGAGGGGTCGACGGGCACAAAGTCTCCACCACGGCGACGTCAGGCCGGCGTGGCTCGGGGCCCATTCAGCGCGCCCAATACCTCGGCAGCGTGACCCTCGGGCTTCACCTTCGGCCAGGACTGGACGACTCGACCGTCGGGCCCGACCAGAAAGCTGGACCTCAGGATCCCCCAGTAGGTCTTGCCGTAGTTGGTCTTCTCGCCCCAGGCCCCGTACGCGTCGGCGACGGTATGGTCCTCATCGGCGAGGAGTGTGAACGGCAGGCCGTACTTGGCCCGAAACGCTGCCTTACTAGCGGGGCCCTGAGGACTCAGGCCCCAGACGGCGGCATCGGCCTTCTTGAAGGCGGCATCGTTGTCGCGGAACGCGCAGGCTTCCTTGGTGCAGCCGGGCGTGTCGTCGGCTGGGTAGAAATAGACGACGGTGAAGTGACCTCGACGATCGGAGAGGCGATGAACCTCCCCTGAGTCGTCGCGGAGCTCGAAATCGGGGGCGAACTCTCCCACATTGGGCATGCTGCTCATTCGATCAGCCTAGCAGCCGCGGAGCCTGCCGTACGGCGACGGGCTTGCCCGCCCACAACGCGGAATGGCGGTCTGCTGGTCCGTCGAGTCAGTGCGGCAGGACCAACGACGCGACCGCGACCGCCAGTCCCACCGCGATCGTCAGCCAATCGCGCCAGGTCATCCTCAGCGCTCGGAAATGAGTTCGCCGGATGCCGCTGTCGAAACCGCGCGCGTCCATGGCCAGGGCCAGCCTCTCGGCCCGCCGGATAGATGCCACGAGCATCACGAGCAGTCGATCCCGGGTGTCGCGGATGCGCGCGGCCGGGCTTTTGGCTTGGAGGCCGCGCAGGCGCCGAGCGGCGGCAATCGCGATCCAGTCGTCGGCCATGAACGGAGCCACGCGTAACGCGGCCAGCGTTCCGTAGGCAAATCGATCCGGCAGACGCCACTGCTGCACGAGAGAGTCGGCCATGCGGGTCGGGTCGGACGGGCCAAAGACGAGGAGCGTGGTCAGACCGATGACGACGACACGCAGCCCCACCGCGAGCCCGGCCGAAACCGCCGGCGCGGTCAGGCGGATCGGCCCGAACTCCGCGATGGCGATGAGCGACCGATCGGCATTCGTGCCGGACAGAAGGATAGAGAAGGCGGTCAGACTCAGAATTGCGAAGCCGAGGGGAGCCAGGCGGCGGGGAATGCGGCGCAGTGGCAATCCGGACCAAAGGACAAGCGCCACGATCGCCGCGATCGTCAGCCGGATCGGGACGATCGGATCGAGGGTCGCGATGGCCGCGACGAGCCAGGCGATGCCTGCCACAAGCCGAGCCACGGGGGTGACCCGGGTCAAGAAGTCCGGTCGGACGGCTGCGATCGGAGCGGGCAGGAGGCTCATCGAACGGCCTCGGTCGAAGCCAGGCCCGAAGCCAGGTTCGAAGCCACGCCGTCGCGCCATGGTCCCCCCGGGGAGTAGGGCGGGTTGGCGAGGAACTCCGCGGGTCGTCCGTCAAAGACGACGCGACCCCGATCCATGGCCACGACTCGGTCGCAATGGGGCAGGAGGCGCGGGTCATGTGTGGCCAGGAGCTGGGCTTGGCCCGTGGTTCTGAACTCGTCCAGCAGCTTCATCACGGCCTCGGTGCCACGTCGATCCAGCCCGAACGTCGGCTCGTCGAGGAGCAGCACCGCCGGCGGACGGAGGACGAGCGCGGCCAGGCTGAGGCGGCGCTGCTCGCCCTGGCTCAGTCGGAACGGGTCCTGGTCGGTGAGATGTCCCAGGCCGAAGCGGGCCAGCACACCGTCAGGGTCCGGCGGCCGACTCTCTCGGCCACTACCTGACTCTCGGGCGGCGAGGTCCGTGGCAGCCACTTCGTCGCGGGCGGTTCGGCCGACGAAGCCCAATTCCGGGTCCTGAAAGACCAGTCCTATGCGGGAGGCGATCTCTCTGGCCTTTAGCTGTGATGGGTCGCGCAGGGCTTCCGCCGGCTCTTCTTCTCGAGTGAGTGCCGCCAGGCCCACGGACCCGCGGTCGGGCCGCCGCAGCCCGCACAGAATGAAGAGCAGGGTTGACTTGCCGGCACCGTTCGGTCCCACGAGAGCTATCCGCTCGCCGGCCCTTGCCTGGAGAGAGACGCCGTCCAGCGCGGCGTGGGCTCCGCTCTCGTCGGTCGGATAGTGGAAGTACAGGTCTTCGGCTGAGAGCAGGGGTGCACCGGTCGCGGACGGGCGGTGACCACTGTCTGGTCCAGTCTTCCCGGCCCCGGCCCCGGCCCCGGCCCCGGCCCCGGCGCTTGTCGGGCTGGCGCCGTTCCAGGCCCGGGGCACCCAGGCACCGCTTCGCTCGAGCATAGCCACGGCCTCGCGACCGACGGACCCCGCCGGTGCAAAGGCCAGTTGCCGGCCTTCCTCGTTGATCAGCAGGACATCGTCCGCAAGCGGCAGAGCAGCCTCGAGTCGGTGCTCAATGAGAACGATCGTGTGCTTGCGTTGTCGGGCCAGGCCAGCCAGCTGTTCCATCGTGGCGTACATCCCGGGCGGATCCAGATTCGCCGTCGGTTCGTCGAACACGAGCAGTGACGGCTGAGCCGCCAGGACGTCGGCGATGGCAAGGCGTTGTTTCTCGCCGCCGGACAGCGTGTTCGTAACGCGAAGCTCGAACCCGCTCAAACCCACCTGCCGAAGCGCTTCCGGCACCTGGGCCTGCATCGACGGCCTGGACCAGCCGCGGTTCTCCAGTCCAAACGCCACTTCGTCATCGACGCGAGCCATGACGAGCTGGCTGTCGGGGTCTTGGAAGACGAGTCCAACACGTTCACCCAACAGCCGCGCCGGCGTTTGGGCCACCTTCATCTCGCCGACCCGGAGCGAGCCCTGCCAGTCGCCGGCCAGTACGTGCGGCACAAGGCCCGCCAGGGCTCGGGCAAGCGTGCTCTTGCCCGAGCCGGACGGACCCAGGACGAGCAGCACTCGGCCGGGTTCGAGGCGGAACGTCAAGTCTCGGAGTGCGGGCCGCGATCGACCGGCGTAGGTCCAGCCGAGTCCAATCGCTTCGATCGACGGCGGGCCGGATGCCTTTGCGCCGCCAACCGCTCGATCGGCCGACCCGTTGAGATCGTCCGTGCTCACCTTCCCGACGGGAACGCCTGAAGGGCGCCCGTCCGGCGCAGCGACCGCACCAGCAACCAGCCGCCGATTCCGGCGATCACCGCACCCGAGGCGATCTCGAGGGCTGCTATCCCAAACTGTAGATTGGCGCCGTAGGTCGGAAAGTAGACCGGAATGTCGTGTAGAGCTTCGCCGATGCCGGCGCCGGCTCCGGCTATGAAGGCCACGATTGGGCCGAAGCTTCGGTACATGACGAAGCCGAAGACGAGTTCCGCGCCGGCGCCCTGGACGAACCCGGAAAGGAGCGTATCCAGGCCCCATTGGCTACCGAGCAGGACTGAGACGATGGCGGCTACCATCTCCGCGAAGAGGGCAGCTCCGGGCTTTCGGACGATCAGCGGCGCGACGACGGCCGGCATGACCCAGACGCCGGTGATTATGTACTCCCACGGCTCGCCGAACGGCTTGAGCCAGACCCAGACGTAGGCGTTCCAGGCCCAGAAGACGACGCCGAAGGCGACGGCAAGGATTGCCACCACGATGATGTCGATGGTCCGCCAGCGGGCAAATTCATTCGACGAGCCGACCGCTGACGTGGTTGGCGTAAGGGCACTCATGTTCCATCTCCTCGGGCTGTGACTTGAGTCCTGGTTTCGATGATCAGCAGAGAGCCGTGGCGCAGCGTGACGCTCGCACTGGCCAAGGTTCGGACGTTGGATAGGCCGCGTGCCGGCCCCGGTGTGAGTGGCTCGTCGCGCAACGGGTAGAGGAGGCCTTCGGTTCTTACGCCGAGCGCCGATGCTCCGATTGGAAGTAGCGACACCAGATCGCCGACCGAGCCGTCCAGGCGGAAGCGCACGGGGCCGCCGTCGGGGCCGGGCGCCCGCAGAAGACGGACGCGCGTCGTCCCGTCGAGCAGCTCCACCACTCCACCCAGTGGGTTGGGCAGTCCGAGCAGGCCCACGTTCGCCAGAGCGTGGTCGAAGCGCTTTCCGCCCAGAGCGCCAATCACGGTCACATGGGTCGCCCCCCGCCGGATGGCGGCCAGAAGAGCCAGCTCCGTGTCCGACTCATCTTTGGCCGCCGGTGACCGCTCGATCGCGACACCGTCGGCGGCCAGCCTAGCGAACCGCTCCTCGGGGAGAGAGTCGGCATCGCCAACCAGCAGGTCCGGCCGAAGCCCGAGCGAGGTGGCCTTGTCCCAGCCACCATCCGCGGCCACGACCAGTCCGACGTTGATATTCCAACCCGGCCATGTGGTGTCGAGCACGGACCGGCTCGGTACGTCGCCGTCCGCAACGATCAGGGCCCGCAAGGCAGCGCCGGACTCGCTCACAAAAACACCTCTATCGAAAGCGACAGAGGTGCACCGATCTGGACTCCCTGCGCCGGCATAGCCCGGATCAGGTTCCAAGGGTCTGCGGATACGCTCCGCACTCTCAGCGCCGCCCCGGCGCTCCCCTGTCCGTCTTCTGTTGTCCTCGGACTCTACACCGTCTTGGCCGACTCCGGAGCATCGGACCGGTAGCGTCCAGGAATCGATCCGCCCAGTCGGCCACCGAGCCCGCCGATTCTGCCGCTCCGGCCGCCTCGGTCTCGAATAGGGACCCCGATCGTATCCACGCTGGCCCCGTCCAACAGCACAGGATGGTGCGCACCACGGGACGTGCTATGCGCCGAGAGAATTTCAGGCCACGATGCATCCAATCGGGGCTATTCGTCGTATAGAAGTATTGAGAAGGTGACGAGGGCCGAATTGTGGTCATCAACTTGAGGGACAACGTACTACCACTGTTGCGGCGCCTCAGTGAGCCGACACCTTGAGCAAGCCTAGTAGAACGAATGGTAGATTTCGAGACGTGACCGATCTCTCGCATCCGGCAATTCAGCGGGTCATCGAGGTCGCCGCCCGCAAGGGGGTGGCGCTCGATATCCGTGTATTCGAAAGTTCGACGCACACCGCGGAGGGGGCGGCAGCGACCGTCGACGCGGAGGTCGGGCAAATCGTGACATCGCTCGTGTTCGTCGCCCCGCGCCCCGATGGCCGGCTCGTTCCGATCATCTGCCTCGTCTCCGGCCGGAACCAGGTCGACCTCCCACTGCTGGCCGCGGTCACGGGTGAGGTCGCCATTCGCCAGGCCACCGCCCGCGAGGCGCGCGAGCTTACGGGCTTCTCCAGCGGCGGGATTCCACCGTTCGGGCACGGTCGCGAGGCTCGTATCCTGATGGACCAGGACCTCGGCAAGTACCAGTGGGTCTGGGCCTCCGCCGGCACGGACAGCGCCGTCTTCCGTGTCTCGCCGCGGACCCTGCGGATGCTGGCCAACGCGGTTGTCGCGCCCTTGGCTGGGGCGGCCTGGATGCAAGCCTCGACCTCGGCGGTCAAGTCGCGGCTCCAGTTCGAGACCGGCTCGGGCGCCTAAGCACGGTTCGGGGGACGCTGCGCCGGGGCTCTCACCGTGTCGGCCTCTCACCTGATTCGTTCGCGGTCCGGGCCCTGCGCTTGCTCCGGATCGCCTGCCGCGGTGCCGGCAATCACCAAATCGGGCCAGATGTCCCCGTTCGTTGTGGACAACCGGTGGACAAGTGGGAACCGATATTCGAAATGGGTGGAAAACACGATTGAACCGGGAGCGGGCTGCGCGTAGCGTATTCAGTACGCCCGGAGGTGCTGAGCGCCTGCTAGCAGCTGAGATGACATCAAGGCACACGCAGCGAGTAGGTTCCTTCGGGCGTTTTGTTTTGCCCGCTTGACGGCGGCTGGGCTGCGGTGGTCCGGGCCCGGCGCCCGTGCCGACACTGGCGCCCCTGCCAGCCTGGCGCCCGCGAAGGCCCCCACGTCCCAAGTCCGGACAGACGTCGAGGCGGTACCCAGGGAGGAGAGGCACCGCCTCGACATTCGCGAGTCCCAGGGTGGAGGAGGAGGACCCGGGATCCGCAGGTATTCGATCTCAGTCCGCCGCTTGCGGAGAGCGCCGTGGAGAACTTAGTCGGGCTCGTGCACGGCGGCGCGCTCGGCCTTGCCCCAATCGGTATTGCGGTACAGATCGCGGAGGAAGAGCAGCCCGTTGATCTGGAGCAGCGACCAGTGCGACTCGCACGGCGCGAGGCCGACGACGTAGCTGATGAGCCCGGCGGCCTCCTGACCGGTGATGCCACTTGTGATCAGACTTCGATAGGCGATCTGCGTCTGGAACTGCGGCGGTGTGGCGTCGGGGGCAAGTCGAGATCTGACCAAGGAGGCGATCGCCCCGGAGCAGATGACATTGGGGGCCGGACCGACCTCGATCGGAATACGCACGTAGTCGGGCCGACTGACCCTGGCTCGCGGGCGTGCCGAGGTCGGTTGCCCGTTCAGAGGTCCGGTCTGACCTGCGCTGCTTCGATCCGTCTGTCCAGCCATCTCGAGAACCCTTCGAACCGTTGCCTTGTGCCTCTCCCGTACCTGAACAGTCGGGTCTGGGAGGCTCAGGCACGAGCCCTCCTCGGGTCCGGGGGCTCCCCGTACTTGCGATCCAATACTCCTGCGTTCGGATTAGCAGGGCGGCCCGTATGGGTGAACCATTCCCGGGTCAGTCGATCGGATCGCTGCCGGCTGGCCGTCACGCGGGCCCGCCGCCCCCTGCCTCGGGGCCGCTAGACTGCCAACGTGCGCGTCCGCCAGTTCGAGTTACGGCTTTTGGCCGTCGCGCTCACGGCTCTCTGGGCCGCGGGCGGCGGCATGATCCTGCTCGCATATCGACCGGGCGGGCCCTTCGACGTGCTCGTGGGCTTCGCCGCATCCCTGCCGCTCCTCGTCAGCGTTGCCGCGATCGTGTGGCCGCCACTGGTGAGGGGCAACAGCGGCTCGGCGGCCGCCTTTTGGATCGGCCTCGTATCCGGGCTGCTGCTCATTCCCTCGATCGCGGGCATCATCGGCCAGCTTCTCCAAGGCGGGACTGAGCCCTTGCTGCCCTCACTCGAGGTCGTGTATCCGTGGGCCCTCGCTCTGCTGACGACGAGCCTCTTTGCGGGTCTTGGGCTCAGCCGTCAGTTCATCAGTGAGGTTGGGATCGGCCGGAAGCGTTTGGCTGCCTCGATCATCTTTGCGGTGGTCGCCACGTCTGGAATCGGCGGGGTCTTCGCCGGAGTCAGTCTGGCCGACAATGCGGCTCTCCAGAGCAAGCTGGCTTCCTACTCCCGATTCGGGCCAACGGCGGCCAACGTGGTCCCGCCCGATTGCAGCCGCCCCGTTTCGACCGCCAGGTCGGCCAGGCTCCAGCTCGACCTCTGGGGCGACGTCGACCAGAGGTCTGTTGGCACGGTGAGCTTGACCGGGAGTCGGTCGGGCGCGGATGTCTCGTGGACCGCCCAGGTTGTGCGCAGCGATCTGTTCGGCCAGTACGGAGCCGTTCGCACTGGGAACTCGGCCTGGACGCTGGCGCCCGGGAAGTCGTGGACCACGGCCGCCACGAACGACCTGGACAACGCCTTGGTCGATACCACTGTGCTTGCCCACGCCCTGTCACAGACGAACCGGGCCACCGCCGAGAACCATGGGCTGGAGTACGTGGAAGGGGCGCGGGCGCGTCGTTGCCGCGTGGCCGTTGACGGAAACACGTTCCAAGCATCATTCCCTCAGGTCAAGTGGCTGACCGAAAGTGCCGTTCTGTCCACGTGGCGTGGCGAGATCGATTTTTGGGTCTTTGGGGATGGCGAGGTGGGCCTGATCTCGGGCAGCCTCAACGGCAGCGCCCAGGAGATCCTGCCACATGGCATCCAAGCCACTGTCAAGGTGCGAATGACCGCCACCGTTCGAGACAGCCTGGTTTACATCTCGCCGCCTCGGACTTGATGAGCCGCGATGACGCCCCCGTCAGATCCACTCGACACGACCAAGCACGATCGACTGGCGCGCTTCTACCGAGTCCTGCGATTCCTGGCCGCCCATCCTGAAGGGGCCTCCGTGGACGCGGTCGCCGGGTTCGTCGGCATGTCGCGTCGGACCGTATATCGCGACCTGCGGGCGCTCGAGGGTGAGATCGGGATCCCGCTTTGGAGTGATAGGGGTCGGTGGGGGATTGTCGAAGGGGCCTTCCTGCCGCCTCTCCGCCTGACCCTCGACGAGGCCGTGGCCTTCTTCTTCGCCGCCCGCCTGACGGCGCAGTTCGCCGACCGCTACGACCCGGACACTGGCGCGGCCTTCCAGAAGCTAGCCGAGATCCTGCCGCCGGTCGTGGCCCAGCATCTCGAGCGCACGATTGACGTGCTGGCCAGCCGCCCGCAAGACGAGCGGCTGACGCGCAACCTGCGCCTCCTGGCGCGGGCCTGGGCAGAGCACCGAGTCGTCGAACTGACCTACGACGCGGCCACATACAGCCCCGGCCGGCCACCCCGCCGATCGCGCGTTCACCCGTACCTGATCGAGGCCTCGTCGACGACGCGGGCGCTGTACCTGATGGGCTACGACGAGTCTCGTGGTGCCATCCGGACGTTCAAACTGCAGCGCATCCTGGAGCTTTCGCTCGCTCCAGACACGTTCGAGCCGCCGGATCCGGCCGTTATTCAAGAGGGGCTGGCCCGAGCCTGGGGCGTCATAGCGGATCAGGAAGAGGTCGAGGTCGAACTGCGTTTCGATGCCGAGATCGCCGGCCTGGTAACCGAGACCACCTGGCATCCCACGGAGAGGGTGACGCGCGAGGCCGATGGGTCGGTGCTCTGGCGGGCGCGCGTGCCGGGCACGCTTGAGATCCGGCGCTGGATCCTGCAGTGGGGCGCTCAGGTGGAGGTTCTTGCGCCGCCGGAGCTGCGCGACGAAGTGGCGGCCACGTACCGCCAGGCCGGAGCGAGGTACTGAGCGCGCGCTTGACGAGCGGTACCGCGCCCGGATCGCGACTGGGCTAGGCTTGGACCATGCACGACGACACCGTGATGCGCGCGGCTAATGACAGCGCGGCGGCGCCCTCGGACGGTCAAATCCACCCCCAGCTTTGGGCCGTCAACCTGATCAGCGACCCGATCCACGGTTACATCGAGCTGACCAAACGGCTGACTCCTGAGCATGCCCGAAGGCTGGGACTGGCGGACGAAGAGGCGGCCGAAGGCGACTTGCTCGATTCCGCCTGGTTGCAGCGAATGCGGCGCATCAGCCAGCTCCAGAGCGCGCGGTGGGTCTTTCCCACGGCCGAGCACAGCCGCTTCACCCACAGCCTGGGCGTTATGCACGAGGCCGGCTTGTGGGCGCGGCACCTCTATCCCAGCCTCTGCCTGGCTCTGGCGGCCGCGGAACCGACGCTGGGGGCCCCATCCGAAGGTCTCGTTGTGGAAACCCTGCGGCTGGCCGGACTTCTCCACGACGTGGGGCACGGCCCTTTTGCCCACTTCTTCGACGAGCATGTGCTTTGCCACTTCAGCGCACCGGCAGACCCGCGCCGGAAGCACAAGAGCCTGACTCACGAGGATCTCTCGCAGTTGATCATCGAGCGCGAGCTGGGCAGCCTGATCGGCGCCATCCGTCGCGCGCCCGGAGTCGTCGCCGAGCGCGACGCCCTCCGGCCAGACGAGTCGATCGACCCCCGCTGGCTCTCCTTCCTGATTTCGAAGCCCCCGCTCGCCGATCCGTCGATGCCACGCTGGCTGTGCTGGTTCCAGCCGTTGTTGTCGGGCGTCTTCACGGTCGACAATCTCGACTACGTGCGCCGTGACGCCTACCTGATCGGTGTCTCGACCAGCCCCGTGGACGTTGAGCGGCTGCGCCGGTATTCCTTCATCGGGCCGCGCGGCCTCACTCTGTACGAACCGGGGCTGGGTGCGCTCGAGATGTTCCTGACCGCCCGCCTCTTCATGTATCAGCAGATCTACTACCACCGCTCGGTCCGCGCGATCGACCTCGATCTGGCTGAGGTCTTCCGGCCGAGCATCTTGGCGATCTTCGGCGACCGATCGCCGGCCGACGACCTGGGCCACTACGCCGACCTGGACGAATATGCGCTGCTGCACCAGGCTGCTCGCTGGGCGCGGGGCGAGGCCCTATCCGACCGACCCGAGCCGGGCGACGGCAC
>JANYJI010000201.1 GCA_025358525.1 Chloroflexota bacterium | reverse complement strand
CCAGATCCAGCTGTGGACCTACGGCGGCGGGACCAACCAGCAATGGAAGCCCGTCAAGAACGCCGACGGCAGCTTCAGCTTCACCCCCCGCAACAACACCGGTGAGTGCCTGGACGTGACGAACGTCTCGACCGCCGACGGGGCACGCCTGCAGCAGTGGGCATGCCAAACAGGTGCCAACCAGTCGTTCACCCTCACCGCACAACCCTGACCAACCAGAAAGAACGCGGTCGCCGGGCGCCCCGCAACGGGCACCCGGCGACCGCGGCCAAACCGCCCACTGACCGCCGGAGGAGAACGCCATGTCGATCACAGTTGCGTCCGAGGGAAGGCTTGGACGCACAGCGTCTGTCGCTATGGGCCTCACCTTGATGTTGAGCCTCCTGGTGGCCACCCTCACCTGGGTCACTGGCAACGCGCAGGCCGCGGCGGGCCCGGTGCTGGCGCGCACCGGCTGGACCGCCACCGCGTCTGCATCCAACGCGGGCGAACCCGCCTCTAACATGCTCGACGGGAATTCCGCCACCCGGTGGAGCACTGGCACAGCGATGGCCAACGGTCAGTCCATCACCATCGACATGGCGGCAGCGCGCAGTGTCGGCGAGATAACGATGGACAGCGCCGGCAGTAGTGGCGACTATAGCCGCGGTTACCAAGTCTTCGTCAGTAACGACGGAACGACGTGGGGCTCTGCGGTGGCGACCGGCACGGGCTCCTCCGCCCTGATCGACGTGACGTTCACCGCCCAGACCGTGCGCTATCTCAAGGTCGTGCAAACCGGGAGCGCCGGAAACTGGTGGTCGATCGCCGAGTTCAACGCCTACTCTCCGGTGACGACAGATGGCTCCACGGCGCTGGCTCGTACGGGCTGGTCCGCGACTGCCTCGTCGTCCGCCTCGGGCGACGTGCCCGCCAACATGCTTGACGGCAACACGGCGACCCGGTGGAGCACGGGAGTCGCGATGGCGAACGGCCAGTGGGTGACCGTCGACATGGCGGCGGCCCGCAACTTCAACGAGATCAAGCTGGACGCCGCAGGAAGCAGCGGCGACTACGCGCGCGGCTATCAGGTCTTCGTCAGCAACGACGGCGCGACCTGGGGCGCGGCCGTGGCCACGGGCACCGGCTCGGCCGCTCTGATCGACGTGACTTTCGCAGCTCAGACCGCGCGGTATCTGCGGGTCGTCCAGACGGGCAGCGCCAGCTCGTGGTGGTCGATCGCCGAGTTCAACGTGTTCGGCAGTGGCGCGAGCTCGACGAGCGCGCCCGCAACCACCACCCCGACGATCACCCCCACGACCGGCCTTCCGGGGTCGGTGCTACCTCGCACAGGCTGGACGGTCACGGCATCCTCGTCGGCGGCCGGCGACGTCCCCGCCAACATGATCGACGGCAACGCCGCGACGCGGTGGAGCACGGGAGTGGCGATGGCTAACGGTCAGTGGGTGACCCTCGACATGGGCTCCGCCCAGAGTTTCGGTGAGATCAAGATGGACGCCGCCGCGAGCAGCGGCGACTACGCCCGCGGGTATCAGGTATTCGTCAGCGCGGACGGCTCCAACTGGGGAACGGCAGTAGCGACCGGCAGCGGCTCGTCGGCACTGATCGACGTGATCTTCCCCTCGCAGACGGCGCGCTACCTCCGGGTCGTCCAGACGGGCAGCGCCAGCTCGTGGTGGTCGATCGCCGAGTTCAACGCCTATGTCGCGGGCGGGGCCGGATCCACCTGGGTCGGCGGCTGGGGTCCTGCTTTGGCGGGCTACGGAAACGGCATCAACAACCAAACCGTACGCATGGTCGTGCACAACACGGTCCCGGGCACCTCCGTGCGCATCCGACTCTCCAACCAGTACGGCGCTAACGCTCTCCCGATCGGCGCCGTTGACGTCGCCGTGCAATCGAGCGGGGCCACTGCAGTCGCGGGCACCCGTCACGTCGTCACGTTCGGCGGATTCGCCACAACCACGGTGGCGGCGCACGCCGACTTGTCTAGTGACGCCATCGCGATGACCGTCAGCGCGGAGCAGAACCTGCTCGTCAGCGTGTACTTCTCGGGCAACGCCGGCACGTCCAGTTGGCACTGGGACGCCCAAGAAGTGACCTACTACTCCTCCTCGGGCAACTTCGCCAGCGATGATGCCGCGGGCAACTACCCGGCGTCGGACCACGCGTGGTACTACCTCGACGGGCTCGACGTCCAGTCCACGACAGCCAAGAACACCGTTGTCGCGTTCGGTGACTCGACTACCGACGGAGCGCTGTCCACCCTGTCAGCCAACAACCGCTGGCCGAACTACCTGGCCCGTCGCCTGCAGGCCCAGCCGAGCGGGCCGACCCTCGGCGTCGTGGACGCGGGGATCGGGGGCAACCGGCTCCTCACTGACACCGGTGGCCAGTTCGGCACGGCCGCCACGCAGCGGTTCGCCCATGACGCCTTGATCGTGCCCGGCGTGAAGGCCGTGATCCTTCTCGAGGGCATCAACGACATCGGCACGAACATTGGGCCGAACGGTGCTTTGACGACCCAGGACATGATCAATGGTTACCAAAACCTGATCAGTCAGGCGCACGCGGCCGGCGTCAAGATCTTCGGCTGCACGATCCTCCCCTACCAGGGGGCGGGCTACTACACGAGCGCCGGTGAGGCGATCCGTGAAGCTGTCAACAACTGGATCCTCACCAGCGGGGCGTTCGACGGCACCTTTGACCTGGCGGCCGCGACCGGCGCCCCAGGAAGCCCCAACCAGTTGAACCCGGCATACGACAGCGGCGACCACCTGCACCCGAATGACGCCGGCTACAACGCCATGGCCAACGCGATCGACATCAGCAAGTTATGACTTCCCGGCACGGCCGTGCGCCTGCCTTGCCCGCCAAGCGCACCACCGACTCAGGAGACATCCATGTCTTTTCCATCCGCGTTCGCGTGTCGATCTCGGCGACTGACTCCCGGGGCGATGGCTGTCGTTCTGTTGCTCGGCGGCCCCGGATCGACCGGTAACGGCGTCCAGACCCAGCTGTGGACCTACGGCGGCGGGACCAACCAGCAATGGAAGCCCGTCGCGCACGCTGACGGCAGCTTCAGCTTCACCCCCCGCAACAACACCGGTGAGTGCCTGGACGTAACGAACGTCTCGACAGCCGACGGGGCGCGCCTGCAGCAGTGGGCGTGCACCGGAGGTGGCGCTCAGTCGTTCACCCTCAGCCCGCAGGGCTAACCACACAGGCCCCACGGCAATGCGGTCGTTGGGTTCCCCCCCCAACAGGGGAACCCGGTGACCGCACAACCCCCCCCACCAGGTGGCGCCGAGCTGTGATGGCGCTGACGGCGCGATATCCCTGTACACGACCAACACCACGACGTCCGTTCAGTTCCCGAAGGCGGCCCGGAAGCTATGTCGTCGGCAGCCTCGGGACTGTCTCCACGCCGGGACTGGCCATCGCCGTTGTGGCGCCCATGGGCGATAACCTCTTGAAGATCACCGAGCCGGGCGCGGCACTTTCGACCTCGTCTGCTCGGCCAACCCCGCCAACATGTGCAAATAGGGCCCGGCGAGCGGCTGGCCCTCGTCACCGACCGAACCCAAGATCTCCGCCCTGCGTCCAGGTAAGCGGCGCGCAAGCGCACTCGGACATCCTGTACGCGATGGACGAGTTGAAGGCCGGCAGGGTGCTGAGGGTCGTGCGTCGGCGTCATGGTCTGACGCAGGCGAAGCTCGCACAGATGGCAGGCGTCTCGCAGCAAACCGTTTCATCGATAGAGCGCGGCCACGCCGACTCCGCGACGCTCGGTCTCGTCAAGTCCGTGGCGAGACCACTTGGGATCACGGTTGATCTCGTATTCAAGTGGCATGGTCCCGAACTAGATCGATTGGTCGACGCCCGCCACGCCAGGATCGTAAAAGCGGTCGTGGCGCTCCTGGGCAAGGACTGGCAAGTGGTGGTGGAATACACCTTCAACCACTACGGCGACCGCGGGTCGGTTGACGTGATGGCCTGGAATGCGGCGAAGCAGGCCTTCATCCTGGTTGAAGTCAAGTCCGAGTTGGACAGCCTTGAGGCGGTCCTGCGATCGATGGACGTCAAGGTGCGGGTAGTGCCCGGGCTCGTGCTGCGCGAGAAGGGTTGGTGCGCGATGGCAATCGGGTCCGTGCTGGTGCTGCCCGACGAAGCCACTTCACGCCGCGCGGTCGACAGGCTGAGTCCGGTCTTCGATGTCGCTCTCCCTTCCAGGACCGTTGTGATCCGACAATGGCTGAGGAGCCCGGTCGGCCCGGTCCGTGGCATCTGGTTTCTCCCAGATACTGCCGACAGACGTGCTATCCGCAATCCAGGTAGCTCCGGACGGGTTCGTCCCGCCCGTGACCGGCGAGGTTACGCTGGACCAGTCGCATCGAAGGCCGATCGGCTCGCGCCAGATGGGTCGCTGAGGCCAGCCGTCGCGTCTAGCACCACCACGACGCGTGACTGACGGAAACCACGCCGACTCGGCGTCGGAGACGCCGTCGGACGGTGAAGTGGCAAGCATTGGCGCCCGCGCCCGCGCCCACCCGCGCCCCACCCGCGCCCCACCCGCGCCCCGCCTGAGCCCGCGCCCGCGCCCGCCGACGGACGACCGCCTGGCCACGCCCCGCGAGTGGGCCGGCGACCCGCATGCCATTCGGCCCGCGCCATCGGGCCACCCGCACCTATGCGCACCTGCGCATATGACGAACACTGCCCGGCATGGACGAGGTCTACACGCTGCAGGCGGAAGTTCTCAAGACGCTTTCCAACCCGAGGCGGCTGGAAATCATCCATTTGCTCGCCGACGGACCCCGCGAGGTTTCGCGTCTGGCCGAGGAGATGGGTATCAGCCAGCCCAATGTTTCGCAGCACCTGGCGCTGATGCGCGCGTCCGGGGTCGTTGAGGCCGAGCGTGATGGACGTGAGGTTCGCTACCGGTTGAGCGACCCGGAGATCATCGTGGCCTGTGAAACCATGCGCGGCGTCCTCGTCCGCAGGCTGGCGCGCATTTCCCTCGCCGCAGCGCGAACCCCTAGTGAACTCGTCGCCGAGCGAACCGCCGTCGCAGCCGCCGGCTCGACTGTACCCACTACTCAAGCTAGCTGAGGCTGCCCGCGATGGACGAGACCATTTCGATCGTGCTCTTCTCGGGAACTGACGACAAGCTCCAGGCCGCCGCGACGCTCGCCGCCGGCGCAGCCGCACTCGGTCGACCCGTGAAGATCTTCCTCCAGTACTGGGGGCTCAACGTCTTCCGGGCTGACGGGATCAACGCCGATCACGGTCTCGCGCCGGAAGCCGGAGAGGCCGGCAAGGCTGCTGTCGCGGCCGCAGCGAAGGCGGGCCAGGCCACCTGGATCGAAACGCTGCGAATGGCCAAGGAGCTGGGCGAGGTCGACATCCAGGCCTGCTCCGCCTCGATGGACATCCTCAAGCTCAAGCAGTCGGACCTTGATCCCATCGTCGATGGCGTCGAGGGCGTGGCCGCCTTCTACATCAACGCCGGCGAGGGCCAGATCATTTTCATTTAGCCGCGCAAGCAGCACTCAGAAGGGACGATCGATGGACATCAAGGTAAAGGTGGACGCCAGCGGTATGTCGTGCCCGCTCCCAATTCTCAAGGCGTCTCAGGCGGTCAAGACCGTGGCCTCGGGAGAACTGGTTGAGGTGATCGCCACGGACCCGGGTTCCGTCAAGGACTTCGCGGCCTGGGCGGCCGCGACCGGCCACTCTCTCGTCGAGCACGACTCGAGCGGGGGTAAGTTCCGTTTCGTGCTCCGCCACAAGTAGCTACCACTCGGCAGACGCGGGGGAGCGCCGGCCACCACGCGAAAGGACGCCAAACATGACCGCACAGGCCGCCGGCCCCGACAAGCCCAAGAAGCTCGTGATCATCTGCTACAGCGGCGAACTGGAGAAGACGTGGGCGACCATGATCCTGGCTTCGACCGCCGGCGCCATGGAGATGGAGACGACCGTCTTCGTCACCTTCTGGGGACTCCAGACCTTTGTGAAGGACAAGAAGCGCATCACCGGTGAGAACTGGATGCAGAAGATGATGTCCTTCATGCAGCGGCCGGGCGCCAGCCACCGCAAGCTGAGCAAGATGAACTTCATGGGCATGGGCCCGTGGATGATGTTTCAGCTGGCCAAGAAGTACAACGTGGCCAAGCCGAAGGAACTGCTCGAAATGGCCCAGGCAGTGGGCGTCACTTTCCTGCCCTGCCAGATGACCATGGACATGTTCGGTTTGAAGCGCGAGGACCTGATCGACGGCATGGGCGAGCCGGTTGGCGCGGCGACTGCCCTGCAGCTGATGACCGAGGCGGACTCCACGCTCTTCATCTGACCGTTCGAGGAGGTCGGTGAGAGCGAGCGGGCCGTCGTGCCCTGCGAGGGCATTGCATCATGGCCGCACGCCGCTGAGTCCCCGCCGCATCTGGTACACTAATTGCGCAAGTACGCAATATTGGCCCCGGGACGGACTGCCTCGGTATTGCGCGATTAGCGGAGAGTCATGGCGTGATAGGAACTGGAATAGCCAGCAGCTACAGCCCACTCCGTGATCGATCGTTGCTCGGATGGTCGGTGGTCTGGGCTCTCGTTGCCCTCGTAGTCTTCGGCGTCACAGCGGCGATCATCCCGAACCCGATCTTCGGCCGAGGGACTCCGCCGGAGCCGTTCGCGATCGCGGTCTGGCTCGCCTCGGCACCGCTTATGGGCATCGTCACGGCCACCTACTTTGCGCCCATGCCGGCAAGGGGGCCGGTTCCTCTCGAACAATCGGCCCGGCGCGACGGAACAACGCTCGGGACGCTCGGCGGCTTCGCCGCGTTTATCGCCATCGGCTGCCCAACCTGCAACAAGATCGCCCTGGTGCTTCTCGGAGCGAGCGGCGCCACGAGCATCTTCGGGCCGATCCAGCCCGTCATTGGCGCGGTCTCGCTGGCGCTCCTCGCAGGCACGCTCATCTGGCGCCTGCGACTACGCGCTCGCGGTGGGGCGTGTTCGGTCCCTCGAAGTCGGGCCCTCCAGCGGTAGGCCAGGCGCCGATTCCAGCGGTGGCATTCCGACCGAGGATCTGCCGCGGGTGTTCGACCGCCTGTATCAGGCCGACCCGTCGCGGGTCCGCACGGCCGGCGGGCTACGCCGGGACAGCGCGACTGTACCCGATGACCATGGGTGCGCATTATCGTCGGACGGAGCGGACCTCCCCATGCACAAACGCACGTTGTACTAACGCCTGTTAGAATAACGCGGTGAATTCAAAGATCCCCGAACCTGTCGCGTCCGGCCTCACGCCCGACCTCATGGCCTGTCTCCAGGCGATCGCCGAGCCCACCCGTGCGCGGATCGTCGCTCTACTCAGCCACGGCGAGCATTGCGTCTGCGACGTTGGAGACACCCTCGCCCTGAGCCCCGCACTCGTCTCGCACCATCTGCGAGTACTCAGGGGGAGTGGCTTGTTGCGGGAGCGCCGCAGCGGCCGGTGGGTGTACTACTCGCTCGACCTCGACTCCCTCGAGCGGTTGCGGGCGGCCGTCACCGTCCTCTTGACGCCGACAGACGAGGCGGCTGCCTCGTGTCTGTGCTCCGAATGCGGCCCCGAACGCCTCCATCGGTTCAGCGCAACCAGGCTGCCCGACTTGGGGCGCCTCGCGGAGGTCCCGTCATGAGTTGCAGCGTCCTTATCGTTGGGCTGCCACCCACCGCCGGTTGCGCGAGCACGAAGACCTGGCGGGCTGCCGCGGATCTGGTGCATTCGCGCCTGGCCAACCGGTTCGGACCGGCGGTTCGCTTCGAGTACATCGACCTCTTCAGCCCCGAGATGGCGCATCACCCAGAGGTTGAGACGCTTGTCGCCGACGGCTCGATTCCGCCGCTTGTCCTGATCGATGGGGTCGCTGTGTTCGCCGGCGGCAAGCTCAACATCGCGGCGATCGAACGTGCCGTCGCGGAAACCATTTCTACCGGTCCCCGGCCCCCACAAAGTTGCTGACCACAGGCCGCCCCACCCGAGGAGCTCGATGACCGCCACTCGCCTGCTCGCCAAGCTCGAAGATTTCCGTCTGCTGCCGTTCTTCGTCGTCATCAGCATGGCGATCGGGATCGGCATCGGGAAGGTGCTCTCGATCTCCGATTTCGCCCTGACGCCCCCGATCGATGCGATCAAGGCGATCGCCGGCGGCACATTTGTCCTGAGCGTGCCCAGCGCGATCTCGCTCGGCGTGCCGATCGGGCTCTTCGCGATGATGTACCCGGCGATGACCAACGTCCGCCTGGGCGAAGTGGGTGCTGCGTTCCGATCGCCGCGCCAGCTCGGCGTCGTGCTGCTATTCAACTACCTCGTGGCGCCGTTCTTGATGCTCGGCCTCGCGAACGTCTTCGTCAGCGACCCGGAGCTGCACACCGGGCTTGTGCTATACGGCCTCGCCCCCTGTATCGCGATGGTGATCATCTTCACGTTCCTCGCCAAGGGCAACACGCCCATGGCCCTGGTGTTCGTGGCGCTGAACTCCGTGGCCCAGATGCTGCTGATCCCGGTCTACGCCCGCCTGCTGATCGGCAACGTCAATTTCGATGTATTGGTCGTCTTCGAATCCGTGGTCCTGTACCTGGGCCTGCCGCTTCTGCTCGGTGTGCTGACCCGGCTGGCGGTCACTCGTCGCGGCGGCGAGGCGGCCATGGAGCGGCTCAAGCCGGGCCTCAACACCCTCTCCATCCTGGGCCTGCTCTTTACCCTGATCGTCATGTTCTCCCTGAAGGGCGACCTCATCCTGCAGCGACCCGGCATCGTCATGGAGATGGCGATCCCGATGACCCTCTTCTTCACGGTAATGTTCTTCATGGTGCTCTTCATCGGTTCGCGGCTAGGCTTCTCGTATCGCGACGCCGTGGCGGTCGCCTTCAACGCGACGGGCCGGGATTTCGAGATCGCCATCGCCATCGCGATCACGGCCTTCTCGCCGACGGTTGCGCTGGCGACGGTCGTCGGCCCGCTCATCGAGGTACCCGTCATGCTGGCGCTCGTTTGGGCGGCGATGCGCCTGTCCAAGCGCTGGTTCGGCGAGCCAGTTGTTGGAGCGGATCGGAGCGTCGTCCCCGAGTCGCTCCCAATGTGAGTCAACGATCACTGAGCAACCTGCCCGCCCGTTACTACTGACGTGCGGCGATGCCACGAAGATCTGCGGACGTCATGCACCGACCTATCGACTCCGACATCCTCCTCATTGATGCCGCATCCGACGCGACACGACTCGCCATTCTGCGCGAGTTAAGTTCGGAATTGTCGGTCTGCGCCTGCAATTTCATCGAGTGTTGCAGCGCTGTTTCCCAGCCGACGCTCTCGCATAACCTCAAGGTTCTCCGAGAGGCCGGCTGGGTGCGGTCTGAACGCCACGGCTCAAACGGGGCCCACCGCGGCGATCCGGCGGAATCTAGAGCCCGGCTCTCGCTGCGATGGCGCAGGAGTCAGCCCGCGACGACCGGACCGTAGCCCCGGCCTTCACGGAGTTGCGCGGCAAACCCGTCGCGACCAAACCCCGTACCGTCATCGTAGTTGCCCATAACGACTGGAATGGCCTCGGTGCGGAGCCGCCCGATGACCTCGTTCGGCCAGGGGGCGTAGCCGATCAGATGAAGAAGACGAAGTCCTGGGTCCCGGCTGCGCCAACTGCGTCCGCCTGGAGGCCAACGCCCGCGAGGCGGTCGGTTTGGCCGGTGTCGAGGTTGAGGTCGTCAAAGTCACCGACTACGGCGCGATCATGGCCTACGGCGTCATGAGCACACCGGGCCTGGTCATCGACGGCAAGGTCGTCAGTTACGGCCGCATCCCCTCGGCCGGCGACATCGCCCTCTGGCTGAGCGAGTAGGCCCACACGGCCATCGTCTCACCGAAGGTCGGTGTGCGGTGTGGTCGTCAGGACGACGGGCGCCCTGGGCGTCTGGCCGAAGTTGAAGTCGGCCTGGAGGCTGCCCAATCCAGGGGCGTTCTCACGGACATTTGGTCGCGAGTCCGGCCGGCCGTCGGTCGCCGGATCGATGCGTTGGCCGCCCAGGAAGTCGTCCTCGATGAACTTGAGGTAGGCATCGAAACTCAGTGTCTGATGGTCGATGTAGCCCTGGCGGGCGTACGGGCTGATGACGATGCCGGGGACGCGCAGGCCGTAGCCGCTGCCGTCCACGGTCGGCGGCACGACGCCGTCGTAGAAGCCGCCCCAGTCATCCCATGTCAGGAAGATGGCCGTGCTGGACCAATCGGGGCCCTGCATGACGGCATTGATGAGGCTGGTCACGTATGACTGCCCGTCCGACACGAGGGCCGGTGGATGCTCGCTGACCTTGCCGTTGGGAACGACCCAACTGACTGCCGGCAGCGTGCCGGTCTTGGCCGCACTGAGGAAGTTGTCGACGGTCTGGATGTTGCCGGTTTGGCCGTCGGCCGTGACGTCGCCGAACCCCGGCAGGGGATTCCAGATGCTGGGCACGGTCGCGTTCTGCTTGCCCTGCGGGCAGACCATGGCGTCATCTGCGCAG
>JANYJI010000128.1 GCA_025358525.1 Chloroflexota bacterium | reverse complement strand
GACGTCGGCGGCGACCCGCGCATCGTGGCGCTGGTGAGGACGACGCGCGGTCCCGTCCCGGCCGACGCGATCGGGGTGACGCTATGCCACGAACATCTCGCGTCGGCGCCTCCAATCGCCGACCCCGACTGTCACTAGGTCAAGCTGGCTGTGGGCCACTCGGTTGATCAAGGCGGTTCTGCCGGGAATGCGCAGCCAATCGTGGGGACGTGTCGTCGTTGTCGGCAGCAAGTCGGCCCGGGAGTCGTTGGATGGCCTGGTGCTCTCCAACGTGATCCGGCCGGGCCTGGCCGGCCTCGTCAAGTCGTTGGCGAGAGAGCTGGCGGCCGACGGCATCCTGGTCAACCAGGTGCTTCCCGGCGCCGTCAACACCCCCCGGCTCAGAGAGCTGCATCCGGACGAAGAGTCAGTACAGGCGCGGGGTCGACGCGTCCCTATGGGTCGGTTGGGGCGTCCCGAGTAGGTCTGGCCGTGATTGAGTGCGTCCTTGAACCAGGCGAGGTTGCCAGCATCGTCGTACTGGAACGTCGTGGTTTCGGTCGCCGGGTTCGTGACGGTCTTGGTCTTGCCGTTCGCGTCATACGAATAGCCCCAGATCCGGCCGTCGGGCCCGGTGACGCCCGTGACATGACCGCCAGAGTCGTAGCCATAGGTAGTGGTGCGATTCAGGGTGTCGGTCATCGTGGCCAAGAGCCCGGAGCTGCCATAGGTGTAGCTGACGTCGCCGTCGGGCGTGGTCTTCTTGGTCAACTCGCCGTATGGGTCGTACTTGAGAGTCGCGATCTGCCGGCCCGTCCGGTCGGCGACCGAGGTCAGATTCTCGTGGTCGTCATAGGTGAAGTGCCAGGTGCCGCCGTCCGGCTCGGTCATCGTCAGAGGCGAACCAGCCGCGTCGTACGTTGCTTTGGTCACATTCCCGAGCGGGTCGGTCTTGGATAGAACGTGGCCGAAGTCGTCGTACGTGAACTTGGTGGTTATGGTCTTGCCGCCGAAGAGCTGGTCGATCTGGATGATGTCGCCGCGGGCATTCATCGAGCTGATCGTGGTCAGTCGCGGGTCGGGGCCGGTGACGGTCTCGGTGCGGGCGTTCGGATCGAGCGTCAGGGTGCTCACGTTCCCGGCGCCGTCGGTGACGGTCTTGAGCCGGCCGTCGGGCCAGTATGTCAGCGTCCGCAGCGGATGCCCGTTGGGATCAATGGTCTTTGTCAGGTCGTGGTTGACGTCGTACTCGTAGGTGACGACGTTGCCGAGTTCGTCGGTGACCGAGACGAGATCGCCCGCGGCGTTGTACGCGTAGAGGACCTTGGCGCCGCCCGGCTTGTCTAGCTCGGTGATGCGCCCGGCGGTGTCGCGCACGAATGTGATCGAGGGCCCGAAGCTCGAGTGGATGCCGGCCGAATCGACGGTCACGCTGTTGCCGACACGGTCGGCCTCGCTGACGAGGCCGGTCGCGGCGTCGAGAAGGTAGACGGTGCCGTCCTTGGCGGTGAGGGTGAACCGGGTTGGGTTGAATACCGGGCCGCCGATGCCGCCATACAGGTTGCCGTCACCGTTGTAGGAGAGCGAGCCATCACCGACCACGGCGAGGCTGCTTGTCGATCCCGCGCGCGCGGTAAAGGCGGAGTTGCCCAGCCAGAAGAGGTTGCTCCCACCGGTTGGGGTGAAGTCGAAACTCTCGGTGTGGCCGTCGGGCCAGACCACGCTCACGAAGTGCGGCCGCGCCGTCGCCCAGGCCATCTGGCAGAGGCCGCCCCCGAGCCCCGCCATGAAACAGCTCGTGGCGTATTGGCTCCAGCCGCCGGCGCCCAGAGCGCCGTTGCTCGATACCCGGAAGTTCGACACGCCGACCTGCCAGCCGATGCCGAATGCGCCGGTTGACTTGTCGAAGCTGTCATACGAGCGAGTCACGCTGATCGGGATGCCGCCGACCGGAACGTTGGCGTCCTGGTAGGTCACGCCGTATCGGCCGAGCTTGAGGTTGCCCGAGACGACGACGCCGATGTTGGCCACTTCCCGGCTGCCATCAGAAGCATCCGCGGCGATGGAGATCGTGTAGGGGCCATTTGCGAGAACGGTTGGATCGAACGTGGCGAGGATCGCGGGCGGCGTTCCGTTTCCTGCGGCAAGCCCGACCGACGCGCTGCCAGGTGTTGAGCTCTTGTAGGAGACGGTCCAGTCGGCGATCGTCGCGCCGGATGGGGCGCCGATTGAGGCGCTAATTGACGTCGGCGAAGTGATGACCGTTCCTTCGGACGGAGAAGCCGCGCCGATCAATGGGACGGCTGGTGCTGTCGTCCAGGTCTGGGCAACGATGTTGCTGATGATCGGCGTGCCGCCATATGTAGCGAACGCTTCGATATTGTCGATGCCGGCGATTCCACTCGCGTAGGTGAAGGTGGCGATACCGCGAGCATCGCTCGTGGAGGTCAAGTCGGTTGTGTTGGCGCCCGAGACGTTGATCGAGACCGGCAGCCCTGCCACGGGGTTGCCGCCTAGGTCGGTCACGGCCGCGGTGAATGTCTGGGCAATGCCGCGTTGAGCGGGAGCCGGCGCCAGAGGCGAGAGCACGATGGAGGCCGTGGGCGGCACTGCGTGACCGGTGGTGGCGTTGGCGACAGTCAGGGAAAGCTGGGCACCGCGGATCTCGAAGTAGTCGATCTCATAGGGATAGACGCCGGGCGCCGGGAAGTACACGGTGACCGTGTTGGGTGCCGGACTGCTCGGGATGTTGTACGAGGCCATAAGCGGATAGCTCTTGAAGGGCGAGAGACCCGAAGCCGGGGTACCGACCCACGGCCCACTGACCGGAGTCGCTCCCCCACTGATGGCGAGCATCCAGCCATCGTCACTGAAGTAGTTGAAGGTCTGATTCCCGGCAGCGGCCACCGTATAGGTGCCGGTGAAGACGGCATCGAAGCCGACCATCGAGCCCGAGCCGGCCTGCAGGCCGTTGCCCTGGGCAACTATGGTGCCGCTGTAGTTGCCGGCAAGGTCGGTCGTGACATCGGTGAACGGCCGGGTGAAGTAACCGACACCCGAGTGGTCGTTGGGGACGGTGCCGCCGGGCGGATCGAAGTTGACCGTCGGGAAGTCTTGCTCGAAGGCAGGTGTCGAGGCCGGCGTCGCCAGGAATGAGGTGCTCTCTGAGTCGACCGGATAGAAGACGCCGTGGATCTGGCTCGTGGCGATGGCAGCAGTGGGCGTAGACCAGATGACGCTCGCCGTATTGGAGGCTAGGGACCCGGACGCGACAGTACACGTAGCCTGGGCGATGTCGGTTCCCTCATGGGCTCCTGTGTAGGTGAAGGTTGCGGTGCCGTCTGGCCCCGTGGTGAGGTGGGCCGTTGTTGCGTTTGGCCCGACGAGGGTCAGGGTTATGGACGCGGCGGAGAAGGGCTGGCCGTTCGAGCCTGTGGCTGTGACGGTCAACGTGTGTGAGCTGCCGACGGGCAGCGGCCCGCCGGATTGCGGCGTGAGAGCTAGCCCCGTGGTTATGACTCCCTCGACGGTGATCGAGCCCTCGGCATAGCTGAAGGTGTAGTTGGGGGCGACGGCGCCTGAGCAACTCGTCTTGTATGCGCCGGCGGGGCTCGTGGCGGTGGCAGCGGTGGTGCATGTCGGCGCGGTGGTGAGAACGGAGGGGTTTTCGCCGTTCTGCCAGCCGGAGTAGGCAGGAGTGATTGGCGGAACGGTGCCGCCCTGGGCCATCGAGCCGCTCGACGCGGTGATGGTGACCGGGGCCGGCGTGAGGGCCACATTGCCCTCAACGTAGCTAAAGGTGTAATTGGCGGCGGCGGCGCCCGAGCAGCTCGTCTTGTATGCGCCCACGCCGCTGGTGCTCGTGGCCGTAGTGGTGCAGATCGGGGTGGTGGTCAGGGCAGAGGGACCATCGCCGTTGGCCCAGCCGCTGTATGCAGGCGCGATCGCGGGAACGTTGCCGCCATACGTCATCGAGCCCGACTGCGCGGTGATCGTGAGCAGAGCAGGGGTAACGGTGATCGAGCCATCGGCATAGCTGAAGGTGTAGTTGGGTGCGGCAGCTCCAGCGCAGGTCGTCTTGTATGTGCCGACGCCGCTGCTGTTCGTTGCCGAAGTGGTGCAGACCGGGCCGCTGGTCAGGACCGACGGACCATCGCCATTGCGCCAGCCCGAGTAGGCAGGCGTGATCTCCGGGACGGTGGCGCCATGGGTCAGTGACCCCGACGAGGCGGTCACGATGACAACGCTCGGGTCAACGCTGACCTTGCCCTCAACGTATGTGAAGGTGTAGTTGGCGGCGGTGGCGCCCGAGCAGGTGGAGGCATAGGTGCCGGCAGGGCTGGCGCTCGTGGCCGCAGTCGAGCAGGTCGGCGCACTCGTCAGGACCGACGGGCCCTCGCCGTTGCGCCAGCCGGAGTAGGCAGGCGTGATGACCGGGACGCTGGCGCCGTATGGCATCGAGTCTGACGACGCAGTCAGCGTGACCAAGGCCGGGGTGACGGTCACGCTGCCATCGACATAGGCAAAGGTGTAGTTGGACGCGACGGCGCCTGAGCAACTGGTCTTGTATGTGCCGACGCCACTGGCGCTCGTGGCGGTGGTGGTGCAGACCGGCGCGGTGGTCAGGGCCGAGGGACTCTCGCTCTTGACCCAGCCGCTGTAGGCAGGCGCGATTGCCGGGACGGCGCCGCCATAGGCAAACGAGCCCGAGGGCGCGCTAATGGTGAGCGGAGCGGGGGCGATGGTGATGGCGCCATCGACATAGACAAAGGTGTAGGCCGGAGCGGCTGCCCCCGAGCAACTCGTCTTGTATGTGCCTGCGCCGCCCGAGTTCGTGGCGGTGGTCGTGCAGACTGGGGCGCTTGTCAGGACAGCCGGCCCATCGCCGGTACGCCAGCCCGAGTAACTGGGCGTGATCGCAGGCACAGTGCCGCCATAGGTGAGGGCGCCGCCCGAGGCTGTCACGATCACGGTGGCAATCGAACGGGTAACGCTGCTCGTGGCATTGGAGCTGATCGGGCCATACCAGTTGCCCGCGGCATCGGTCCAGCGCAGTTTCGCAGTATCGGTGAGATCGCCGCCTGGCTGAGCGGCCGGAACCGGGTAACTCGCGTGGGCGGTGGCTGTTGCCTTGGGGGCGAGAGTGGCGGGGGCGCCCGTCACAGGTATGTTTGCCCCATCGGGCAGCGAGTCGGTCAGAAGGATGCTCGATGCGGGAGCGGAGCTGGTGTTGGCAAGCTTGAGGTCGTATGAGGCGGTTGAGCCGGCCTCGACGCTGGCCGGGCCAACCTTGGTGACCGACAGGATCGCCACGGCCTCGGTGGTATAGACCGGACCCGCAGGACCAACGAGCGGGCCGGCCGATCCGGAGCGGGCGGTGGCCGAAGCGCTGAGCCTGGCGCCATCGAGTGCGGCCAGTCGGGCGAGATAGGCCAGGTCTGTCTCCCCTGCTCCCTTGGCGCCCGGAACCGGGACCGTGTATGCGGTCTTGACGCTAACCGAGGTGCCGGGGGCGATTGCGCCCAGAGCGGCCACATTGGCCTTGGTGATGGTCCGGACGGTGCCGTCGGGCAGGGTGAAGGCGACGCGCATGTCAGTGGCAGAGCCGCTTGCCTTGAGTGCGGTCAGCTGGCGGCAGAAGGGCGCGTTGCTGATCGTGGCCGCGTTCGAGTCGGCGCTGTTGCCCGTGGGGCCTTCGGCATGGAAGCTCGCCCGGATCGGGTATGCGGCGCTGCCCTTGAACAGGGCGGCGGCCTGGCTCGATGTGAGCGGGATGACCGCGCTGAACTTCCAGCGGGCGGTGTCCCCATGGCCGATTGTGGTGCCGCTGATCGTGTCGGTGCCGACCGAGTAGGTCACACCCTCGGAGGGCACGGGGGTAGCGGTGAACGTCTCGCCGGTCGAGATCGGGGCCTTGCCACTGGCGGTGTATCCGGTCTTTGCGCCGGCTGCTCCGGCAAGGGGGACCCAGTGGGTGCTGTTGTGGCCGTCGTTGTCGTTGTCGTCGGCGCTGCAATGGCCCTTGGGGTCGAACGAGACGTAGTCATACCAGGCCGCGAGGCTGACGGCATTGCGGTGAGGGTTGGTGACCTCGATCGTGCCGGTCAAGGTCAGGGTCGTGCCGGTGTTGCTGACCACTGCCGTGTAGGCGAGGGCCTGACCCGGGTTGGCGCTCGGGCGATCGACGGCGAGCGTGAGGGATGTCGTGGGCGACATCGCCGGAACCGATACGGCCGAGCCGAGCTGGAGGTGGTCATCGGGCTCGGGCGCGACACAGGCAAAGGCCTGGCCGGCGCTGCCGACGACGAGAACCAGGATCGCCGCGAGGCTGATCGCAGGCATGCGCAAACGGGAAACACGCATCGAACTCTTCGGGCGCCCTCAGCGCCCCCTCCGCTGCTCGCCGCGACGGTCGGCGGCCTACCCTCGAGCGCCCTCTGCGCCCGTTCGATCGACTCCTACGTAAGATGCAGGAGTCGAACGCCGGTCACGCTAGCAGGAATCCAGAGTGCATATGCGGCGAATCGGTAAGGGCTTGGGGATCGGCCGATACAAAGCACCTATCAACCCGCAATCTGGTGCGCCCTGTCAACGGGCAATCCTCACTCGGGGCTGGACACGATGACCTGATCGTGTCGGCGATCTTGCAAGAGACTAGGAGCAGGTCAGGGGGCTCGATGACGAACTCTCAGACCTGGCCAGTCCCGTTGCATTGGCCGCAGATTGTGCGCCGACCTTTGCCGTTGCACGACGAGCAGTTGCCCATGATCGGCTCGTACGAGAAGCCTTTACCGCCGCAACACATGCATCCGGTGTCGGTTCGATAGCCGGGGTGGGAACCGGCGTGAAGGCACGGGACCTCGCGATGGCCCATTGCCGCCTGTCCCGTGCCCCCGCACCCCGAGCATTGAAGCCGACCCTCGCCGTCGCACCTGGTACAAAATGCCATTGGCGCGCCTCCCTCGATCAAATTC
The DNA here is from genome assembly GCA_025358525.1 of Chloroflexota bacterium. Taxonomy (GTDB): domain Bacteria; phylum Chloroflexota; class Limnocylindria; order Limnocylindrales; family CSP1-4; genus Fen-1039. The sequence continues at coordinate 1,285 of JANYJI010000128.1, read as the reverse complement.
CCACGACCCTCTCCGCCTGGCATTCCCCTACTCCGGAACGAAGCCCGCACGGAGTTGCCAGGTCAGGAGCTCATGCCGAAGGGATCTTGCCAGTGCCGTTGCAGGGTCCGCAGAACTCAACCTTCGCGCCGTGGCATCTGTCGCAGGTAACGTTGGCCGGCAGCCACTCACATTGCCGACATGGGCGCTGACCTTTCCCTGAGCACGTTGGGCACGGTTTGCTGTTCATGCTGATCCCCTGCTTCGATGGATATCCAGGCTGGTCCCGACAACGGGGAATTGTGAGGGTCTCCGTAGGCCTCCGCTGGATGGTCGCGTCCGCCTGGGCCATTGCCGGCGGGGATTGGAAGCCATCGCACGATCGCTGGATCGTGGGGTTCGCGGCGAGAGACAGACGCGCGTGAAGAACTCGACGAACTCCGCGTGGGCGCCCCAGCGGGTCTTGCAGAAGTAGGCGACGCGGACGGGCACAGGCGTGTCGGCCATCGGGAAGCACCTCGTGAACCGTCCGCAACGAAGGGCCCTGACTCAGTGAACATGCTCACGGTCGCGTTATCGCGATGTGCGCCCAAGCGCGCTGCGAACCGGGCCGGGCGTTTCGAATGGCCGACGCACCCTGACTCCATTGACCAAGAAAGGACCCGAGCGATCTTTGACGCCGCCTGGGAGGGCTGCCGGCCTGTCCAGGCCATCGATCCTCTGGTGTCGTAGAATTACCTTAGAGCGATGGCATCTGCGCTTGATCCGGGCTCATCAGAGGGCTGCCCGATGGAAGAACAGGACGTTCGTGAGCACGCCGAGGCTCTCTGTGCAGCGCTGGTCGCCGGGGACATCGAGCGGGTGACCGAGGACTTCAGCAAGGAACTTCGACAGAATCTCGGCGAGGTGCTGGCCCTCCTGCCGCTCCCATCGAACGAAGCGACCGTCGACTCGATCGATCGCGGCGGCGGCTCTGGCTACACCGTCGTCCTTCGGCTCGTCGGCGAGACCGATGAGGTCCTGATCCAGACTCGCTGGAAGGCGCGCGACGGCCGGACGACGATCGTCGAGGCGAGTCACCTGAGCAAGACGATGACGGCAGCACAAAGCGGCGAGGCAGAGGGCGCGGGCGAAGAGACGATCTGATAGGTCCGCCATCCCTTCCTGCGGCGTAAGGTGAGAATCGTATTGCCCCTCCGCGTCGACCCAGAACATGCGCCTGCTCGTCAACAGCAATCCGGCCAGGATCCGCCCAACGAGTTACCCATCCAGCCACCACGGCCGCATCCTCCCGCACACGATCTGC
>JANYJI010000060.1 GCA_025358525.1 Chloroflexota bacterium | reverse complement strand
CAGCGTTGCGCTTCCCTAACGGATCGGGGCACGAGCGACTTCGCCTAGCCACCCCATGACTCGTATCAAGTCGCGACGTCCCTCCGAGCGGCCTGAGGCTGCCGCCTTGGGCCCCCAACACGCTCAAGCGCGGCCTTTGATATGGTCGGAACCCGCCCTCGAACCGCCCCGAACTTCGATACCAGTCACGGGCTGGCTAGACCAGAGCTTTGAGGCCGCCTCGGGTCGATACCAGTCACGTGATGGCTCAACGTCGGGGCGCGATCGACTGACGCTGGGGTGAACCATCGAGAAACGTGTAAACCGGGACAACAGGAGACTCTGTGAGCGGCGAGCCGGCCGAAACAGGCGCCCCGAGGCTCTCGGTCGTTCGTTCGCGTATGGCCAGACATCGTCAGTGCGCCTGGCGAGTCAGTATACTCCCCGGGAGTATCGACGGCGTGCTAGGATAGGCTCATGAGCGACGACTCCCGCCCTAAGCCGAAGAGCCCGTTTGCCGGGCTCAACCTGACCTTCCTCGCCCCTGCGGAGGGCGCCCAGATGACGCCGGCCAAACCTGCCGCACCAACCGCGCAGACCGACGGCAAGTCCGTGTCTGCTCGCGTCATCATCGTTGGCTCCGGGCCGGCCGGACTTACGGCTGGCATCTACGCTGCCCGGGCCAACCTGGAGCCCGTCCTCATAGGCGGGGTCGCAGGTGGCGGCCAGCTCATGATCACGAGCGAGGTCGAGAACTACCCAGGCTTCCCCGACGGCGTCCAGGGGCCGGCCCTGATGGGCCTCTTCCGTGCGCAGGCCGAGAAATTCGGCACGCGCATCGTGGACGCGGACGTGGATCGCGTCGATTTGGGCAGCCGGCCGTTCCGTCTCTGGGCCGGAGGCGTGGAGTACCGCGCCGAGGCCGTGATCGTGGCCACCGGTGCGGAGGCTCTGTGGCTCGGAATTGAGAGCGAGACAAGGCTTCGTGGTCGCGGCGTCAGCGCCTGCGCGACCTGCGACGGCTTCTTCTTCCGCGGGAAGGAGATAGCGGTCGTGGGCGGTGGCGACAGCGCCCTGGAAGAGGCGCTCTACCTTACCCGCTTCGCCACCAAGGTCCATCTGATTCACCGTCGCGACGCGTTCCGCGGCAGCAAGATAATGCAGGACAGAGTTGCCACGCACCCCAAGGTCGAGCTCCACCTCAATCGCGCCGTCGACGAGATCCTGGGGACCGATCACGTTGAGGCAATCCGGCTGCTCAAGACAGACGAGCCCGGCGAGGAGACCGTTCGCCTGGACGGCGTTTTCATCGCCATCGGCCACCGGCCCAACGTGGCCGTCTTCCGCGACTGGCTCGAGACCGACGAGAAGGGCTATCTCCACGCCGACGGCGCCACAACGGCCTCCAACATCGACGGGGTATTCGTGGCGGGCGACGTCGACGACAGCCGCTACCGCCAGGCCGTGACCGCGGCCGGCGAGGGCTGCCGTGCCGCCATCGACGTCGAGCGCTGGCTAGAGGCCAGGGAGGCTGAAGAAGCGCAAGCGCACGAGGCGGCCATTTCAAGGGCCGACGCTGCGGTCGTTCGATAGGCGTGGCTTTCACCGGCGGCGGCCGCCACCCTTTCGCCGACTCAACTCCGCGCAGCTACCCGCCCATGCCCAGGGAGCGGCGTTATCGCACCGCTCGCAAGATCGTGGCCTTCTTCGTCCCCTACCGGACCGAGGTCTACGTCGTCTTGGGCGCGATCCTGGTGACGAGCTTCCTAGGCGTCATCAACCCGATCCTGCTCAAGCTCCTGATCGACGTCGCTATAGGGCATCTCGACTTCGGGCTGCTGAACCTGTTCGTCATCCTGATGATCACCATCCCGATCATCTCGAGCCTGATCGGGGTCGGTCAGAGCTACCTGAACAACAAAGTCGGACAGAGCGTCATGCGCGACCTGCGCCACGCGCTCTACTCCCACCTCCAGGCCATGCCGCTGCGCTTCTTCACCGAAACGCGGACGGGCGAGATCCAGAGTCGCCTCTCCAACGACGTCGGCGGGATCCAGTCGGTCGTGACCGACACAGCTGCGAGCATCACCAGCAACGTCGCTGTCGTGGCCAGCACGATCATCGCCATGCTTTTCATCGACTGGCGGCTCACCGCGCTCTCGCTGGCCATGCTGCCGGCCTTCTCCTTCATCGCCAACCGCGTCGGCAAGGTCCGGCGCGCCGTCTCGACCGAAACGCAGAAGTCGCTGGCCGACATGACGGCCGCCACGGAGGAGACCCTCAGCGTCAGCGGCATCCTGCTGAGCAAGACGTTCGGTCAGCAGGCCCAGTCGACCGCCCGATTCGACCAACTCAACGAGAAGGTCGCTCGAAACCAGATCCGGCAGGCCATGGTGGGCCGCTGGTTCTTCGCCCTAATCGGGACCATCATGTCGATCATCCCGGCCTTCGTGTATTGGCTGGCCGGCTATCTGGCGATCAACCACGACCCCCACCCGCCTACGATCGGCGACATCGTGGCCTTCACCACGCTCCAGAGCCGGCTCTTCTTCCCGCTTGGACAGCTGCTCAACGTCCAGGTTGAACTGCAGGGCGCTCTGGCCCTCTTCGATCGCATCTTCGAATACCTGGAGATGAAGCCCGAGATAGCTGACGCACCCGACGCGGTCGCGCTCGATCCGGCGGCCGTGAAGGGCGGCGTGCGGTTACGCGACGTCTGGTTCCGCTACCCGACCAAGACGCCGGAGGCGCCCACCGCCGAGGTGCTGGCGGTCGAAATCGCCGCAGAGACCGGACCCGCCGCCCACCGTCCGTTCGCCCTGGAAGCCATCGACTTCGAGGTCAAACCGGGTCAGCTGGTGGCACTCGTCGGGCCTTCGGGCGCAGGCAAGACGACGACGACATACCTGATCCCGCGCCTGTACGACGTCGACTCAGGATCGGTCGAGATCGACGGCCTGGACGTGCGGCAGATCAGCCTCAAGTCGATCGGGCAGATCGTGGGCTTCGTGACCCAGGAGACCTACCTCTTCCACAGTTCTATCCGGGACAATCTACGCTACGCCCGACCGGACGCCACCGACGGCGAGCTGGAAGTGGCGGCGCGTGCGGCCGCCATCCACGACCGAATCATGGAGCTACCCGACGGCTACGACACGACTGTCGGCGAGCGCGGCTACAAGCTTTCCGGAGGCGAGAAGCAGCGGATCGCTATCGCTCGGGTCCTGCTCAAGGACCCGCGGGTCCTGATCCTCGACGAGGCCACGTCGGCCCTCGACACCGTCAGCGAACGGCTTATCCAATCCGCGCTGGAGGGGCTCGAGGTTGGCCGAACCACGATCGCCATCGCCCATCGGCTCTCCACGATCCTCCGCGCCGACCTGATCCTCGTCTACGAGCGGGGCCGTATCGTGGAGCGGGGCACGCATGCGGAACTGCTGGTGGCCGGCGGCCTCTACGCTCGGCTCTACCACGAGCAGTTCGCCGCCCCGGAAGTGGCCGATGGCCGCACGCAGAGCCGCGCGCAGGAGGACGGCGCCGCGCCTCGGCCGATGGAGATGCCTGAGGCGCGGTAGGCTGGCAGGCGAACGTCGCTGGCGGCACAAACAGACAGGAGGAAGGCGTGGGCGAGAAGAAGGTCAGCCTCAGGTACGAGGGCGGGTTGCGGTTCGTGGCTCGGACCGGTTCCGGCCACGACGTCGTCATCGACAACGCCTCGAGTGACACCGGGCCGCGACCCACCGAACTAATCCTCGCAGCTATCGCCGGTTGCACGGCCATGGATGTGGTCGAGATCATGGCCAAGAAGCGCCAGGTCTTCGACAGCTACTCGGTCGAAGTCACCGGCAGCCAGCGCGAGAAAGCGCCAAACGTCTACACGGACATCACCGTCACGCACGTGGTCGAGGGGGCCGTGGACACCGAGGCGGTGCGGCGCTCGATCGAGCTGTCGGCCATGAAGTACTGCACCGTCAGCGCCCAGATCGCGGCCGGACCGGCCCGAATCAGCCACCGCTATACGATCAAGCGGCCCGGTGTCGGCGGCGCGCCTGCCACCCAGGAATCGAGCGAGGTCGCGGTCACGGGCCCTATGAAGGACGTCCTGGCGGAGTAGCCGCAGCTGGCGTCCTGCGCGGCGGGCGATCAGCGGCGCTAACGGTCGGACGGCCTCGTCCTTCCCTGCGATCATGAGGTCGTGGCAGAAAGCAAGTCCATCGACGACGCTGGCCAAGCCGCCGCAGGCCCCCCTGGGCCCAGGACGTGGCGGATCTGGGGCCTCGACTTCGACGCCCGGATCGTCCAGATCGTCACCCTGACCACGGTCATCCTGATCCTGGCCTTCAACAACCGCTTCCTCGAGGCCGCCTATGACCGGTTCGTCCTCGAATTCATCATCCCCGTCGCGGTGATAGTTCTGGCCTGGCATGAACACCCGGGCCGATACGGGCTGACTCTGGGCGACTGGCGTCGAGGTTTGCCGATCGCCATCGTCGGCATCGCTGTGATGGCCGTGGTGATCTGGGTCGTCGGGCGCCAGCCAGACTTCCGCCAGTACTACACCGAGTCGATCGCCGGCCGGCCGGCCTGGAGGCTCATCGTTGACACGGCAGTCGACCTCTTCGCCTGGGAGTTTTTCTTCCGCGGCTGGCTGCTATGGGCCCTGGGACGCAAGTACGGGACCGATGCCATATGGCTCCAGATAGTCCCGTTTGCCCTGATGCACGTTTGGAAGCCCGAGATTGAGCAGCTGTCGACGTTGCTCGGCGGCGCCTTTTTCGGCATCCTTGCCTGGCGGACGAAGTCGTTCCTGTACGGCTGGCTGCTCCACTGGTTCATGGTGGCCTGGGTCCTCGTTGTAGCGGCGGGGTACGTGTAGGGCGGGCCGGTTTCGGTCTCCCTCGAGTTCCGGCGCATTGCGAGCAGGCTCTCCTGGCCTTGCGGTCGAGTTGCATAGCTATTCATACGACCGTATACTCTGCCTACCATGACCGCGCCCCAATCCACGCCCCAGACTCCTGCTGCCACTTCCAGAGATAAGTCCGGACCCAAGGCCTTGCGAAGCCGGTCAGGCGGCCGAACCATCACGGTTGGCATCATCGGCGCGACGGGCTACGCGGGGGGCGAGCTGGTTCGACTGCTACTGAACCACCCCAACGTCAAGCTGGCGGGCCTGTATGGCCGCAATCGCGACCACCAGCCGATCGCCGCTTCGCACCCGCACCTAAGTGGATCGGGCCTCGTCATCGACCAGGCCATCCCCGAGGCCGACGCCGTCTTCACGGCCCTGCCGCACGGCATCGCGGCCGGAATGGCGGCCGATATCGTGGCCCGTGGATCCGCCCTCTTCGACATTGGGCCTGACTTCCGCCTCCACGACCCGGCCGACTACCCGCGCTGGTACAAGTTCGAACACCCGTCGCCCGAACTGCTGGCTCAGGCCGTGTATGGCCTGCCCGAGCTGCATCGAGACCAGATGCGCGCTGCGGTCGACGGCCCAAACACGATCATCGGACTGCCGGGCTGCTATCCCACGGCCACGATCCTGACCCTCGCCCCGCTGGCCCGAGCCGGCCTTATCGCCGACCTGGTGGTCGACGCCAAGAGTGGCGCCTCCGGTGCGGGTCGCGAGCCCAGGGCTGATCTCCTGTTCTCCGAGGTCAACGAGAGCGTCAAGGCCTACGCCATGTTCAGCCACCGCCATACGGCCGAAATGGAGCAGGAGCTGCAGCAGCAGGGCGAGCGCGGCCCGCTTGCCAGCCGTGAGGCGAATCCGGGCGTGGCGATGGTCGACTTTCTGCCCCACCTCATCCCCATGACGCGAGGCATCCTGACGAGCTGTCACGTGCGGCCAACCCGACCGGTGACGCAGGACGAGCTGGACACGCTGTACGCCGAAGCCTACCGCGACGAGCCCTTCGTCCAGTTCGTGGCCGACCCGCCCTCAACCAAGCAGGTCTTAGGCAGCAACATGTGTCGAGTGTGGTGTCGCGTGGATCCACGCACTGGCCGTGTCCTGGCCATCGGCGTCATCGACAACCTCATCAAGGGAGCCGCCGGGCAGGCGGTTCAGGCTCTCAACGTGGTCTTTGGTCTGCCCGAGACGACCGGCCTCGAGGGTTACCCGATCGCGCCCTAACAGCTGAGGCTGCGCCGCCGGGCTGGAGTCCGGCGCGACAGCCGACCCATCAGCCGAACGCCCAGTCGAACGCCCAGTCGAAAGGGACCCGCATCTTATGCATCCAGGCTCGCAGCGCGCCGCATCAGACAAGCCACACTCCGGCGATCTCGCGCCGCTGCCCATCGCGCTGCCTGTAGTAGAGGAACGAGCTGTCATGCCGGGCGGGTTCCGGGCAGGCGGGCTTGCGGCCGGCATCAAACCCTCAGGGCGGCCGGATCTGGGCGTCATCGCCACGACCGGGGACTCGGCAGCCGTGGCCGCGGTCTTCACCAGCAATCAGGTCGTTGCCGCGCCTATCCGGCTTTCGCGTGCGCATCTCAACGCCACCGAGACGACTGGGGGCGGCAAGTTCGGCTGGGCCGATGCGGTCGTCGCCACGGCCGGCTCTGCGAACGCGGCCACAGGCGTTGAGGGAGACGCGGACCAGGGTGCGGTGAGCAAAGCCCTGGCCGAACTGCTTCAGACCACGCCGGAACGGACCCTGGCCCTCTCCACCGGCGTGATCGGGCTGCGGCTGCCGGTCTCCAAGGTCAAGGAGGGGCTGGCGCGACTGGTTCCTGCCCTGGCAGCAACAGACGAGGGCCTTCAGGCCGCGGCCGTGGCGATGATGACCACGGACACGAAAGTCAAGCTCGCCACCGCCGCCATCGAGATGCCGGGCCCGAACGGCGCTCCGGTCAAGGTCACCGTCTCGGGCATCGCCAAGGGCGTAGGCATGATCCACCCCCGCATGGCCACGATGTTGGGCGTCATCCTGACCGACGCCAGCGTTGCGCCTGCCATTCTTCACTCCATCCTGGCCCCGATCGTGCAGCGGACGTGGAATCAGATCAGCGTCGACGGTGACACCAGCACCAACGACACGGTGTTCCTGCTGGCCTCGGGCGCGTCGAAGGCGTCTGCCGCCCAAGTCAGCCACGAAGCCATTCTGCTGAGCAACGCGATCGAGGCCGTGGCTCGCTCGCTCGCCCGCCAGCAGGCGGCCGACGGCGAAGGCGCCTCGACTCTGATCACCTGCCAGGTAAGCGGGGCGGCAGACGACTACGACGCCCGAGCAATCGCCCGATCCGTGGTCAGCAGCAGCCTCCTTAAGGCCGCCGTCCACGGTCGCGATCCCAACTGGGGCCGGGTAGCGAGCGCTGCCGGCAATGCCCGCCTCCCCGACGAGCAACTTTTGGAGGCCGCTGGCCTGCACCGCACCGCGGCCGCTCCGCGAGCCTGTCGCGCGCCGGAGCTAGACGTCGACAAGCTCCGAATCGCCATCGCCGGAACCCTCGTTTTCGACGGCGCTCCCCTGCCCTTCGACCGCATTGCGGTCCGCCAGGCAATGGAGTCTCCAGAGGTTCTGATCCGCCTCCACCTTGGCCTCGGCGACGGCGTGGGCGAGGCCTTCGGCTGCGACTTGACTGAGCAATATGTAATCGAGAACGCGGAGTACACGACGTGAGCGAAGTCCTCGTCCTCAAACTCGGCGGGACAACGCTCGCCGATCAGGCGCACATTCTCGACGAGGTCGCGACCGTCGCTCGCGGGCGTCCCGTCGTCCTCGTCCATGGTGGCGGCAAGCGCATCACCGAATGGCTCGAACGACTGGGCGTACAGAGCAAGTTCGAGGGCGGTCTTCGCGTAACCGACCAGGCAGCTCTGGAGGTCGCCGCGGCCGTTCTGCGAGGCGTGGTCAACTCCGAGCTAGTGTCGGATCTGCGCGACCGTGGCGTCGACGCCGTCGGTCTCAGTGGCGTGGATGGCGGCTTCATGATCGCCGAGCGCGTGCCCGGCCTGGGGCTTGTGGCCCATGTTGTCGGCCTTCGGCGCGACTTCCTCGATCAGCTGCTCGTAGCCGGCCAGGTGGCTGTCGTGGCGCCGCTCGCTCGCGACGAGCAGGGCATCGTCTGCAACGTCAACGCCGATGACGCGGCGGCCGGCATCGCGGCTGGCCTGGGCGCCCGCCAGCTAGTGCTCATGACCGACGTGGACGGAGTCCGGAACGCGGCCGGTCAGAAGCTCTCGACCATGACCGCGGACCAGGCCGAGCAACTGATTGCGGAGGGCATTATCCGGGGCGGGATGGTGCCCAAGATCCGGGCCGCCCTGGGGGCCGTCAACTGGCCCGGCGCCGAGGCCGTCATCGCCGATTCGGCCGACCCGCACGCCCTGACCCGAGCCCTCACCGATCCGACCTTTGGGACTCGGATCACGGCCGCGCGTGGGGCGAACGAAGCCTCGGCCGGCACCCTCTAGCGGATGGCAGCCATGGTTCTCAACGGCAGCGGGGCCAACGCCAAGCAGCGCCGACAGCGGATGCTCCTGGAGTTCGTGAACCGCTCGCCTATCGGCAGCCAGGAGGAGCTCGTGGAGCTGCTTCGAGGGGCCGGATTCGAGGTCACTCAGGCGACCGTTAGTCGTGACGCGTCCGAGCTCGGGCTGGTTAAGGTGCCGCGCGCCGACCGACACGTGTATGCCACGCCCGAAACCGCCGCCACCGGCAACCTCTACGACTCGAGGCTCCACCGACTCCTGGAGGACATCCCGGTCCGGGTTGGACGCAGTGGACTCAGCTTGGTGCTCCTCGCCACGCCGGGTTCGGCCGGCGCGATCGCTCAGGCGATCGACCAATCGAGCCTGCAGGAGCAGGTCGGCACCCTTGCCGGCGACAACACTCTACTCGTCCTCTTCGAGACCGAGGCCGCCCTCGAGCGGTGGCTGGTCCATTTCGGTAGCTATCAACCGGCCGGGGCTGCGTCGCTGCCTAACGGTCGACCTAGCCCGGCTGTTGGCCGGGTCGCGCATTCGGAGGCCCCTCGATGAAGAAAGTAGTGCTCGCCTATTCCGGTGGACTCGACACCTCGGTCGCCATCGCCTGGTTGCGCGAGCAGTACGACGCTGAAGTCGTGACCCTGACCGTTGACCTGGGCGGAGGCGTGCTCAAGGAGGATGTCGATCGGCGGGCCATCAGCGCCGGAGCCGTGCGCGCCTACGTCGTCGATGGCCGCGAGCGCTTCGTGCGCGATTTCTGCTGGCCGCACGTCCAGGCCGGGGCGCTGTATCAAGGCGTATACCCCCTGGCCACGGCCATGGCCCGGCCTCTTATCGCCCAGCTCCTAGTCGAGGTGGCCCACAAGGAAGGCGCCGACGCGGTCGCCCACGGCTGCACCGGCAAGGGCAACGACCAGGTCCGCTTCGACGTCGCAACTCACGCCCTCGATCCATCGCTGGCCGTCATCGCCCCGATGCGGGTCGGCATGGGCCTGAGCCGCGAAGAGGAGATCGAGTACGCCAGGGCGCGCAACATAGAGATCACGACGTCCAAGGAATCGATCTACTCGATTGACGTGAACCTGTGGGGCCGTTCGATCGAGGCGGGCATGCTCGAGGATCCGTGGACGGGTCCGCGCGACGACGTCTACAGGTGGACCGTCGATCCGGCCAAGGCCCCCGATCCGGTCGAGATCGTGATCGGTTTTGAGGGCGGCGTGCCCGTCTCACTCGACGGCGACCGGCTCGATCCGGTGGCGCTCGTCGAGAAGCTCCACGTGCTGGGGGGCGCGCATGGCGTGGGCCGAGTGGACCACGTGGAGGACCGACTCGTCGGCATCAAGAGCCGCGAGATTTACGAGGCGCCCGCGGCCACTGTCATCCACCGGGCGCACCGCGCCCTGGAAGGTTTGACGCTGAGCAAGGACACGCTCCGTTTCAACCGCTTCGTGGCCGACGAGGTCGCCCAGCTCACGTACGACGGCCTGTGGTTCAGTGCCCTGCATCGCGACTTGCGCGCCTACGCCGCCAGCAGCCAGCGCGTCGTCAGCGGCGATGTCCGCGTCCGGCTCGACCACGGCAACGCCGTCATCGTCGGCCGGCGCAGCCCCCTCTCGTTGTATGAGAAGTCGCTGGCTACGTACGAGGCGGACGACACATACGACCACGCCGCCGCGGTCGGGTTCATCGAGATATTTGGTCTGCCGCTACGCACAGAGGCGGCCCGGCACGGAGCAGTTGGCCGACACCACGGCGCGGCCTGGACCTGGACGGACCCACTCCTCGAGAACCTGCCGACCCAGATCTACGACGCGCCGGCCAGCGGCGTGAAGTAGCGCAGATGGGTAGCCCGAGCGAGCCCGTGACGCCTGCTACGGCCCGCCGCGGGCCGGAAGGCCCTACCGACGAAACCGGGGTCACCGGGCCCGACGTGGACTCGCCGTTCGACGCGGGCCGGAAGCTGCGTGAGCTCTCGTTCCTGCACGAGTTCGCCAAGTTGCTGACCACTGCCCGCAACTGGGATGAGCTGATGCGGACGATCGTCGACCGCACCACCGACGCCCTGGACGTCGATGTCTGCTCCGTCTACTTGATGGAGCGCGATGGCGCCCGACTTCGGCTGGCCGCCACCAATGGCCTCGACCTCGACCAGGTCGGCTCGGTCACGCTCGCCGTGGGTGAAGGGCTGACGGGCCTGGCGGCATTCATCGGACGGTCGGTGGCGTCGCCCGACGTTCGAGTGGACCCGCGTTTCAAGTGGGTTCCGGGCTTCGACCAGTCGCAGTTCGTGTCGATGCTCTCGGTGCCGTTGCCATGGAATGATTCGATAGCCGGCGTCATCAATGTCCAGGCGATCGAGTCGCGTACTTTCTCGTCCGAAGAGGTCGAGTTCTTGGTCACGATCGGCGCGCTGCTCGGCGGCATCGTTGAGAAGGGACGCCTGCAGGCCGAGGCGGAAGAGCAACTCGAAACACTGACCGCACTCGACGGAGCCAGGGCCGAGCTGCTGGCCGTGGTCACGCACGAGTTGCGTACGCCGCTGGCGGTTGTGCGGGCATACGTGGACCTGCTGGCCGACGCGGCCATAGATGCCGCCGGCGGTTCGTCGGACTGCGCCGCTGGAGTCCCGCCGGCGATCACCATGCCCGAGCAAGTCGATGAGTGGCGCGCCCAAGCAATCGCCCAGGTCACCCGCCTGGATAGGCTGGTCGATTCGATCCTGGCGTCTGTGCGCGGCGAGGGCCTGGCGGCGGGCCTGGCTCGCGTGCCCTTCGATATCGCCCGGGCCGTCAACGATACGATCGGCGAGATGACGCCCCTCCTCCGCGGTCACCCGCTTCGTCGCACAGGCACTTGGGACGAGCTGCTAGGTATCGGCGACGAGGGCCGCTTCCGCCAGGTTCTCGAGCACCTTTTCGAGAACGAAGTGAAGTACTCGCCCGAAGGCGGCTCCGTCAGCGTGGGAATTTGGCGGGCCAACGGGGAGATCCAGGTCTACGTCACAGACGACGGGCCGGGCATCCCCGAGCCAGAGTGGAAGTCCGTCTTCGATGCCTACGTCCGCACCGCGAACCGACCGCGCGGCTCAGGAATCGGTCTCTACGCGGCCCACAGGCTCATGGATGCAATGGGCGGACGCGTCTGGTTGGAATCAAACGGGTACGGCGGTAGTCGATTCATGGTGGCGGTGCCCGAGATGCGCCAAACTGATAACGGCAAGGCCGGTCCGGAGACAGACGTGATGTCAGAGACAGGTCCGGCAGGGTAGACAGCGCGGGAGGCCCAGTTGAACGCGAACGGTCAAGGCGAGACGAGCCTGCTGGTCCTTGTCGTGGACGACGAGCCGGCCATGGTGGGCGCCGTGTCGGCTCTGGTCGGTCGCGCCGGCCACCGCGTCGTAACCGCATACGATGGCAACACCGCTCTGCGGCGCTTCAGCGAGGAGCGGCCGGATCTCGTCCTGCTCGACCTAGCCATGCCCGGCCTCGATGGCGTCGAGGTCTGCCGGGCCATCCGCCGGATATCTCAAACGCCGATCATCGTCTTGACCGGCGAGGCCGACGAGCGCGCCAAGGTAGAAGCGCTGGACACCGGCGCGGACGACTATGTCGTCAAGCCCTTTGGCAAACAGGAACTCCTGGCTCGCATCCGGGCGGTCATGCGCCGTCGCGGAAACGAGGCCGAACCCCGCGGCCTTGGTGAATTGCGCTGGGGATCTGTCGTCCTGGACCGCGGCCGCCACACGGCGGCGGTAGGCGGCGCGGAGATCGTGCTGACCCGGATTGAGTACAGCCTGCTGGCGTCTCTGGTCGCGTCTGCCGGCCACGTGGTCTCGCACGCGTCGCTGCTCGCGGCGGGCTGGCCCGGTGAACCCAACCCCGACCCACAGTGGCTCAAGCCGCACCTGGCACGTCTGCGCTCTAAGCTCGCAGCGGCTGGCGCAGCCGTCCCGACCTCTGTTCGTGGCGTCGGCTACCGCCTGGAGGGAGCCGAGTAGCCAGCGCGAGCGCTCTCAAACAAGAACCCGCGCTGCCGGCCGAATGGCGCGCGGGTCGAGCCCGAAGTATTCAGCTGCCGACAGCCGGCTCCTACTCGGCGACCTTGGCGCGCGAGGGAGCAATGATCCATGCCACGACCAGGATTGCGAAGCTGACGAATGCGGCTGCGATCACTTCTGGGCTCCTTCGGCTGAAGCTCCGGCCTTTCGACCCTCTTGATGGTTGGAAGTCTACGTAGAGAGTCGGTCGCAATCAGTAGCGCAGCGGTGATACATGGGTGACGCTCTAGTGCCGCCAGGGTTGCGCTTGGGGACGATCAAGCCGGTGGCGCTTGCCAACAACCGACGAGGCTTGGGTTGCCGCACGAGTCCGTGGGGCAGACTCGCGGCCGTGAGGCCGTAGCCTACACCGCCCCGACCGCCTCCCCGTGCTGCGAAAGGTCCAGGCCGAGTTCCTCCTCTGCTTCCTCGACACGAAGCCCCACCAGCAAGTCCACTACCTTGAGAATCACCAGCGTGGCGATCGCGCTGTAGAGCCAAGTCGCGACGATGGCGACCATCTGGATGCCAATCTGGCCCGGATTGCCGTCGATCAGGCCCCTACTGCTTGAGATGGCCGTCGTGGCAAAGATGCCCGTGAGGAGAATGCCCAGCGTGCCGCCGACGCCGTGGACCGCCCAGACATCGAGGGCGTCGTCGATTTTGAGACGCTCGCGCAGCAGGATGGCGCCGTAGCAAACGGCACCCGCGATGAAGCCGATCACAATGGCCGAACTCGGGTCGACGAAGCCGGACGCGGGGGTGATGCCAACCTCGCCCGCAATTGCGCCCGAGACAGCCCCGATGACTGACGGCGAACCCTTGTGCAGCCAGCTCATCGTGAGCCACGTCAGGGCGCCCATGCCGGCCGCCGTGTTGGTCACCATGACGGCGTTGACGGCATGCGAGTCGGCCGCAAACGCCGACCCGCCGTTGAAGCCGAACCAGCCGAACCACAGGATTCCGGCCCCGATCACGGTCAAGCGGACGTCATGGGGCTCGAAACGGTCTGACTCGCGCCGTACGCGCGGCCCCAGAACGAGGGCGGCCACGAGGGCGGCTACGCCCGAACTGATGTGAACGACGGTGCCGCCGGCGTAATCGAGCACGCCCATGTTGCGCAGCCAACCACCGTCGCCCCAGACCCAGTGGGCGATCGGCGAGTAGACCACAAGGCTCCACAAGAGAGCGAACAGGACGAATGCCTTGAACCGCTTGCGCTCGGCAAAGGCGCCGATGATAAGAGCCGGAGTGATGATGGCGAACATCATCTGGAAGAGGGCGAACGCGCTGGCAGGGATCGTCTTGGCGTAGGGACCCGGATCAGCTCCGACGCCCTTGAGGCCCAGGTTGTCCAGGCCCCCGATGATGCCCCAACCGTTGACATCCTTTCCGAAGGCCAGGGTGTAGCCCACGAGTACCCACGTCACGCTGACAAGGGCCAGGATAAACATGCACTGCATCAGGATGCTGAGCACGTTCTTCCGACGAACGAGGCCGCCATAGAAGAGGGCCAGGGCGGGCGTCATCAACATGACGAGCGCTGTCGCAGTCAGCACCCAGGCCGTGTCGCCAGCGTTGATCTGGGAAACCAAGCTCGGAACTCCTTCGCTTCCAACTCGCAACGAAACCAGGTCACAGATTTCCGTCTGGGGAAGCGTAGGTAGCGCAGGCACCCGAATCGGTAGCGACCGGGTAGCCCTCCGGTAGCGCCTGGGTGGCGTGAGAGTTGTGGTTCGGGACGCCTCGTACGGGCCGAAGCGCGCCGCGATCGCCCTTACGCCATCGCCCCTCCCCCCCCGCGAGGCCTCTAGAGCCCCAGCCGCCCCTAAAGCCCCAGCCGCCCTTTGGCCGCCGCCAGGGCCGAGGCCACGCGTCGGGGGGCCGTGCCGCCGATCACATCGCAGCCGGCCAGGGCCCCCTCCAGACCAGCCGCAACCCGCAAATCAGCGGCCACCGCCGCGTCACCGACAAGGGCGAGCGCGATGGAGTCGTCGGACGCGGAGAGAGCCGCCGCGATCGTCGCGTCGTCTAGAGCGTCCAGTGTGATGCCAGCGCGATCGGCCTCGGCAACTAGCGTAGCGACGATGTGGTGAGCGGCCCGGAAAGTCACTCCCTTCCGGACGAGGGCATCGGCCACGGCCGTGGCAGTGGTGAACCCCTCGCCGGCCGCCGCACGCATCTTCTCGCGGTTCACGGTCAGCGTCGCAACCATGCCGGCCATCACCCGCAGCGACATGTCGAGGGTGGACGCGGCATCGAAGAGAGGCGGCTTGTCGTCTTGCATGTCCTTCTGATAGGCCAGCGGTAGGCCCTTCATCAGCGCCAGCAGACCCGTCAGCTCGCCGATCACCCGAGCCGCCTTGCCCCGGACCAGCTCGGCCGGGTCCGGGTTCTTCTTGTTGGGCATCATCGATGAGCCGGTAGAGAAGGCGTCGGAAACGCGAACGAAACCAAGGCGCGGGTTCGACCACCAGGTGATCTCCTCCGCGAACCTCGAGAGATGGACCATCGACAAGGCGAAGGCAGCCATGGCCTCGATCACGAAGTCGCGATCTGACACCCCATCGAGCGAGTTGGCGGTGACGCCGTCGAAGCCGAGCTCCGCTGCCGTGCCCTCTCGATCGAGCGGGTAGCCGGCCCCAGCGAGCGCGCCCGAGCCGAGTGGGCTGACGTTCGCGCGCCGTCTGCAATCGGCCAATCGGCCCCGGTCGCGTTCGAACATCTCAACGTAGGCCAGCAGGTGATGGGCGAACAGGACCGGCTGGGCAGGCTGGATGTGGGTCATGCCAGGCAGGATCGCGTCGCCATCCCGCTCCGCCAGCCCAACCAGGGCTTGCTCCATGACCACGATCGATGCGTCCAAGCCGTCGATGGTGCGGCGCAGCCACAGGCGCATGTCGGTGGCAACCTGGTCATTGCGCGATCGGCCGGTGTGCAGCCGCCCGGCCACCGGCCCAACCCGTTCCCGCAGCGCAACCTCGAGGTTCATATGGATGTCCTCGAGAGCGGGGTCCCAGGTCAGCTTGCCCGCCGCCACGTCGGCCCGCAGCTCAGCGAGTCCTCGCACGAGCGTTTCTACCTCGTCCGGTGCGAGCAGCTCGGCCCGGCCCAGGCCGTGCACATGGGCGATCGAGCCGGCGATGTCGTCCAGGGCGAGGACATGGTCGAAGTCGATGGAACGGGTGAACTCGGCCATCCGCTCGTCAGACAGGCCTTCGAATCGACCGCCCCACAGCCTCATGAGAACTCCTCCGCTACGAGTGCCGCATCGCCGTCGGCCCGACGAAACCGGCGCTCGTTGGGGCCATGGTACCGGCCCGGCAAGGGCGACGCGCGACGTGAGGAGGGCCGTAGACACCGGCTCTTGTGAAGCTAGATCACCGCCGGGACAGAGGCCAACGGCACCAGCTCGGCGCTCGGCTTCCCGGGAGCCCGTTCGGGAAGGGCCACGAGGCCCACAAGGCCGCCGATGAGGGCGCAAATCGCACCTCCGCCAAAGACACCGAGCGGCCCTGCCGTCGAGTACAGGATTCCGCCCAGAAGGTTGGCGAGCACAGCCGCGACCCCGAAACCAACTGCCTGGAAGAGCGTCTGACCGGTCGCCTGGAGGCGCGCCGGCAGCAATTGCGCCATCGTCAGCACGAACGCGACCAGGATCCCGCCGAAGCAGACGCCCGAGAGGAAGCGCGTGATCAGGATCGGCCCAGCATCGACAAGGACAATCCAGCTGACCATACATGCGGCGAACCCGGCCGCCGACACCGCCAGGATGGGCCGCAGGCCGAACCTGACGACGAGCCAGCCGGCCAGGATGAGCCCCGGCACTTCGGCCACCCAGGCCAGCCCATTGGCGAGGCCCACCTCCGCGGCACCGCCACCCAGGTCGGTGATACGCACCGAGATGTAGGTGGCCGAGCCCATGAATCCAATGAAAACGAGCAAGACCGAGGCGAGGACCGCCAGCAAGCGCGGTCGACCGGACAGCGCCTCCCCGACCGAACCGAACCGGCCCCGCACCGGCGGTATATGAGCCCGCCCTTCGAGCACACCGCGAGCTTTGCGGTGGCGTTCGCTGTCTCGGCCGAGCGGCACCTTGTGGGCCGAGAGGATCGTCATCCCCATCGTGAGGCCGTAGACGATCGGCGCTGCCAAATACCCGGTCCGGCTGTACAGCAAGCCACAGACTATGGCCATGCCGGCCGCCCCGATGCTCGAAATCAGCCGCAATCGGGAGTACTCCCGCGACGCGTTCGCGAGAACGGGGATAGCCATGGCGTCTGTCAGCGCCGCCATCGGACCGCCGCCGGCGCTGATGACCACCTGGCAGACGATCACCGCCACGACTGGCAGCGGAGCACTCAGTCCCAGGGCGAAGACCGCGGCGGGAATGCAGGCCAGCTGCAGAGCACGTCTCGGCCCCGTCAAGACGTCGCCCACATGGCCCCATGCGGGCAAGGCGAACGAGTAGCCGAGAGAACCGAGGCTCGTGGTGAGGCCGATCAAGGCCGGGTCGAAGCCCTTGGATAGGAGCAGTACGGGGATGAAGCCGTACAGCGCGCCGACGGCAAGGCCGTTCGACAGGTAGAGGGCTCGCAACCAAAGCATCCGTTCGGGATGGTACTAGACACAATGGTTCGCCACCTCATCGCGCTGACGTACTACTGCGGGGCCATCTCGGCGGCGACGACCCTGCTCCTGTTGGCCGTTGCCTCGGCGCCCGCCATGACCTACCGTGAGTCAAAAGGAGGTCCGCGTGGCGAAAGATCGCAGCAAAGGT
Source organism: Chloroflexota bacterium (assembly GCA_025358525.1). Lineage (GTDB taxonomy): Bacteria > Chloroflexota > Limnocylindria > Limnocylindrales > CSP1-4 > Fen-1039. The sequence continues at coordinate 19,396 of JANYJI010000060.1, read as the reverse complement.
CACGGCACCATGAAGGGGTCGCTCCACGACCCCGCCTCAGCGGTCACCCACGCCGCTTCAGATCCGCCGCCCTCGGCGTCGGCGCAGCCGGCGCAGCCGAGTGTCGCGGACGAGAGCGGGGCGTCGAGGGCAGAGGCCGCGGCGGTCGTTCGGCGCGAGAAGCGAGTGGTCCGATCTAGGACGGAGCATCAGCAGAATGCCCGTATTGCCCGCGCTGACGCATTCGACCCGAGTACGGGCGACCGGGTTCAGAGGCGCCGCAAGAAGCTCAAGGGCAAGGTGTACGCAGCGGAGCTGGTACATCTTCAGATCGAGCTGGTCAAGCTCCAGGAGTGGATCAAGGCTCGCGGCCTGAAAGTCGTCTGCCTCTTCGAAGGACGCGACGCGGCCGGCAAGGGCGGCGTCATCAAGCGCATCACCGAGAGCCTCAACCCGCGCGTCGCTCGCATCTGCGCCCTAGGCATCCCGACCGACCGCGACAAGACGCAGTGGTACTTCCAGCGCTATGTGGCCGAGTTTCCGGCCGCCGGCGAGTGGGTCCTTTTCGATCGCAGTTGGTACAACCGAGCCGGGGTCGAGCACGTCATGGACTTCTGCACGCAGGAGGAGTACAAGGACTTCCTCAAGACGGCGCCCGAGTTCGAACGGATGCTCGTCCGCTCGGGAATCATCCTGATCAAGTATTGGTTCTCGGTCAGCGACGAGGAGCAAGAACGCCGCTTCCAGGATCGGATCGACCAGCCGACCAAGCGCTGGAAGATTTCTCCGATGGACGTCACCGCCCGTTCCAAGTGGGTCGACTACTCGAGAGCCAAGGACGCCATGTTCGCCGCCACTAACACGGCCGAGGCGCCCTGGTGGGTGGTAGAGGCGGACGACAAGAAGCGGGCCCGGCTGAACTGCATCAGCCACCTTCTGGGCATGATCCCCTACGAGGACACCACGCCCGATCAGATCGTTCTGCCGCCGCGCCAGGTGGACAAGGGCTACAAGCGCCCTCCCATCCGCAAGCAGCACTTCGTCCCCGAGAAGTACTGATCGCTCCCAGAAATCGCAGGGGCGCGAACAGCGTCAGGGCGTAGTATCGGGGCGTGTCAGACCAGCTCTCGCTGAGCCTAACCGGCGACGTGGCCCGCCTGCCCCGTTCGCTGCGGCCGATGCTGCCCAAACCCGCCCACGCCCCCTTCGACTCCGACGACCATGTCTTCGAGCCGCGCTGGGGTGGCCGCCGAGCCCTGGCCTTCATCGAACCGGACGGCGCGCACGGGCCGCGGCTTCGTCTGCTTGATGAGATGGGCCGCGACCTGGCTCCGTACCTGCCCGAACTGGCCGGAATTCCGGATCTGGTGGGCAGCCGGCCCGCCATTCTCGACGGCGAGATCGTCATTCCCGACAAAGTCGGCCGCATGGACGAGGATGCCCTCGTCGGTCGCCTGGCCGACGGCAGCCGGACCGACTCGACGCCCGTCTACCTTGCTTTCGACTTGCTGTGGGTCGCCGGCCGGCCGATCATCGCCCAGCCGCTCCTGCGTCGCCGGGAGCATCTGGCTCGCATCGTTCGGCCCAGCCAGGAGTTGGTCGTGCTGCCGGGCGTCGTGCGCGAGGGGCTGGATCTCTACTTCGCCGTGGCCCAGCAGGGGCTGCGGGGAGTGATGGCACGCCACTTGCGCAGCCCATACTTGCCCGGCCGCCAGAGTGAACTGTGGCGCTCGATTGCCACCCAACCGGGCGAAATGCCTCTTCACGTCTTGGCCGAGCAGGAAGTTGCGGCGCCAACACGGCCCGTCCTGGCCCTGATCCAGCGCCTGCCACTCGAGTTCTGACTGAGCTGGCCTGGCCCGTTGACATCCACCCGCGTCCCGCCGGCCGAGCCGCGTTAGCGCGACATCCGTGCCGCCCGCAGGACCTGGCGCAGACCGACTCGCTGACCGTACAGAAGGACCCCGGCGCTGTAGATCCGAGCGGCAACGAAGAGTGCCACGGCGATGCTCGCGATCAGCAGCAGGATTGCCAGGGCAAACTCCCAGATCTGGACATGGCCCATCGAGACCCTGGCCAGCATCAGGTACGGGCTGAAGAAGGGCACGAACGAGGCGACCTTGACCCATGTCTCATCGATGGCCTGCAGACCGAAGACCGACAGGAAGTAGCCGATCATGATCAGCATCATCAACGGCGAAGTGGCGCTCTGGACGTCCTCCTGCCGGCTGACGAGCGATCCGAGTGCGGCATACAGAAGTGAGTACAGCAGGAAGCCAAGGACGAAGAGGACCACGAAAGCGACCAGGACCGTCGGGCTGAGCCCCCCGAACTGAGCTCCCGCATCAGTGCCCAAGGCAGCCTTATGGATCGGGCCCTGGGCTAGCAGGCCGGCCACCACCGCGCCCAGGACTATGCCGTACTGGGTCAACCCCGCAGCTCCGTTGCCCATCACCTTGCCGGTCAGCATCTGTAGAGGTGTCGTGGCGTTGAGCATCAGCTCCATCACCCGGCTGCCCTTCTCCTCAGCCACGCTCATCGCCACCCAGACCCCATAAGTGATGATGGCCATGAAGATCAGGACGATGAGACCGGTCGACAGAAGAGTGGACGAGATCTCCTGGTTGAGGCTGTTGACCGGCGTCGCGGCGGATGAGTTGACCGGCAGAACCTCCCACCTGGTGGGCGCGAGTATGGCGGCGGCCGACGTCCCTGCCCGAACCAGCCTGTCTTCGATCGTGAGCGATGTAACGGCGTTGGCGATCAACTGAGCCTGCCGGCCGTCGGCTGGCAGGTCGGTTCGCAGCGTAAAGACAAGGTCGCGGCTGCTCGCGTCGCGGTCGACGATGAGCAGCGCATCGAACTTGCCCGCCTCCAGAACCTTCTGTGCGGGCGAAAGCTGGTCCGACGTCAGCCAGCTGAAGTCGAAGCTCTTGTGCTGGCTCGATCCGGGTGCGGGCGCGCCGTTGAGGGCCTGATCGAGGACCGTCTGTGCGTCCGACGGCAGGCCAGCAGCACGGACGACCACCTCGACTTTGGTCTTGCTCCCGCCCGCCACCGCGTCGATCAGGATCGGTGTCTGCGTCGCTGCGAATGCCAGGACGGCCAGGATGAGTGTGCCGATGACAAAGCTGCGGCTCCTTGCGCGGCTCCGGTATTCGCGGATCGCGATGTACCGGGCGTTGGGGAAGAGAGTCCGCCAGCCGTTCATGCGTGCACCGTCTTGGGGGCGAGCGTTCGTTCGCTCGAGTCGATCTGGCCCACGTGCTCGATGAATATCTCCTCGAGCGAGGGGTCGGCGATCTCGAAATGCCGGACCTTGCAGCCCCGCACCAGAGCGGTTTGGAGCACCACCGCAGGATCGTGACCCGGCGCCACCTCAACCTCCGTGTAGTCCTGACCGCGCCGCTCGACGACGATGCCATCCAGCGTGCCGAGCCAGGCGATCTCGGGGTCGCCCTCGACGGCCAGGCGAACCACCTGTCGGCCGCTCGAGCGTCGGACCTCGCGCACCGGCCCGCAGACGACGACCCGCCCGCGATCGAGGATGGCGATCGATTCGCACATCTCTTCCACCGTCTCCATCTGATGAGTGGAGAAAATGATCGTCTTGCCTCGATCCTTCAACTCGAGAAAGGCCTCCTTGAGGAGCGCAGCGTTGATCGGATCAAGACCCGTGAAAGGCTCGTCCATCAGGAGCACCTGTGGGTCGTGCAGGATTGCGGCGATGAATTGGATCTTCTGCTGGTTGCCCTTGGAGAGTTGCTCAGCCCGCCGATCGGCGTACTCGGGGATCCGGAAGCGTTCGAGCCAGTCGCGGGTCTCGCGCTCGGCCGCCTTGCCCCGCAAACCATGGAGCTTGCCGAAGAACACGAGCTGGTCGAGCACGTTCATCTTGGCGTAGAGGCCCCGCTCCTCGGGCAGATAACCCCAGGTCTCGCGCGGCAGCTCGGTATTGAGCTTGCCTTTCCAAGAGATCGTGCCGGAGTCGGGCCGGAGGATATCGAGGACGATGCGCATCGCGGTCGTCTTGCCGGCACCGTTGGCGCCCAGGAGTCCAAAGACCTCACCGGGCTTGATCTCGAGCGAAATGCCCTCGAGGGCATGGATTTCGCCGAAGCGTTTGGACACCGAATCGACTATCAGTGACATTGCTTCCCCTTGGCGTTGGAGCAGGCACGTGGTGTTAGCCTCGATTATGCAGATTCCGTCGGGCGCGGTCGCCGAGCGGATCGATTGGTGAAAATGACGTGCTCGGTATCGAAACGACGCGACCCCTTTTGGATCGCTCAGGCGACCCAGGGACGATGACGAATGGCCCGATATGCCTCTGCGACCACAGCCGGGGCCAGCGCAATTGCCGCCACCAGCAGCCAGTCGAAGGCATCGAGCGGCGTGGCTGCGAAGGCGTCCCGGACGGGTGGCACGAACGGAATCGCCACCTGGATGCCAAGGCAGAGGAGGCCCCCCAGTAGCAACAGGAAGTTGGGGCGGCGCAGCAATACCGGATGCGACAAGCTCCGATTGGCATTGGCCCGAACGACCTGACCCACGACCAAGGCGGTGTAGGCCAGCCAGCGGGCATGCGTGAAGTCGGTGCTGTGCTGCTCGATCAACCACAGCGCGGCGAAGGCACTGAAGCCGCCCGCCAGGCAGATCCGAACCAGGATCGACCAATCGAGCAACGGCTTGGTCCTCTGTCGCGGCGGCCGCTCCATCGCTCCCGGCTCCTCCGCCTCGCCCTCGAATGAGACCGCCGTGAGCAGGTCGATGAAGACCTCCAGCCACAGGATCTGGATTGGCAGGAGCGGCTGGCCGAAGCCGGCGATGGTCGCGATGAGGATGAAACCCAGCATCGCAACGTGCGTCGAGACCAGGAAGATCAGGCCCTTCTGGACGTTGGCGACCAGCCGACGGCCCTCACGCAGACCGTGCATCAGGGTCACGAACGAATCGTCGCCAAGAACGAGGTCCGAGGCCTCGCGGGCTACTGCGGTGCCGCTGCCCATGGCCACGGCCACGTCGGCGTGATGGAGAGCCGGGGCGTCGTTGACACCGTCGCCGGTGACGGCCACGGTCCGATTGCAGCCTCGAGCCACATCCACGATGCGCAGCTTCTGCTCTGGGATGGCCCGGGCCACGACGTGGAGTCGGGGCAGTTCGTCGGCGAGTCGGGCATCGTCCCAGGTGGCCAGCTCAGGGCCGGTCACAACGTGCTGGTTGGGCAGGCCCGCATCCGCGGCGATTGCCGCGGCAGTGGTTGGATGGTCGCCCGTAACGACCATGGTCTGGATGCCGGCAGCGCGCGCCAGAGCCATGGCCTCCCGGATCCCCGGCCGGATGCGGTCCGCAAAGGCGAGCACACCGAGCGGCAGCCACTGTTCGCCCTCCAGACAGCGTGCCAGCGCCAGAAGCCGCTCCCCGGCTTCCGCCCCACTCTCGACCAGATCGTGCCAGGCAACTAGCTCCGCTGGCGAGAGGCCGGAGCACATCTCGAGGACCGCCTCCGGCGCACCCAGCGCCAGCTCCTCAACGACCGCACCGCCGGCGGCGTCCCGGCTGCGGGCTCTCGTACGCGAGTAGGGCCGCTCATCACTGACCGGGTCGGCGGCTAATAGATCCTGGGGGTCCAGGTCCAGGACCACGGCCTGCTCGGATAGGAACCCGAATAGCGATCGACTGAACGAGCCGGGCTTACTGCCGGTGGCAACGCTCCAGGCGTCCTCTTCGGCTCGAACGGCCAGCGTTGCCAGTTCGACCACCCTGGCTTGATCCTCGACCACGCCTTCCGGAGTGCGAATGGCAGTCAGTGAAAGCCGGTTCTCCGTCAGAGTGCCCGTTTTGTCGGTGATGATCAGATCGACCGAGCCTAGCGTCTCTTGAGCCGACAGACGGCGGACAAGCACCTTCATGCGCAGGAGTCGATAGGCGCCCAGACCCAGCACCACCGCCACGAGAGCCGGCGGTTCCTCGGGAATAGCCGCGATCGCGGCCGAGACGCCCGCCAGCACGTTCTTGCCGGCCTCATTGCCGCGCAGGAAGCCCAGCGTGACCACCGTGGCGATGAGACCGATGGCCACGAAGAGGAGGATCCTGACGAGCCGATCCATCTCCCGTTGCAGCGGCGAGCGGCGCCGCTCGCGCCCGGCCAGAGCCTGGGATATGCGTCCGAACTCGGTCCGCAAACCGGTCGTGATCACCACGCCCTCACCGCGCCCGCCGACCACTGCCGTGCCACCGTAGGCGATGCAGCGGCGATCGGCCAGAGCCACGCCCTCTGGGGCTGGCTCCACGGCGGCTGGCTCCGGGAGCGACTCGCCCGTCAGCACGCTGCGGTCGAAGCTCAGGGCCTCGGCCCGGACGAGCCGAAGATCGGCCGGGACCACGTCGCCGACGCGCAACAGAACCAGATCGCCCGGCACCAGGTCGCGAGTTGCAACGTCGCCCACGGTACCGCCGCGCCTGACCCGTGCCAGCGGTGCGGCGGCATCGCGCAGGGCCTCGAGTGCCTTCTCGCCCCGGTACTCAGTCACAACGCCCGCGCCGACGATCGGGGCCAGGATCACGAGTACCAGCAGACCGTCGCGAACCTCGTTGAGGGCGATGGCAAGGCAGCCGGCGATGAAGAGCAGGACGACGAACGGCTCGCGCGCGCCGTCCCAGATAAGGCGCCACAGCGAGGTCTTCTGCGACGGTTCCAGCTCATTTGGACCGAACTCGGCGAGGCGGGCTGAAGTCTGTTCTGGTGTGAGGCCGAGTGAAGAGTCTGTCCCGAGCCTTTCCAGAACGGAGTCGGCTGACAGCTGGGCAGCGGTCTCGGACAGGTCGGCGAAACGAGCAGAGAGCGGCTCGGTGCCCTCTCGAGCAGGAGTAATCATGACAAGCCACCACATCGAGCCGGGTCCGCTGCTCGCTTGTCACTCTTTGGGCGTCCGCCCCGACGCCGCCCTTAGAATGAGGCATGGCAACGAACCCGGCAATTCAGCCCAGCGCTATCAACGCCGACCGAGAAGCCGGCCTGGTGACCATCGACTGGACCGACGGTCATCGGAGCCAGTTCCAGGCCGTGTCCCTGCGCTGGCTCTGCCCCTGTGCGTTCTGCCGGGGCGAGGCCGGCAGGCCGGGCTGGCTCGACTCGATGCCCACCTTGACGCCCGAACAGACACAACTCGTGGGCATGCGCCTCGTCGGCCAGTATGCCCTGGCGCCGACTTGGGCCGACGGGCACGATACTGGCTACTACACGTTCGAGGCGCTTCGCGCTGGCTGCCCGTGCCCGACCTGCGCCGCCAACAGATCCATCTCGCACACGCTGAGCGGTAAGGCATCATCCCAACCAACGAAGGAGATCCAATGATCGTCGCCACCACCCCCTACCTGACCGGATATCGCGTCACCGAGGTCAAGGGTCAGGTCTTTGGCCTCGTCGTCCGAAGCCGCGGCCTCGCCGGCAATTTCGTGGCCCGCCTCCGCTCGATCGTCGGCGGCGAGATCCACGAGTACACCCAGCTGCTCGAGGACACCCGGCGCCAGGCCCTCGACCGGATGATCCAGAACGCGACTCTGATGGGCGCCAACGCCGTGATCTCGATGCGCTTCGACTCGTCTGAGATCGGCACATCCATGTCCGAGATCGTGGCCTACGGGACGGCCGTCGTGATCGTGCCCGACGCCAACGCCGGCCACCCGACCATCGATTAGGCGCACACTCCCAGTTGAGAGCGTCGAGGCGCACGAGACAGTGACCGCGATAGTCCGGAGAACAGCCGCCAGGCCTGCCCCAATCAAGGGCCAGGCCAGTCCGGCGTTTCCGTACATCAACCGTGAGCTGAGTTCGCTCGAGTTCCAGCATCGCGTCCTATTCGAGGCCCGCGACGAACGCAACCCGTTGCTTGAGCGGGTCAAGTTCCTGGCCATTTTCGCCAGCAACATGGACGAGTTCTTCCAGATCCGCGTCTCGGGGCTGATGGAGCAGGCCGAGGCTCACGCCGCGCCGGCGGCTCCGGGTGAGAGACCCGCCGCCGAGCAACTCGCCGCAATTCGGACGCGTTTCCGCGAGCTAATGACCGAGCGGCGCGAAATCTTCGAACGGATCTGCGCCGACCTCAGTGCCGCCGGCATTCATATCGTCGACTACGCCGACGTACCCAAGCACCACGCCACGCTGCGGCAGCGCTTTATCGACGAGGTCTACCCGGTCCTCACGCCACTGGCGGTCGACCCCGGCCATCCGTTCCCGTACATCAGCACCCTCAGCCTCTCCCTGGCGATCCGGATGGAAGATCCCGATGCGGCCGAGGAGAGATTCGCCCGGGTCAAGGTTCCGCCGGTACTACCCCGATTCCTCGAGATCGAGCCAAACCGGTTCGTTCTTCTCGAGCAGATCATCGCCGCCAACCTGGACATGCTCTTTTCCGGTATGACCATCCTCGAGACCCATTTCTTCCGGGTCACGCGCGACGCCGATCTGGAACTCCAGGAAGACGAGGCCGACGACCTCATGCTGGCCCTCGAAGAGGAGCTGCGGCGACGTCGATTCGGCGAGGCTGTGCGGCTGGAAATCGACAAGGCCATGCCATCTTCGATGCGCAAGATCCTTGAAAGGGGCGTGGGCGTCGACGCCGACGACTGCTACGAAATCCACGGCATGCTCGACCACACCGGCCTGTGGCAGATCGCCGGGCTGGATCGGCCGGATCTCAAGCTGCCTCCCTACTCGCCCGTAATTCCGCCCCGCCTCGTGCCCCTCGACGAAGACGAGCCGGCGGACGTATTTGCGGCAATCCGCGAGGGCGACATCCTGGTACACCACCCGTACGAGAGCTTCGCCGCCTCCACGCAGCGGTTCATCGCTCAGGCCGCGACAGACTCCGAAGTCCTCTCGATCAAGATGACGCTCTACCGCACCAGCGGCGACTCACCAATCATTCGCGACCTGATCTCCGCTGCCGAGCGAGGCAAGCAGGTCGTGGTTCTGGTCGAGATCAAGGCTCGCTTCGACGAAGAAGCGAACATCACCTGGGCCCGTAAGCTGGAGCATGCTGGCGCCCACGTCGTCTACGGCCTGGTCGGTCTCAAGACCCACTCAAAGACCGTGTTAGTGGTCCGGCGGGAGGGCTCCGCGCTGCGGCGCTACGTCCACATCGGCACGGGCAACTACAACCCCGGCACGGCCCGGCTCTACACCGACCTGGGCTTGCTATCGTGCCGGCCGGAGCTGGGCGCCGATGTCAGCGACCTGTTCAACGTGTTGACCGGCCTCTCGCGCCAGCGTGACTTCCGGCGTCTCATCGTGGCCCCCATGAACCTCAGAACGTGGATTCTCGAAATGATCCAGCGCGAGACGGACCACGCCCTGGCCGGCCGGAAGGCACGCATCGTGCTGAAACTGAACTCACTCGTAGACCCGGCCTGCGTGGCCGCCCTTTACGCTGCAGACCAGGCTGGCGTTAAGGTGGACCTGATCATCCGCGGCATCTGCTCGCTCTGGCCGGGCGTGCCGGGAGTGAGCGAGGGAATTCAGGTGCGATCGATTGTGGGCCAGTACCTGGAGCATTCGCGAGTGTTCTCGTTCGCCAATGGCGGCCGGTCCGAGTTGTACATCGGCTCGGCAGACCTGATGGAGCGCAATCTGGATCGGCGGGTGGAGGCCATCGTCCCCATCGAGGATCCGGAGGGCCGAGCCCGCATCGAGTCGGCGCTCGAGATAATGCTCGTTGACGATCGGCGATCCTGGCAGCTCGGCCCGGACGCCACTTACCGTCGGACCGAGGAGATCAACGGCCGACCCGGTAGCATCGACACGTTCGAAACGCTCAAGGATCAGACGGCCGAGATGGTGGCCGTCGCACTCGTCGCACCCCACAGACCTCACGCCGGTAGAGGGTCACTCGATCCGAGGGCGTAGCGCACAGAAAGCGGAGCGGACGTGGCTACTGGGCGGATGATCGAAGTCGAGACCAAGTACCAGGTGAAGGCGCCCGGCGGGGCCGATCGGTATCTGGTCGCACCGGAGCTTGGCTTCTTTGCGCCGGCTGGACCCGTGCGCTCGGTCCGGCTGGAGGACCGCTACATCGATTCGGCCGACTGGGCTCTCGCCAGGGCCGGTTTCGCTGCGCGCCTCCGCAGAACGTCGCGCGGTACCCGCATCAGCCTCAAGGCGCTGGGCAGCTCCGGAGCGCGCCTGCAGCGGCGCGAAGAGGTTGAGGGCCCGGCCAACGCGAGCCTGATCCCCGCTGACTGGCCCTCTTCGCAGGCCCGCACCCTGGTTCTGAAGGTTTGCGGCGCAGCTGCCCTCGTCGACCTGCTGACGATCCGCCAGTTGCGGCGGATACGACCGCTGCGGGCCGGTCGCACGCGAGTCGAGCTGAGCGTGGATGAGGTCGAGATCGTTGGCGACGGCCAGGTCCTGGACGCCTTCGAGGAACTCGAGGTGGAGCTGAAGGGCGGCAACGAGGCTCCCCTGGCGGCTCTGGCCGAACTACTCGATCGCGACGATGGCATGAGGCCGGTCTCGAGCTCCAAGCTCGAACGCGCTGTTGAGACGATCCGAGCTGCCATGCCGTCCATGTCCAAGGATCTTAGGAAGCGCTGGCTTGCAGCGCCGCCCGAGCTGCTCACCTCGAAGTCCAGGCCACCCGCAGGCGCCGAACACGAGGCCGAACCCGAGGCCGGCCCCGCCCCCGAGACAGAACCCGTGAACGAAGTAGGACCTACGCCCACGTCCGCGCCGAACGACGCGCCAGCGGCCGGACCCACTCCCAAGCCCGGGTCCCGGAAACTCGGGGTCCATGCCGACGATAGCCTGCCGGAAGCCGCCCTGAAGGTGCTTGGGTTCCATTTCGCCCGAATGCAGAACCGCGAGGCCGGAACCCGCAGCGGTCTCGAAATAGAAGACCTCCACGCCATGCGCGTCGCCACCCGCCGGATGCGCGCGGCCTGGCGAGTTTTCGACGACGCATTCAAGGCGGGCAAGACCAAGAAGTTGCGCCGCCGCCTCGAAACGATCGCAGACCGTCTCGGTGCCGCACGCGACCTCGACGTGCTTACCGAGGGGCTCGAAGCGTATCGCCTCGGGCTCGATGAGGATCAGCGGCCCGGTCTGGAGCCGCTCGCGTCGCTTTGGCGGCAGCAGCGAGAAGCGGCCGGGACGGACCTCGTGCGCGAGCTCGACTCGAAGCGGTACGAGTCCTTCGTCAAGGAGATGGCAGCCTTCCTCGACGCGGGCGCCAGTGCCGCGTCTAGCGTGGCCACGCCGACGGAGCCGCATCGTCTCCGTGACCGCGCCCCGTCCGAGGTCTGGGCCACCTACCAGGCCGTCAGGGCCTACGAGTTGGTGCTGCCCTGGGCCGACATTGAGACTCTCCACAATCTGCGCATCTCGACCAAATGGCTGCGCTACGCGCTGGAGTTCTTTGGCGAGACGCTCGGCCCGGACGGTGACCCCCTTTTGGCTAAGGTGGCGGCACTGCAGGACCACCTTGGCAGTCTCCACGATGCAGACGTGGCCGCGAAGTTGGCGCGGGAAGTTCTGCTCGCCCGAGCCGGAGATCTCTCCAAGATCGAGCGACGTGCGATCGGTGCCTACCTGCGCTCCCGCGAACGCGAAGTTGCCCGCCGACGCCGCTCCCTGGGGCCGGTCTGGCGGGCCGTAAACGGCGCTCCATTCCGCCGCGCGCTGGGCAGGGCAACGGCCTCGCTGTAACGCCGGACGGCGCTGGCCCTCGCCCACTGCGCCGAACCGCCACACGGAACGCGAATGCATTTATGGCGCTGTGCCGGATTGGTGGAGTCGATACGATTACCAGGCGTGCGATGATCGAACCGTGAAGACCAGAGAAGAACTCCAACTCCACCTGCTCCGGCATGCCCACGCCGGCGACCCCATGAAGTGGGACGGTCCCGATTCCGCGCGGCCGCTGTCCGAGAAGGGCCGGCTCCAGGCGGAGCGCCTGGGCCTCTTCCTGGCCGACATCGGTTTTCTTCCGGACCTGATCATGAGCTCACCACTCGTTCGCGCCCTCGAGACGGCCAGGCTCGTGGCAACCCCCCTTGGCCTGCCCATCGTAGTCACCAACGCCCTGGCAGGCCCGCTGGACCTCGAGTCACTCGAACGGCTGCTGGCCGGCGCCGGCAACCCTAGCCGGCCCTTGCTGGTTGGCCACGACCCTGACTTCAGCTCGCTGGCGGCCGAACTCGTGGGCGTGGCGGAGCTGCCAGTCCGCAAGGGCACTCTGCTGCGCATCGACACGCGGCGGCCGCTCGGGGCCGGGAGTGGCATTCTGCGCTGGCTGCTGCCACCCGATCTCCTGACCGCCGGCACTGACGGTTGACCATCCAGGACGACGGCATATCCTTCGGCAAAGACGCACGTGCGCCCTGCTGGAGGGCGAACGACCATCTACATCTTCGAAAAGGGGCTGGCATGGTAAAGGGCAAATCCAAGCAACCTGGCAAGGCTCACGCTGGTGCGCCAGTGCTCTCCGGCGAGACACGCAACAAGGCGTCCAAGAAGGCCGCCTTTCCGCGGCGCGTGCGAAAGCATCTCCGACAGCTCGAGCGCCAGCTCTCCGATGCGACCCGCCAGGAGCGCAGGCGATTGCGAAAGCTTGACCGGGCCACCTTCCGGCGCCAGATGCTCCAGGCTGAACTGGAAGACCTGCGCGGCGAAACGCCAATCGCGGCCGCGACGCTGGTAGAGCCGACTCCAGCGCCCGAGCCGCACAGGCCACCCGAACCGGCCGCTCCGGCCGCTCCGGCCGCGGCCACAGTGGCCAAAGCCACGCGCAAGAAGACCGCCACTACGCGTCCTGCCGCCACGGTGGCCAATGCGCCGCGCAAGAGGACCGCCACGAAGCGTCCTACCACGCGTCGACGGCCCACTGGCGACTCGACCACGAAGGAGTAGCGCTCAGGGGCCGGGCTTCGGGCCCAAGCCCAGGCCTGGGCGGGCTGGTTCGGCGATTCCCTGAGCCCCCAGGTGGGCAGTCGAGGATGTCCCCTGCCCTGGAGCAGACGGCTTCGGGGCGAGTGGGATTGTAAATGAGAATGTCGATCCCCGGCCTTCCTCGGATTCGACCCAGATTCGTCCACCGTGCGAATCGATTACGTGTCGGGCGATAGAGAGTCCCAGGCCCGTACCGCCTCGGCCCCGGACACGTGCCCTGTCGACCTTGTAGAAACGCTCGAAGATGCGAGTCAGATCGGCCCGCGGAACGCCCATGCCAGAATCGCGAACCCAGACCGTGATCTCAGTGGCGACTTCGCGGACCCCGACGGCGATCTCGCCGCCATTAGGGCTGAACTTGACGGCGTTGTGCAGCAGGTTGATCAACACCTGACCGAGCCGATCCTCGTCGCCGCGAACCGGGGAGACATGCCCTGGCAGGTCCAGTACGATCCGAAGTCCCTGACGCTCCGCGAAGAGGCGTAGCCGTTCGGCCGTGGAGCTGACGACTCGGATCATGTTGACGTCGTCGAGCAGCAACTGGGCGGTACCGCTCTCGATACGCGACAGATCGAGCAATTCGTTGACCATCTGGGTCAGGTGACCCGTCTCGATCTCGATCTTGGAAATCCGGTCACGCAGTCTCGGTGACGCGGATTCCGCGTCGCGGGCAGCCGTTTCGGCCAGAAGGCTGATTGTCGTAAGCGGCGTTCGAAGCTCGTGCGAGAGATTATCGATGAACTCGGATCGGATCCGCTGCAGGCGCCGCAGTTCCGACACGTCCTCCATCACCAGCCATACCCCCGACACGGGGGAGCGACGGGCCCGAACCGTGACCGTCGTCCCCGTGCTTGACCTGACGGCCAGCTCGCCGTTGGCCGATCCTGACTCCATGGCCGTTTGGGCGATGCCCTCGATCCGAGCGTCGACAAAGGCCTCCAGGGCCGATCGCCCGACCATTGTCCCGAGCCTCCGCCCGAGCATGACGTGAGCCGCGTCGTTCGCGGCCTCCACCGTCAGATCGTCCTTGAGCCGGACGACTCCCGCAGTCAGCAGCTCGGTGAGATAGCCAGTATCGTGGGCTGTCTGCTCGGCGTTCCAGCGGGCGTCCGAGGCCTCCTCGATGGCACCGCGAACCAGCCGCTCCACGTCGTCGGCATCGCTGGCACCGGTCGCATCCTCGAGTCGTTCGATAACGCGACCGCGAGAAATCGCGACTGCCAGAGACCAGCCCAGCAGGATCGCCAGGCCGACGATGAACAGGACTTCGACTATGTCCACGAATCGAGCATGCCACACCCGGCCGACTTCAGCCTGACTACCTGGCTCAATGAGCAAGAGAGCCCCTCGAGCGCTACCCTAAGCGATGACGACGATCTGAGCGCGACGACGAGGCCGAGCGTACGGCCGGCTCGTCTCACGACAGCGACGTCTTCCGGAGGTTGACCAGGTGCGCTCGTTTCGATTGATCCCGCGCGAAGAGCGATTCTTCGACCTCTTCGTGGAGGACGCGGCAAACGTCCTCGACGGCGCCCGGCAGCTCGAGGCGATGCTGCGCACCTTCGACAACCCCGACAAGGCCGCCAAGAAGATTCGAGAAACGGAGCACCGGGGCGACGAGATCAGCCACGACATCGGCCGGCGCCTGGAACAGACCTTCGTAACGCCCTTCGATCGCGAGGAGATCCACGCCCTCATCAGTGCCCTCGACGACATCCTCGACCTGATCGAAGAGGTAGCCGACACCTTTGTCCTTTATCGCATCGTGTCGCCTACGAAGACGTCCGTGAAGCAGGCGTCCCTGGTCGTCCAGGCTTGCGAAACGATCCACCAGGCCCTGAGCAACCTGCGCGGCTTCAAGGATCTCGACCGCTTCATCATCGAGGTTCATAGGATCGAGAACGAGGGCGACCGACTGAGCCGTTCCGCAATCGCCGGCCTCTTCGATGACGGCGCGAAGACGATCGAGGTCCTCAAGTGGAAGGACGTCTACTCCCTCCTCGAAGACACGATCGACAAATGCGAGGACGTGGCGGACCTGATCGAGCGGATCGTCGTCAAGCACGCCTAACTTCCGCCTCGGCTTCGTTCGGCCCGCCTCAGACCGTCCCGCGCTCGGGCCCACCCGTTTTCGGCCGCTCGAACGTTAACGAACCGCCAACACCGCGTTAAACGCCGTCTTGGACCATCTCCTCGCAACTGGGAGCAGGTTGGCTCGTCCAGTCGCCCAGCGCACGAGGAGACACTACGTTGCTCAACGGAACCCGACGTCTCGGCGGACTGGCCATTGCGGCCACGATCTTGGCCGCTGCGTGCTCGTCGGCCGGCACATCGCCAGCGCCGACCGCCGCCACCTCGGCCACGAACTGCGTCACCGGTAGCATCACCGCTGCCGGCTCGACGGCCCTTCAGCCGCTCATCGATGCCGCTGCCAAGGCGTACACCAAGGCCTGCGCCGGCGCCACGGTCACCGTCAACGGCGGCGGTTCCGGCACCGGCCTCAGCCAGGTCGTCCAGGGCGCCGTCCAGATCGGCAACTCCGACATCACCGCCGGCAGCAAGCTCGCCACGCCCGACGCGAACAAACTCGTGGACCATATCGTCGCCAAGCAGGGTTGGATCGTCGTCACCAACAAGGACGTGACCGGCGTCACCAACCTCACGACGCAGCAGAGCATCGACATCTGGACCGGCAAGATCACCAACTGGAAGGCTGTCGGCGGCCCCGACAAGGCGATCGTCCTGATCCTGCGTCCTGCTTCCTCCGGCACCCGCTCAACGTACAAGAAGCTCGTCCTGAGCGGCGCCAACGAGGCGACGGGCGGCGAGACCCTGACTGAAGACTCAAACGGCGCGATCACGACGGCCATCAGCAAAACCCCGGGTTCGATCAGCGTCATCGGCTTCGCGTATTACAACGACCCGGCGAACAAGTCCCTGCTCAACGGCCTTCAGCTCAACGGCGCCGATGCCACGATCGCCAACATGTCCACTGGCACCTACAAGCTCGCCGCCGACGGCCACATGTACACCAACGGCCAGCCCGCCGGACTCACCAAGGCCTTTCTCGACTACATGATGAGCGCGGACGTTCAGACCAATCTCATCCCCAGCCTTTCCTACGCCCCCGCCGCCAAATAGCCACCGCTCCGCTCCGGACCCCGCAGTGACCGAAGTTGAGCCAATGGTCCACTTGGCAACCCCTGACCGACGGGCCAGCCTGCGCGCCAGACCGGGTTTCCGCGAACGTATCGATCTGCCGCGGCGAGTGGTCTTTGTGGCCGCGGCCTCGATGATCGGAGTGGTCGTCCTGCTGCTCGCCTTCATCGCCTGGCAGGGCCTGCAGCTCTTCCTAAAGGACGGCATCCCGATCACTCAGATCTTTTCGGCTGAGTGGCAGCCTGACCGGATGAGCGGCACCGTCAACTTTGGCCTGCTGCCGTTCATTGCCGGCACGATCTTTGTTACGGTCGTGGCCCTGGTCATCTCGACGCCACTCTCCGTGGGGCTGGCCCTTTTCCTCTCCGAGGTCGCTCCGCAATGGGCCAAGGCGATCGTGCAGCCCGCCCTGGAGATCTTTGTCGGCATCCCCAGCGTTGTGTGGGGCTGGCTCGGCCTGACGATCCTGGTGCCGTTCTTGAGCGACACATTTCAGCAGGGTCTTGTGGTCTCGCTGCCAGTCCTCGGTGAGGTCTTTCGGGCGCCGGGCTTCCGGACTGGCTTTTCCTGGCTCGCCGGGTCGCTGGTCCTATCGATCATGATCCTGCCCACCGTCACGAGCGTCTCCTACGACGCCTTTCGGGCCGTCCCGCAGGAGCTCCGTACGGGATCGCTCGCCCTCGGCACTACCCGCTGGCAGGCGATCCGCCACATCCTCGTTCCGGCCGCCCTGCCCGGTGTCCTTACGGCGGTCGTGCTGGGCATGACTCGAGCCGCCGGCGAGGCCCTGGCCGTGCAGATGGTCATCGGCAGCAGCCCTGTATTCCCCAGGGCGATCACCCAGCCTCTCTCGACGCTGACCTCCCAGATCACCCTGGAGATGGGCAACACGGTCTTCGGTGAACCCTGGCAAGACGCGCTCTGGACCATGAGCCTGGTCCTGCTGGTCATCTCGATCACCTCAGTGGTGCTCGTGCGCGTGATCAACAGTCGGAGGATCGCCCTGTGAGCGCCGGCGCTCCATCGATCGACAGGCAGGCTGGCCCGGGCCGTCCCAGCCTGCACGGCAAGAGTTCCAGGGGCAGCATGCTCGCCGACCGCGTAGCCACTGCCGTCCTGTGGGGGACTGGCGCGTTCGTCCTACTTCTGCTCGGGGCGATCATCGTCCACTTCGCCATGGCTGCCTGGGGCGTCGTCTCGCCGAGCTTCGTGCTCAGCGATCCAAGCGACTCCGATCTGGGCGGCATTTTCCCGCTCCTCTGGAACTCCATCTACATGCTCGCTCTGACGCTCATGGTCTCGGTGCCGGTCGGCATCCTTGGCGGCATCTACATGTCCGAGTATGCCGGCGACAACGCCGTTACCAGCGCCATCCGATTCGCCGAAGAGGCAATCAGCTCCGTGCCCTCGATTGTGGTCGGCATGTTCGGCCTCATCCTGTTCGTGGACGAGCTACATATGGGCTTCACGGCCCTCGGCGGCGCGCTTGCCCTCACCATGTTCAACCTGCCCCTAATGACCCGGCTCGCCGAACAGGCACTCCGGGCCGTACCGCAGGACGAGCGCAGCGCCAGCCTCGCTCTGGGCGCCACGAAATGGCAGACCATCCGCCACGTTGTCCTGCCGCTCGCCATCCCGGGGCTCGTCACAGGCGTGATCCTGACAGCGGGCCGCGTCTTCGGCGAGGCTGCCGTTCTCCTGTTCACGGCAGGGATCGGGACGCCCACGCACCTCAACTTCGGCAACCTCGACATTACCAACCCGGCATCGCCGTGGAGCCCCTTCCGACCCGCCACAACCCTGTCCGTCTATATCTACAAGCTGCAATCCGAGGGTCTGGGCGCCTACCGCAACCAGATCGTCGATGGCTCGGCCGCGCTCCTGATCGCGCTGGTCCTGATATTCAACCTTGGGGCGCGCTTTCTGGGCCGCGTGCTGACCCGAAGGCTGACGGCCGCATGAACTTCGGAGACGAAATGCTTGCTACTGCCCCCCACCCCGTACCCTCGGTCCGGGCTATCGACGTGACCGCGCCCGTGGTCCGCGACGAGGCATCTGCCGCCACCATCTCTATCAAGATCGCAACGGAGCACGTCTCCATCATGTATGGCGAGAAGGTTGCGGTTCGCGACGTATCCCTCCAGGTCCAGGCACGCTCGATCCTGGCCCTCATCGGACCTTCCGGCAGCGGCAAGAGCACCTTCCTGCGCTGCTTCAACCGCATGAACGATCTCATTCCGGGCGCAAGCGTCCAAGGCGCTGTCTGCCTTGAAGGCGAAAATGTCATGGACCCCGAGGTGAGTGTCGTCGAGCTGAGGCGCAGGGTCGGCATGGTCTTCCAGCGCCCCAACCCGTTCCCGATGTCCATCTTCGAGAACGTGGCCTACGGCCCGCGCCGCCGCGGCATGAATGATCGGCGCAAACTCGAGGAACTGGTGGAAACGAGTCTCAAGCGGGCGGCGCTGTGGGACGAGGTCAAGGACGACCTGCGGCGCAAGTCCGGCCTGGCCCTGTCCGGCGGCCAACAGCAGCGCCTCTGCATCGCCCGAGTCCTGGCCACGGATCCAGAGGTGATCCTGATGGACGAGCCCGCGTCGGCCCTAGACCCGGTCTCGACACTCCGTATCGAAGAGTTGATGCGCGAGCTGCGACAGGCCTACACCATCGTCATCGTTACTCACAACATGCAGCAGGCGGCACGCGTGAGCGATGTCACGGCCTTCTTTACGATGGCCGAGGATCGCGCCGGCTACCTCGTCGAGGTTGGACCCACCGGCCGAATCTTCACCCGGCCGACCGAGCGACTCACCGAGGACTATATCTCCGGACGATTCGGATGAGTCCCAATCAAAATCAGGAGTCGAAGATGAGGTCCCTGGAGGACGCAGTAGTCGCCGATGCAAAGCGCCACGCCTTGCGCATTCGCGCGAGTCTCGATGTCGAGATGCGAGACGTGAAGGACGGCGTGCTGCGTATGGGCAGTTACGTGGAGGAGCAGATCCTCGCGGCCCACGACGCCCTTCTGAACCGCGACGCGTCCCTGGCCCAGAAGGTCATCGCCGCCGACGGACGCATCAATGAGGTTCAACGGGCCGTCGCCGGCATTGTGGCAATGACTATCGCCACCCAGGCACCGGTCGCCCGCGACCTGCGCTTCTTGCTTGCCCTCGATCGGGTCACATACGAGCTGGAGAGGATCGGCGACCATGCCGGCTCCGTCGCCAAACAGGCTCGCAAGCTCGCCGGCGTCACGCACATGGTCACTTACGATGAGCTGACTCCGATGGCCCAGCTGGCCGCCCGGCAAGTCCG